>NZ_JBYITD010000044.1:0-69675 GCF_057708945.1 Nonomuraea sp. bgisy101
CGGGGGAGGTCGAGGCGGTCCTGCGGGCCGAGCCGTCGATCCTCGACGCCGCGGTGACGGCGCACGACCAGTACCTGGTGGCCTACGTGGTCGGCGAGCCCGACCCCGACCTGCGCGAGCGGCTGCGCTCCAGGCTTCCCGACCATCTGATCCCGCGGGTCTGGGTGACGCTCGACGCTCTCCCTCTCACCACCAGCGGCAAGCTCGACAGGGCCGCGCTGCCCGCGCCCGAACCCGCGAGCGGCCGGCCGTACGTCCCGCCGCGCGACGAGATCGAGGCCCGCCTGGCCGTGCTGTACGAAGAGGTCCTGGACGTGACAGCGGTGGGCGCGCTCGACGACTTCTTCGAGCTCGGCGGCCACTCGCTCAGCGCGCTCAGGCTGGCCGCCCGCATCAGGCACGAGCTCGGCAGGAACCTGCCGGTGGCCGCCGTGCTGGCCGCTCCCACCGTCCACGAGCTGGCCGACGTGCTCAGGCAGCCCGAGGACCTGGCCCCCGCGAGCAGGGTCGTGCCGCTCAACGCGAAGGGCGACAGGACGCCGATCTTCCTCATCCACGCGCTGGGCGGCCAGGTGTTCCGCTACCACCCCCTGGCCCGCAGGCTCGGCCCCGACCAGCCGGTGTACGCGATCGCCGCGCGCGGCCTGGCGGCCGGTGAGGAGCCGCACACCTCGCTCGCCGACATGGCCGACGCCTATGTGGACGACGTGCTCGCCGTCCGCCCGCGGGGGCCGTACGTGCTGGGCGGCTTCTGCATCGGCGGGAACATCGCCCTCGAGGTCGCCCGGCGGCTGCGTGAGCGCGGCGAGGAGGTCCCGCTCGTCGTGCTGATGTACGCCAACGCCGAGGAGCCGGTGGCTCCCGCCTCGCTGGAGGACGACACCGTCCTGCTCTTCCACGCGCTCGCGGGCGGCCCCGAGGAGACCCTGGGGCTCGATCCCGAACGGCTGGCTGATCTGCCCCCCGAGGAGCGGTTGCTGGCCGTCATGGGCGCGGCGTCGGCCGCGAACCGGCTGGCCCCCGACACCGCCGACGTCGAGCAGGCCCGCCGCTACCTGGCGGTCTTCCGGGCCAACGCGCACGCCGTCGGCGGATTCCGCCACGAGCCCTACGACGGCGACGTCGCGCTCTTCGCGCCCACGCCCGAAGACGGCGAGTGGCCCTCCGTCGTCAAGGGCCGGCTCGCGCACGCGCCGATCCCCGAGGAGCGCGTCCCGATCCTGTACGAACCCCTGGTCGCCGGTGCGGCCGCGGATATCAGAAAGTGGATGGACCATGGCATCCCCCACCAGTGAGCAGTCCACCCTGTGGCGCAACGCCGACTTCCTGCGGCTATGGGCCGGGCAGAGCCTGTCGCAGCTCGGCTCGTACGTCACCTACTTCGCGATCCCCGTCATCGCGGTCACCGTGCTGAACGCCACTCCGCAGGAGATGGGCGTGGTCGGCTTCCTGCTGCGGGCGCCGATGGTGCTGTTCCTGCTGTTCGGGGTGCTCGCCGACCGGGTGCGCAAGCGGCCCATCCTGATCTGGACCGACGTGGCGCGCTTCGTGCTGCTCATGCTGATCCCGATCGCCTGGTTCGCGGACATGCTCACGCTCGTCTGGCTGTACGTCGTGATCTTCCTGATCGGGCTGCTCGGGACCATGTTCCAGGTCGCCTACCGCAGCTACTTCCCGTTCCTTGTGCCCATGGAGAACTTCCTCGAGGGCAACTCCAAGCTGCAGCTGACCGAGTCGCTGGCCAACACCGTCGGCCCCGGCATCGCCGCGGCGCTGCTGAAGGTGATCGCCGCGCCCGTGCTGCTGATCGTCGACGCGGTCTCCTACCTGGCCTCCGCCATCGCGGTCGCGCTGATCAAGCGGCCCGAGTCGCGGCCGGAGGCCGACGACACCACGGCACGCCAGATCCACAAGGCCATCTGGGAAGGGATCCTGTGGGTGATGAAGCACCCGCTGATCCGCCCGCTGGCGATCTCCTCGGCGGTGTTCTCGCTGTTCATCCTGGGCGCGATGAACTCCATCTACGCGCTGTACGTGATCCGCGAGCTGGGCGTGCCCGCCGCCTGGTTCGGCGGCATCCTGGCCGGCGGGGGTGTGGGCGCCATCATCGGGGCGCTGCTCGCGGTGCGCGTGATGAAGCGCTACTCCGTCGGCGGCGTGCTGGTCTGGTCCATGGTGTACGGCAACGTGGCGCTCTTCCTCATCCCGCTGGCCACCGGCGAGATCTGGCTGAAGGTGGCCATGCTGGTCGCCGCGCAGGTCGTCAGCGGCGTCACCGCGCAGGTCTTCTTCGTCACCAACACCACGCTCGTGCAGACCATCACCCCGCCGCAGCTGCAGGGGCGCGTGGTGGCCTCGATCTACTCGCTCGGCCTGATCCCCGCGCCGCTGGGCGCGCTGGGCGCCGGCCTGCTGGCCGGGGTGGCGGGGATCAGGCCGGCGCTGTGGGTGGTCATCACGATCGGCGCGCTGGTGCCGATCGCCGCGATGGCGTGGTCGCCGCTGGCCAAGCTCAAGCAGATGCCCGAACCAGCTGGGCAATGAGCCTCAGCTGCCGGCTGCGCAGCCGCCGGGTGGGCGTGACCAGGCCGACGATCAGGCTGGTGGCGCCCGCCTCGCGGTAGGCGGCGACCCGCTCGCGCAGCTTGCCGGCCGGGCCGCACAGGGTCATGGCGTCGATGAGCGCGTCCGGCAGCATGGCCATGGCCTCGCCCTGCCGTCCGTCCAGGAACGCCTCCTGCAGTTGGGCCGCCTCCTTCTCGAAGCCGAGCGAGGCGGCCAGCCGGTTGTAGAAGTTGGTGCGCCGCGAGCCCATGCCACCGAGGTAGAGGGCCAGCATCGGCCGCATCATGTCGTAGGCAAGATCCTGGTCCTCCTCGACGAGCGTGAGCAGCATCGGCGCGACGTCGATGTCGCGGCCCTTGAGGTGCACCCGCATCGCGGCCAGGTGTTCAGGGGGGAAGTGGATGGCCAGCCAGCCGTCGGCCAGCTCCCCCGCGAGCGCGATCGTCTTCGGGCCCATCGCCGCCAGGTACACCGGCAGCCGCTCCTGCACCGGCGAGACGGCCAGCGACAGTTCCTTGCCCTCGCTGTCGTCCAGCGGCAGCGTGAGCGTCTCACCTCGGTAGCTCACAGGGGCGCCGCCGAGGGCCAGGCGCACGACCTCCAGGTAGTCGCGGGCGCGGGCCAGCGGCCGGTCGAAGCGCTCCCCGTGCCAGCCCTCCACCACCTGCGGCCCCGACACACCGACGCCGAGCCTGGCCCGGCCGCCGGACACCTGGTCGATGGTGGCCGCGGTCATGGCCGCGACGACCGGCTTGCGCCCGGACATCTGCAGCACGCCGGTGCCGAGCGCGATCCGCTCGGTCTGGCCCGCGATCCAGGCCATCAGGCTGGCCGGGTCGGTGCCGTACGTCTCGGCCGCCCACACCGACTCGTAGCCGAGCGCCTCCGCCTCCCGTACCAGCGCGAGGTGGTCGGCGGGGCCGAGCCCCGCGCCACCCCAGTAGCTCATGCTGTAACCGAGGCGCATCCCATCTCCTCAACGATCGCGGCCGCCAGCGGCCCAGGGGCCTCCTCCGCCAGCCAGTGGGTGGTGTCGAGCGCGCGCAGCACCGGCCTGCTCGCGCTGTGCCTGCGCCAGCCCAGCAGGCCGCCCCTGCTCAGGGAGCCGTCCCGCGCGCCGTACAGGACCGTGACGGGGGTGGGCAGCGGCGGCGCAGGCCTGTGGTGGTAGCCGGCGAGCAGCCCGAAGTCGGCGCGCAGCGCCGGCTCCAGCACGGGCCAGAGCGCCTCCCGCTCGGCCAGCTCCGGCGGGACCCCGCCGAGCTCGATCAGCTGCTCCCAGAACAGCCACGACGGCAGCGAGGGCAGCCGGCGCAGCAGCGGCGTGACGTCCGGCGCCGCGAACGAGGCCACGACCAGCCGCTCGGGCGCGCCGCCCAGCTCCACCACGCGGCGGCAGACGAGGTAGGCCAGCAGCGCGCCGCTGCAGTACCCGAACAGCGTGTACGGCTCGTGCCGCGCCAGCAGATCGCGGGCCAGGTCGTCGACCAGCCCTTCGAGGTCGGTGCGCGGCGCTTCGGCGAGCCTGGCCTGGCGGCCCGGCAGGTTCACCGCCCACAGGCCCACCTCGGGCGGGAGGTGGGCGGCGAGCTCGTTGAGCGAGGCTGGTCCCCCACCGGCGTGCGGGAAGGTGATGAGCGCCCGCTCGCCCTCCTTGAGCTGGACGAACCATGGCGTCATCGGGTGCCTCCCAGATGGGCGGCCAGCTCGGCGGCGGTCGGGTGGTCGAACACCGCCCTGACCGAGAGAGAACGGCCGGCCAGTTCCTCGAGCGGGGCGATCAGGCGGACCGCGAGCACGGAGTGGCCGCCGTTGAGGAAGAAGTTGTCGTGCGGGCCGAGGCCGGGGCGCTCAAGCGCGTCCCGCCAGAGCGCCACGACCTGCCTGACGAGCCCGTCGCCCGACTCGGACGGCGTGCCGCGATCCTCCTCCGGCACCGCCAGCTCCAGGTAGGCGATCTTCCCGTTGGCGGTGGTCGGCAGGCGGTCGGCGAAGACGTACCCGGTGGGCACCGCGTAGTCGGGCAGCCGCGTCCTGGCGAAGCGCCAGAGCTCCTCGCGCAGGTCCTCGCGGGCGCCCTCCACGAAGGCCACCAGCCGGCCGTCGGTCTGGGGGTCGCCGTCGAGGACGACGGCGGCCACGCGGACCGCCTCGTGCTCGTGCAGGACCGCCTCGACCTCGCCCAGCTCGATGCGGTGCCCGCGGAGCTTGACCTGCCTGTCGTCGCGGCCCAGCAGCTCCAGGACCCCGTCGTGGCGGATCCGTGCCCGGTCGCCGGTGCGGTAGAAGCGGCCGTACCGCTCGTGCCGCCCGAAGCGTTCCTCGGTCAGCTCCGGCCGGTTGAGGTAGCCGGCGCTCACCCCGTCGCCCGCGACGCACAGCTCTCCCGGCACGCCGGGCGGCCTCTCGCGACCGTCAGCGTCGAGGACGAAGATCCTGGTGTTGGCCAGCGGCGCCCCGGCGGGCACCGGGTCGCCCGGCGGCTCCAGCAGCTCGGCGGCGGTGGACCAGATGGTGGTCTCCGTGGGCCCGTACACGTTGAAGACCCGGCAGCCGAGCGCGAGCAGGTCCCTGGCCAGCGCGGCGGGCATCGGCTCGCCGCCGCACAGGACCGTGCGCCCGGCCAGCTCCCGCCCCGCCTCCGGCACGACGAGCCGCCAGGCGGTCGGCGTGGCCTGCACGACCTCGACCGTCCCCGCCAGCTCCAGGAACCTGCGGGGCTGCAGCTGGTCCTCGTCCGAGGCCACCACGACCGTGCCGCCGCCCGCCAGCGGCACCAGCAGCTCGAGCCAGGAGATGTCGAAGGAGGGGGTGGTGGACCAGAGCGCCGACCGGGGCTCGCCCAGCCGGCCCGCGAAGTCGAGCACGAGGTTCGTCAGGTTGGCGTGGGTGACCTGGACGCCCTTCGGCCTGCCGGTGGAGCCCGAGGTGTAGATCACGTACGCGATCTCTCCCCGCTCGGGCTCCCTGGATACGGCCTGGCCTTCCGGCATCGTCACCACGGGCGTGGCCCCCGCCCACTCCGGCTCGTCCACACCGGTGATCACCAGGCGGGCGCCGGAGTCGGACACCTGGTACGACAGGCGCATCTCCGGCTGGCGGACGTCCAGCGGCAGGAACGCCGCCCCGGCCTGCCAGGTCCCGAGCACGGCGGCCACCAGGTCGGCCGAGCGGTCCAGGCCCAGCGCGACGAGGTCGCCCGGCCGTACACCGTGCGCGTCGAGGAGCTCCCGGACGGCGGCGGCGCGGCCGAGCAACTCGTCGTAGGTGACCTCCCGCGCGCCCTCACGGACGGCGACCGTCCGGCCGGCACGCTCGTCGGCCGAGCCCTCGCGCGCGACAGCTCTGTGCGATCCGATCCTCGACAGCAGCGGTTCAGGCCACGCGCGCGCGGTGTCGTTGACCCGGTCGAGCACCGCGCGGTCCGCGGGGGACAGCACGTCGGCCACCGATCCCGCGGCCGCCTGCCGCAGCACGGACGCCATCCGGGCCGCGAACGCCTCGATCTCGGCCTCGTCGTGCACCTCGGTGCTGTGCCACGCCCTGATCGTCAGCCTGCCGGGCTCCTGCACGGCGACGACCTGCAGGTCGAGACGGCTGCGGTCGAACAGGTCCTCGATGTAGCCGGGCACCTCGCCGCGGATGCGCACCTGCTCGTCGCTCCACGGCCGGTAGTTGAACATGTGCCGGAACAGCGGCACCCGCCAGTCGTCGGTGCCGTGCCCCCTGCGGGTCAGCACCGCCTCCACGGACGCGTCGGCGTGCTCGACGCCTTCCGCCCACGTCTCCTCGACCCGCCTGGCGACCTGGCCGAAGTCCTCGTCCAGTTCGGCGCGCACGCGCAGCGGCAGCGTGCTGACGCCGTAGCCGACGTGCCCGCGCCCAGCCGCGGTCCTGGTGCTGACCGGCATGCCCACCACCAGGTCGGGCCCGGCCCCGTGGCCGCGCAACGTCAGCAGGAACGCGGTGGCGAGCACGATGTTGCCCGTGGTCCGCAGCCTCGTCCTGAGCTCCTCGAGGGCCCGCACGGTCTCCTCGTCGACCTGCCACGAGCAGGTGTGCCCCGCGAAGGTCGGGCTGGACGGGGAGTGCCTGCTGCCCGGCAGCACCATGGCGGCCGGGTCGGCCCCGTCGAGCCGCTCCAGCCAGTAGTCCAGCGACTCCTGCGACGGCGTGCCAGGCTCCAGCATCGGAGCGGTGCCGGTCAGCTCGGCGGGTAGCGGGTCGTGGCCCGTCTGGCTGTCGTAGAAGCGGCCGAGTTCCTCCACCAGCAGCTGCATGGAGTGGGCGTCGATGACGATGTGGTGGCCGACCAGGCAGACGACGCTGCCCCCGCCGTCGGGGAGAGTGAAGTGGCCTGCCCTGACCAGCAGGTCGCGGCCCAGGTCGAACGGCTCGTCCAGGAAGCTCTGCAGGTCGGCGACCAGCGTCTCCTCTGTCGTGGGCCTGGTCACGAGCTTGAGCTGCGCGTCCTGCGGGGCGGTGAGATGCCTGACCGGCGCCCCGCCCACGACGGGGAACCTGAGCCGGAGCGCCGGATGCCGCTTGACCAGCCGGTTCACCGCGATCTGCAGCGGCAGGCGGCGAAGCGGCTCGCGCGTCCTGAACGCGACGGCCAGGTTGGAGACACCGCTGGCCGGGGCGAGCTGTTCCAGGACCCAGAAGGAGTACGGCACGGCGGTGAGCGGCCGCGTGGGCTCCATCGAGGGTGGCAACTCGTCACCGGGCCGGGGGATGGGGATGCGCTGGAGCGGATGGTCCGGCTCGAGAGCCGCCCAGTCCACCGGCGCCCCGGCCACCCAGAGCCGCGCGACGGCCGCCATGAACTCCCGCCGGTCCCGCCCCCACCCCGTGCCCTCCTCGGGGGTGGCCCCCTGCCGGTGGGCACCGGCTCCTCGCACCACCTCGGCGACGAGCTCGTCGAGCGGGCGGGTGGGCTCCCGTGCGACACCCCAGTCGGCGAGCGTGGCCGTCAGCGCGTAGGCGGAGGTGAAGGCCGCCGCGTCGCCGGTCCAGTCCGCGGGCAGGTCGTGGCCGTGCCTTTCGAAGGCCTCCGCGCAGACGTCCACGGCCTCGGTGAAGACGCGCTCCACGCCGTACAGCGCCGCCGCCAGCTCCGCCGGCACCGCACCGGGGACGACGGCCGGATCGGAGCCGTCCTGTGCCGGGCGGAGCGGGGTGGAGCGGGAGGCGCCGGAGGAGGAGTCCTCGGCCGTCAGGGCCGCCGCGGCCTCGGCCGCGCTCTCGCAGACCACCGCTCCGCGCACCGCGTGCACGGCCCTGCCGCGCTGCAGGGTGCCGACGGCGTCGGCGAACAGGTCCTCGCGCAGCCCCGCGAAGAAGCCCGCCAGGCTCCGCCGTACCGCGTCAGCCTCCTGCGGGGTGCGGCCGGACCACACCACCACGCGGGGCCCAGCGCCGGCGGGGACGTGCACGGGGGGATAGCCGTCCTCGACCGCCAGGTCGTCGGGCCAGATGACCCGGTGCACGGTGTCGCCGTCGAGCAGCGCCCGGTCGAGCAGGCGCAGCACCAGGGTTCCGGTGAGCGAGGGGACCTCCGCGCCGTCGGTGACGGCCAGCTCGCACTCCCCCGCCAGCAGCGCTGCGCACGCCTTGCGCACCCCGTCGAACGCGCCGACGACCTGCGCCGCCGGATCGTGCCCCGCCTCTTCGACGGCATCGCCCTGCGCGGCGAACCGGCCCTGGGCGATGACCGCGACCGGCCTCTCCTCAAGCTCGGGCCCGACCTCCGGCGCGCCGCCCGGCGCTTCGGATAAGGGGCCGGGTTCCGTCTGGGGAGTGGTCACCGGCCGTCCTCCCTGAGGCGGGCACGGATGTCGCGACGGCTGCCGGTGACCGGCCTGCGCCTGCCGGTGTCTGCCCGCGCGGGCGCGCTGCCCTGCGCGATCAGGCGGCCGAGCGCGACCAGGTTCGGGTGGGTGAACAGCGCGGTGGCCGGCAGGTCGACGCCGAGGGTGGTGGTGATCTCGTCGTGCAGCTCGACCAGGGACAAAGAGTCCAGCCCCGCCTCGAAGAAGTTCAGGTCGGGATCGAGGGGGCGGCCCAGCCGCCGTTCCACGAGTTCCGCCACCATCCGCTGGTGGTCCGTCGGCCGACTGGCATGGGTCATCCGGCGTCCTTTGTCCGAGCTGAAGCCTGGTGCCGGACGGGGTCGCCGTCCGCCACTAGGCATCCTTCCCGAGTCCGACAACCGCCGACAAGCCCGGATTTATAGGGGTTTCTGAAGGAAGGGTCCGGGCGAAAACTCCCCGTAGCGGCGCAACGCCACCGAGCCAGCACGGACCCCCACGCGGGACGTCAGGGAGTCCAGCTCGCCGAGACGAGCGTGGGCACGGCGCCCTCCCTCGGGGCGACGACGACGAGCAGGGGCGATGCCACGGGAGCGGGCAGGTCCAGCTCCAGGGTGTTGCCGTCCGTGGACCTGACGGGCCTGGTCAGACCGCCGTCCTGGACGCTCATGACCCCCTCCACGTACGGCGCGGCCGAGCACATGGCCTCGCGGGCGGCGTGCCGTACCCGCTTCGCCTCGCCGCCGACCCGCAGCAGGGCCCTGCGCATCAGCGCGCGGTCCCTGGCCGTGGCGGGCCTGTTGGCGCTGGTGTCGGCCCTGCTGCCGAGCCGGACGGTCAGCCGTCCGCCCGAGCCGAAGACGCCCGGCGGGACGGGATTCACCACGAACAGGCCGGTACGCAGCGGGCGGGTGCCGCGCCGGTTCAGGTGAGCCAGGCCGCCCGAGCTGACGAGCGAGACGACCTCACAGCGGGCGCCGTCCATGGCCTCCCCCAGCGGCGTCTTGGCCCCGTCGGGGCACTCCTCGAAGGCCACCCTGTCGATGCGCACGCCGGCGGCGCCGCCGTCCATGATCGTGCCCGCCATCGCGTCGCGCACCTCGCGGGAGACGTCGCGGCCTTCGGCGATGTCCAGGACCTCCACGCAGACCAGGCCGTCGTCGGGCACCTCCTCGGGCATCAGGTCGAAGACGACCCGGGCGCTCATGGTGCCCTTGCCGCCCTTCAGCAGCACGCACTGCCGCACCCGTCCCTGGGCGCGGACCTGCAGGAGGCGCGGCGGGAGGTGCGCTGCCCTGACCTCGCCTGGGCCTTCGGGCAGATGCCAGCCGGGCACGGAGGTGGCGTCCACCGACAGCACCACCTTGACGCGCAGACGGCGGCCCCCCGCGGCCACCTTGAACCCCACGAGCCCCGAGCCCTCGAACCGGCCCATGATGTGGTCGCCGCGGTGGAACAGGTCGGTCACCTGCAGCGCCGCCGCCCGCCCGTTGAACAGCTCGGCCGGCGGCGACAGCGCGACGACGGGCTCGTCGAACGCGGTGGCCGGGCCGTGCAGGAGTGTGGTCATGACGCGCTCCTCGACGTGGTCAGGGCCGCGGCGAGCCCCTCTGGATCCCGGAAGTCGAGCCGGCTCAGCAGCGGTTCGCGCCGTTCCCACATGCGGCGCACCGCGGTGTGCAGGGGGTCGCCGTCGCGCTCCACGTGCCGCATCGCGACGGCGAGCGCGCGCAGGTAGTCCTCGCCGTCCCCCATCTCCCAGTGGGGCAGCAGCGGCGAGGGCACGTCGGCCCCGCTGCGGTACAGCCACAGCCACAGCCGGGCGCGCTCCCGCTGTTCGGGCCCCAGCATGGACTCGCCCTTGAGATGGCGGGTGACGGCCTCGGCGAGCAGCCGCCAGTAGTCGGAGCGGGTCTCGGCCACATGCGACAGGCCGCAGCCGCTCCACTCCGACCAGCCTGCCTGGATGACGGGGATGCCGAAGGCGGGCAGTTCGTTGGAGACGCTGCCGCGGACCGTGACGCCCAGGTCGGTCATGCTCCAGAGCATGTTCTTCGACAGCGACAGGCTCGGCGCGAAGACCAGGTGCGAGCGCCCGGCATGGCGTGCGGCGACGGAGGCGAAGTGGCCGGTGGTGTCGTAGCGATGCTGGTTCGGATGGTCGAGGAGGAGCCAGTTCACCGACTCCTCGCCTGCGGCGAACGCGGCCGTCTCCTCGAACCATTCCGCCAGATCCTCGAACACTTCGAGATTCGTCCCGACCGCGTCGGAGACGGCGTGGTTGAACACCGTGAAGACGGGGCGGTCAGGATCGATGCCGAACCGGTCGCAGCCGTGCTGCCGGATCTGCCGGCGTTCGGTCTCCGTGCGGACCTCGAAGGAGCTGATGTTGCCGGCCCGCCACCAGCTCGGCCTGCCCAGGTTCTCCTTGGCGCGCCACGCCACCAGCTCGGCGCTCGGCATGATGGCGTCCCTGTGCGGCCAGACGTGCTCGTCGAAGTAGCGGGCGACCTCGCGGGTGAGCTCCTCGCGGAAGGTGCCCGTCCCCTGCCGCGCCTCGGGGAAGAGCGTGTACGCCTTCAACGACCCTGTGCTCTGGGCGTGCACGACAGGGATGTCCATGCGCATCGCCGTCTCGACGGCCAGCCCCCACTGGTCGTAGTCGACGTGGCTGGTGACCAGGGCCGCGGGCGCCAGCTCGGTGAACAGCCGGTCGTAGACCGCGGAGAAGGCCCTGGTACGGGCACGCCGCGCGTGGTGGTGCTCGTCCTCGACGTCCGGCAGCCGGGGCACGCGGTCGAGCCGGACCAGCGTCGCCGTCTCCAGCGCGTCGAGCATGGCCCTGCCGACCCTCTCGGAGGGGGTGTCGCCCTGCTCGGCGAGCCGCCGGTCGGCGAGGCCGTGCACGTCGACGATCTCCGCGGCGCCGAACGCCTGCGCGAGCCGCCGTACCCGCTCGACTTCGAACTCCTCCCAGAGCGCCCGCCGCCACTCGCGGTCGGTGCCGGTGAGGACGACGAGCCGGGAGGAGGTCAGATCGCAGATCGCGTTGGCGAGCAGCAGGTTGCGGACGACCACCCGGATGTCCTGGTGCATGGCCTCGGCCACCACACAGCTCCCGGACCTGGAGGGACGCCTGTCCCAGTAGGCCCTCGCAGCCGCGAGCAGGCGGTCGAACTGCTCTTCTCCCCCGACAAGACGCATCTGCCCCTCCATCGCTCATCGCCGTGGCAGCCGCGTAGGACGCTGCCAGGCCGGGCCGAGGCCCGACCCGGCAAACACGCGATCCTTTGCCATGGCCGCCGGGCGGCTTTACCTGCCGGCGGCCGTCACGGCGGACGGAGGGTCACCCGTTGTCAGTGCCTGGCCATGCCGGGCACCACGATGAGCGACGAGATCACCGCCGGCATGTTCATTCCATGGTTGCTACCCGGTGGGAATCATTCGGCGGGCTCCAACCCGGACTCCTCCACCATGTGCGAAGCCAGCATCGCGGTCAGCTGCGCACGGAACTCCGCCTCGTGCGCCGGGTCGTCAGGATCATGCCCCATGCCCGTCAGCCACGATCGCCTGCCGATGGCGAACCCGTACGCCGCCGACACCCCCATCAACGCCACCGCCTCGATGCGGGACCTGCTCGGAACCGGCCGACCCGCCAGCGCGGACCGGATCCCCGCCTCGATCGCGTCGATCAGCTCCCGCAGGTCCGGCCGTACGGCGCCCTGGTAGTCGGCGTGCATCTCGGCCCAGACGAACAACCGCAGGTAACGCTCGTCCGCCAGGGTGTCGAACACCACGCCCATGATCCCCGCCGCGGTCGGAACACCCCGCTCGGCCTGGATGCGGTCATGGATCCGCTCCTGGATCCGCTTGTCCTCGGACACCAGCACCTCGCGGACCAGAGCAGCATAGGTACCGAAATAGTGGGTCACCAATCCATGGGCGACACCGACGGCCTCGGCGATCTGTCTCAGCGTGACGTTGTCCGGTCCCCGCTCCCCGATCAACCGTGCCGCCGCGGCCAGCAGCTCCGCGCGAGCTTCCTCAGGACTGCGCCTGCGCCGTCGGGGTTTCACGGCCCCAGCCTATTGGCCAGTGGCCAACAGGCTGGGCCGGTGGCGCTGTCGCCGTACCGCACCGCCGGCCACGGGCGCGTCGCGGACCGCCGGTCACCCCTCCCCGGCGGTCCGCGACGTCAGGGCCCTGGTCAGCCGGTCTGCTTGGGCGACCAGAGAGGCTTGTCGTCCTTGGAGTAGATCACCACGTTGCCCTCGTCCTGGACGGCCAGGTAGGCGCCGGGATTGCCCGCGGTCGGGCTGGTCCAGACCCCCTTGCCGGAGGAGCTGTAGATGACCAGGTTGCCTTCCTTCTGCATCGTGGCCTTCGCACCGGGGGCGTCCGCCGTCGGCGTCGTCCACCTGGCCTTGTGGTCCTTGGTGTAGAGGACCAGGTTGCCCTCCTTCTGCATGACGAGCTGATACTGGCCGTTCTCGGACTGGACCCACTGTCCGGCCTTGAGGGTGTGCCCGGAAGGCAGCGACCCGACGTAGGCGTGGCGCGACCACAGGAACCTGTTGTCGGCGGAGTAGATGACGAGGTTCCCGTCATCCTGCACGGTGAGGTAGGCGCCCGCGTTGCCCGCGGTGTTCGTGCTCCACAGCGGCTTGTTCAGGGCGTTGTAGATGACCAGGTTGCCCTCCCGCTGCATCGTCGCGTACGCGGGGGAACCCGACGCGGGCGAACTCCAGAGGGCATTGCCGCCCGGGCCGTAGAGGACGAGGTTGCCCTGTGCCTGCTGGATCAGCTTGTACTGACCGTTGTCCGACTTCACCGACTCAGACGGCTTGAGGATCTCCCCTGCGCTCAACCTGTCGTCCGTCCTGTCGGCCGTGGCGGCGCCGGCCGCCGGCGCGAACGACAACGGCAGCGCCAGTGCCGCGGCCAGGACCGCGCTCGTCCCCAGGCCGCGCGCGGCCGCCCCCTTGAGTGAGCGCATCGAAACTCGCTTCACAGCCCAGACTCCGAATCTTCTCGTGTGTGCTCGTGTCGCCCCGTCGGCACCGACGTGCGCCGGGGCTGGAGGAATGCGGGTATGACGGCACCCGGCAAGCGGGTGCCACCCGCCACCACGTTAGGGAGAGCCGGTTGACCGGCGTGACGGCTGTTCGACCCACAAAACCGCGAAGGTCACAGATCGTCGACCCGCACGAGCCCGTCCTGGATGGCCCTGGCGACGAGCTTGGCCTTCGTCCTGGCCTCCCTGCCGACGTTCGCGTACTTGATCCGCACCCGGTCCAGGTAGGAGTTGACGGTTCGCGGCGTGATGCCCAGCCTCTCGGCGACGAGCTCCTTCGACTCGCACTGGAACCACTCGATCAGCACCTCCTCCTCGCGAACGGACAGCTGCGGGCGTTCCGCCGCCCTGTTCGCGCCGAACGCCCCCGCCAGCGCCGGCGGCGTGTACGGCCGGTCGTCGGCGGCCGCGACCGTGGCCGCGACCAGGTGCTCCTCTCCCTCGGCCTTCGTGAGGTAGCTGAACGCGCCGATGTCCATGCACGTCAACGCCGTGTGCTCGTCGTCGCGCATCGTGTAGACGATGACCTGCCTGCCCGCGTCGACCAGGCAGCGCAGGTCGCCGAACGCCGGCGGCCCGCCCGCCAGATGCAGGTCGAGCACCACCACCGCGGCCGAATCCCCTGGCGGCAGCCATGCGGCCTTCGGCGTGGCACCGGCCGCGACGACCTCGATCGGCGGGTCGGCCGTCGCGTACCAGTACCGCACGCCCGCGAGGACGGCCGGATGGTCGTCGATCAGCGCGACCGTGATGGTGTCCCCAGCCGCCACACCGTCTCCACCCACAGTCGGTTCCCCTTCGCCACACGATTGACCTCGACATGCCTGAACTCGAACTCCGGAGGCGGCTCCCCCTGGACGTCCCCGACCGCGCTGACCCGAACCTGCTCCGGCGTGCGAACCACCGTCACCCGGACCTGCTCCGGTGTGGCGACGGCGGCCGACGAAGCCGCGGAGAGCACGGCCGTCACCGCGTCGATGAGCTCTCGCCGCACCTCCTTCGGCAGGTCCGTCGGCTCGCCCCGCACCGCGAGCTGCACGGTGACCTCGTGGCGTTCCGCGACGTCGATGACCGCACGCAACTCGTGCAGCAATCGGTCGGACACGTCGTCGCTCTCCGCGAACAGGCGCCGCATCCTCGCCGCCTCGTGCGCGCACCGGCGCCTGGTGTCCTGGTCCGAAGGATCGAGCGAGCCGTAACCCAGCCCGACGAGCAACGGGACCGTGGTGCCGAGCAGCGCGGCGTAACGCCGTTGATGGTCGAGGTGCGTGTGGTCGGCCACCGCCTCCTCCGTGCGGATCCGCTCCTCTTCCTCCGCCGCCTCGCTCGCCCGTACGGCGACGCGCCGTACGGCATGGACCACGAGGCCGAACGCGAACTGGAACCCGTAGATCGACACCGCCGACAGCGCCATCGACGCCATCGTCCGGGGGCCGGGCAGGTCCGCGACGACCGCCTGGACCACCGCCAGGGCGAGGTTGGCGCCGAGGAACGCGCCGAGATACCCGAGCGGCAGGTCGAACAGCAGCAGCACGCCGTACCAGCCGACCAGGCCGAAGGACCAGTTGGCCGCGTCCGGAATCCGGTGTGAAGGCGCCGCGGAGGAGGCCGCCACGACCGCGACGAGCACCAGGCCCACGCAGACCCACCGCACCGCGGGCGGAACGCCCCGGCCGCGCACCACGAAGACCGCGGCGACCAGCGTGACCCCGACCAGAAGGGCGAACCCGGCTACCTCCAGCCACAACGGGTCGTAGCGCGCGCTGCTCCTGACAAGCTCCGGCAGGCAGAGACCGAACTGGACGGCCGCGGTCACCGCCAGAACCGACCCCCGGACACCGCGCAGGAGCCGCCGCTCGATCTGCCCTGCAGCTCTCCTCCGCCCGCGTTCGGTCACCCTGGGCACGCGGCCACATCCATCGCGCGAAGCCCGTCGGCCTCCCCGAGCGCGTTCAAGCAGCCTGATCACGTGGCCACATCCAGCGCAGTGTGGTGCCCTCGCCCGGCGCCGAGGCGACGAGCACCCGCCCGCCCGCGGCCGCCATCCGCTCGACGATGGAGCCGGAGATCCCGCGCCGGTGCGGGGCGACCTGCTCGGGGTCGAAGCCGCGACCGCGGTCCCGCAGCTCCACCACGATCCTGCCGTGCTCGTCGACCTCCGCGCGCAACGCGGCCTCGGCCACCCCCGCGTGCCGGTTCACGTTGGTCAGCGCCTCCCGGACGCCGTGGAAGACGGCCAGCGCCGGTGCCGCGGGCACAGGCGGCAGCCCGCCGATGTCCTGCCGTACGCGCACCCCCGGATGCAGGGTCGCCGTGGCCAGCAGCGCGCCGAGGTCGACCCGACCGGCGTCCGGACCCGAGGACACGGTGAGCATCTTCAGGTCCTGCCTGGCGCGTTCGCGCACGTCATCGTGGGCCTCGCGGGTTCCCATCGCGACCATCAGCAGGGTCGTGCTCGCCGTGTCGTGCAGTGTGGCGAGGTACTCACGCTCGACCGCGCGCCTGGCCGCCGCGACGGCGGCCTCCCTGCGCCGTGCCGCCACCCGCTCGGTGAGCCTGTCCACCGCGCGCACCTCGGAACGGATCAGCACATAGGACAGCCTGGCCAGG
Source organism: Nonomuraea sp. bgisy101 (assembly GCF_057708945.1). Lineage (NCBI taxonomy): Bacteria > Bacillati > Actinomycetota > Actinomycetes > Streptosporangiales > Streptosporangiaceae > Nonomuraea > Nonomuraea sp. bgisy101. Next base: position 16,060 of record NZ_JBYITD010000044.1, read on the forward strand.
GCGACCTCCATCAGCACCCGCACCGCCGGCAGCACCGCAGGCGACCAGTCACCGGAATGCGCGACGGCGGAGCCGGCGACGTAGGCGCCGAGCGCCAGGACCGCCAGCCCACTCCCCACCAGCGGCCTGGTGCACCATTCGAACGGGTACGTCACGGCCGTGATCGAGATCAGGGCGTACACCCAGCTGGCGGAGTCCTGGCCACCCGCCACCGCCTGGCCGACTCCCATCGCGGCGAGCACCACGACGTCGACCGCGACGACCGTCCACGCCCTGGACACCGTCCCGTTCCCCGCCCGGACGAGCCGAAGAACGGACCAGCCGATCGCGAGGATCGCCAGCACGGCCGTCTGCGGCCTGGTCCCGCCTGGCGCCGCGAGCACACCGAACACGCCGCAGGGCACGACGGTCGCCGAACGCAACCAGACCGAATAGCGGCTCGCAGCCCGGACCAGCTCCCGCTCCGCCGCCCCCGAGACTTTCCCGCGCGCCTCTCCCGCCTCCTGGTGCCCCTCAACCACCGCACAAACACTATCGAACTGGACACAGTCAAGACCGGAACTGCTGAGGATCCGGCACCGTCAGCCTCCGGCGGCACCGACGGCCCGGTAATCCGCTTGCCCGAATACGGCCCGGCGCAAAGAATCTTCGCCATGGTCTTCCAACGCCGCGACTCTCACCATCCCGACATCACCACACCTATTGAGGATCACAGCCGTGAGCCATGCCATACGTGAGTACAACCCCGCGGACGAGACCCCCTGGCTGCGCTGCCGGGCACTCTCCTTCCTGAACACCGCCTACTTCGACGATGTCCTGCAGAGCAAGCCCACGATCCCCGCGCCGGGCTTCGAGCTCGTCGCGGCCAAGGAACGCGGAAGCGTCATAGGGCTCATGGACGTCACCGTCGACGGCGAACTGGCGACCATCGACACCCTCGCGGTCCATCCCGACCACCAGCACCAGGGCATCGGCCGCGCGCTCCTCTCCGAAGCCCTCACCCGGGTCACCGCGCTCGGCGTGCCGACGCTGGACGCATGGACCAGAGACGATCCGAACACCTTGCGCTGGTATCGGACCAGCGGCTTCACCGAGAGCGAGCACTACCTCCACGTCTACGCGAACCACTACACCGACGCGGGCGAGCCGGACCGAGCCATCGGCGAACGACGGCCAGGGCTACGGCCGATGATGGTCTTCCTGCACGCCGACCTGCGAGAAGAGCAGTCCATGCGCGAGCGGTTCGCACGCGTCCATGTCTGCCGACGCTTCGTGCTGACCGTCTGAGCCACACCCCGCCGTCGAGCCGCATCCCTCGCGGGAGGGTCGTATGAAGGCTCCGGACGCCTGACGGTACGTGCGCCCTTCGGTGGGGTTAGCCTGGGAGTGTGGGCATCACCGCTGGTAGCTACACGTTGGGACCGGAGTCTGGACGGATCCTGGTCAAGACGACGCGTGCCGGGCTCGGCGCGAAGGCCGGCCATGATCTCACCATCGCGGTCACCCGCTGGCGCGGCGATGCCACCGTCGACCCCGCCGACCCGGCCGGCTGCTCGGTGACCGTCGAAGTCGACGCCGAGTCGCTCGAAGTCCAGGGAGGAACCGGCGGCGTCAAACCTCTCACGAGCTCCGATCGCGAGGAGATCGAAAAGATCATCCGAGAGAAGGTCCTTCACTCTGAGCGCTACCCGACGATCACCTTCCGATCATCGCAAGTCACGGGAGGTACGGAGTCGTTCCGCGTGGAGGGCGACCTCGACATGCTCGGCGTCGCCCGGCCCATCCAGGTACAGGGCTCGCTCGCCGAGGATCGAGTGCACGGCTCGGCGGCCATGGCGCAGTCCCGATGGGGGATCCGGCCCTACTCGGCGTTCTTCGGCGCGCTCAAGGTGAGCGACGACGTCGAGGTGCAGTTCGACATCGGCCTCGTATCGAAGGAGTGACCCCGACCGCGAAGCGCGATCCTTGCTCGCCGCCAAGAGGTCGCGGCATCGACGAGCGGGCGCCGAGTGACGGCAGGACGATCCCCACCAGGAAGAGCAGCGATGACCACTGGTGCAACTGCCGCATGAGCCGACCGCCAGGCGCCTCGAAGGCGATCTCCACCTCCGCGGCGTAGGCGGCGCTCACCTCGGCGCCGCGTAATGGCTCGTAGGGGCCGTCATAGAACGCCTGGCCGCTCGACGGATAGAAGAACGCGAGGAAGGCGCCGGTGAGCACGACGACCACGAAACAGTAGACGAGCATCTCGCTCATCAGCGTCTTGTACAGCCTCATTCGGCTGAGTTCATCACGGATCAGGACGCGACGATCTCGCCGTTGTCGTCATCCAGGACGCGTGCGATCGGAGGACGTCGGCCAGGTCCGGACACCTGCCACGTCAGCAGTGGGCGTCCGAGCCGTCCTCCCTGCCTCGATCAACGACGGAACAGGGCGTCGAGTTCGCCGAAGTCGAGTGAGCCGTCCAGTGCCGTGAGACCTCCCGTGCCGAGCAGTTCCGCGGCGGCTCGGCGGGCCGCGGTGTAGGCGGCCTGGGCCAGCGCGGTGCCCAGGCTGATCCTGCGCACCCCGGCCTGCGCGAGCTCGGTGACACCCGGTCCGCCTGCGACGGCCATCGCGTTGACCGGCAGCGGCGACTCGGCGCAGAGAGTGCTCAGCACGTCCAGGTCGAGAAGGCCGGGCACGAAGATGCCGTCGGCTCCCGCCTCGGCGTATGCCGCCGTGCGCGCCAGTACCTCGTCCAGCCGGCCGTCGGGCGCGCCGATTCCGAACAGGAAGACGTCGGTGCGCGCGTTGACGAACAGTTCCTGCAGGTCCGCGGCGGCCGCGGCGTCCCTGGCGGCGCGCAGCCTGGCGCCCTGTTCGGCGATGTCGTACAGGGGACCGCCGACGGCCGTGGAGTCCTCCAGGTTGACGCCCACCGCACCGGCCTCGATCACCGCCCGCACGGTCGCGGCGACGTCCGCGGGGGCCGGCCCGTAGCCTCCCTCCACGTCGACCGTCACCGGCACGTCGACGGAGTTCACGATGCGCCGCGCGGCCTCCACCATCTCGTCCCGGCCGAGCCGTTGCCCGTCCCCGCGGCCCAGTGACCATGACACGCCGCCGCTGGTCGTGGCGATCGCCGGGGCGCCAGCCGCGGCGATCACAGCGGCGCTGGCGGCGTCCCAGGCGTTGGGCAGCACCAGCACGGACTCGGTGCTCAGGCCGCGGAACAGCCGAGCGGCAGCGGTGGAGGAGGTGGTGTCAACAGACATGTGCATGACCGCCTTCGCGTCGTTCCGATTCTCGGCACTCGCGTCGCGGGCGCCTGCTCCAGGGATGCTGCTGGGCCGGGGAGCGGGCGTCCACTGATTAAGCTCAGACCGAATGTGGAAGCAGTGGAGGCGACATGAAGGCGCGGCTGACCTTTTCGGTGAACGATCTGGCCGAGACCCGGTTCGCCGTCTCGCCCATGTGGGAGGTCGTCACCAGCTTCAGAGCGCTGGCCGCCGCCGCGGTACCGGACCTGCACCTCGGCTGGGCCGACCAGGTGCGTCCGAGGCTCGCGGCCGCGGGTCTCGATCGCGGTTGGCTGGCCGACATGATTCCGCCCGCCGGCCACCTCCCCGACTTCCTCAACCCGGCGCCGACGTCCGCGTCCCCCGGCCTCGCCGGCGAGCTGGCCGCCATCGAGGCCACCGCTCCTGATCAGGTACGGCGGGACCTCGACGTGCTGGCCGCCGAGCGCGAAGGCCGGTTGTCCTCCCGGCTGCGGAGCCTTCACCGGACACCTGAGACCTACCTGCCGCGAATCGTCGCGGAGATCGATGTCTACTGGCGGCTCGCGATAGCGCCTTACTGGGGCAGGATCCGCTCGGTGCTCGAGTCGGACGTCTTCTACCGGGGGCGCCAGGTGGCCGAGCACAGTACGGCCCAGGCGCTCGACGAGCTGCACCACACGGTGCGGTGGGTCGACGGCAGCCTCCACCTGGCGCAGCGGCACTGCGCCATCACCAGGATCGAGACAGGAGCCGGGCTGCTCCTGGTGCCGTCGGTCTTCGCCTGGCCGCGGGTGCTGACCCGGACCGCCGCGTCGGAACCACCCCAGCTGGCCTACCCGGCGCGCGGGATCGGCACGTTGTGGGAGCGCCGGACACATGCGCACATGGACGCCCTCGCCGCCGTGATCGGCCGATCCAGGGCGCTGATCCTGGCCGAGCTGGACTCCCCAGCCTCGACCACCGAACTCGCCCACAGGTCGGGCCTTTCGGCGGCGGGCGTGTCCCAACACCTGACCGCGCTGCGAGCCGCCGGCCTGACCAGCACCCACCGGGCGGGCCGCTCGGTGCTCTACGCCCGCACCGAGCTCGCCGATGCCCTCCTCACGGCGCAGACGTGAAGCATGCCGGCGATGCGGCGGCGGTGCGCCGCGAACGCCTGCCGTTCACGGGTCGATCCCCGCGATCCGGCAGGCGTGATCGTCACCTGCGGTCATCATGCCTTTCCATTGGCGGCGCACCAGCCGGTCCACGTGGTGGCGCCCTTGCCCAGCTGCTTGTTGTAGAAGGAGGTCCAGGAGTTCTCGCTCGGGCCGGGCTCGGTGGGGGCGGCCTTGTAGAGCGGGTGGGCGGCGTCGATCTCCGCCCGCAGCCACGGCTCGATGTCCAGGTAGGACGGCAGCGACCAGCTGCGGGCGTGGTAGGTGAGCTGCCCGCGGACGTCGGTCTCCGGCAGGCACATGAACGGCGCCCACGGGCTCGTCCTGGACCAGCTGATCTTGGTCTTCATCGCGCCCTTGGGGACGGTGCCCGCGATCGTGCGGACCGCCACCTCGCGGTCGTCGACGTAGAAGTCGAACATCTCCTGGGCCGCGTAGACGCCGTTCACCAGGCCGAACTGCTCGCCCAACGAGGTCTTGAAGTCCGTGCGAACCGGGATGTCGCTGGTCCACACGGTCTCGTCGTGCATCTTCCGCATGGGCGGGCCGACGTAGGAGGGGGTGACGTTGAACGGGCCGAAGTTCACCGCGTCGTTGTTGATGGGGACGACGGGGTAGGTCTTGAGATCGATCGGGTTCTTCCATTCCCGCAGGATCTTCGTGGGGTCGGCGGGGTCGGTGTAGAAGACGATCTCGCGGGAGAGCTGGTAGAGCTGCGTGGTACCGGGTACCCGGTACAGCCGCCTGATGTTGTAGCCCTCGAGGTTGAACAGCTTCTGGCCGTGGCGCAGCTGCGGGTCGTGAGCGTTGCCCTCGATGTTGGCGTAGACGGATCCCGAGATCCGGAAGACCATGTCCCGCCCGTCCGGACGCCCGTTGGTCTGCAATGACAGGAGCCCGTTCTTGTCCGTCACCGTCTTGTAGACCGGCCCCGGGTCGGTCGGATCATCCGTCGCCGTTCCCGCTGCCGTGCCGGGAACGGCGACGCACACCAGGAGCGCGGTAAGGGCTGCGGACAGGGTCAAACCACGACGCTTTAACACGAGTGCTCCTGCGGTGCTGAAAGGGTGACAGGGACCGCTGTGATCATTCCAGCTGGCGAGACCCGGCCTCAACCAGGCCCGCACCGCACCCGCTTCCCAGCCCCAAGGAATCTTGCGACAATTCCGCGACAGAACGCGCAAGTACGGGAGGCCGGGTGTCGAACAGCGTGCTGACCCACGCATTCCACGTGGACGCCGCTCCGGAGAAGGTGTTCGAGCACCTCACGACTCCGGAGAGCTACATCGGACTGTCCCCTCTCGTGGTCGCCGTCAGCGATGTGGACCGCGCGGAGCCCGGCGTGATCCGGTACACGGCCGTCGAGCGCTTCCGGTTCCTCTGGATCTTCACGCACGACAACCCGATCGACGTGGCCCTCCACACCGACGGCCTGTCCGTCTACGGCGAGGTGCGGAGCCCGGGACGCGTTCACATGGCCTACCGCTTCGACCTCGAGCCAGACGGCACCGGCACACGGGTGAGCGACCGGCTCGACCTGACGGCCCCGTGGGTGCTGGCCGGGTTCGCCGCTGGCCAGGCACGCAAGGTCCAGCTCGCCCGCGCCCGGATCCTGGCCGAACGGTTGTCCACCGCCCAAGAGGGCGCCGCCCGCGACTGACCGGGAAGGCGCCCTGAGCTCGTTGTCCTCAGGCACGCGGCGTACGGTCGTCCGTCGACGGCCCGACCACCGGAAGGTGGGGAATCGCGCTGGCGAGCCCCAGCACGACGACGAACGAGGCGACGAGCACTGCGACCCACGCGCCTCGCGGTTCGCTGAGTGCGAGCCGCACGCCGCCGATCATGGGCGTGGCCAGCGTCAGGGCCGCGAGGAGGGCCGCGCCGGCGACGCCGGTGACGAGCCGGGCCCAGCGTGGCCCGCGACCGGACACCGCATATCCGCCGCCGAGCGCGATGGCGGCCACGGCGACCGCCCCACCACCCAGACCCCGCGTGAGGAACTGGACCAGGGCGCCCGGCATGAGCATCGGCACGATGGCGAGGGCGAGCGGGGCAAGGGCGAGCCACCTCCACCGGGACCGGCCCCCGGTCCGCCGCAGGTGTTCGGCCCAGCCGAGCAGCCCGCCGGTGACGGCGCCGGGGAGGAGGATGGCAGCGAACGTACCGGCCCAGTCGATCTGGGAGGAGGTTCCGGCGAGCTCGGACATGTAGGAGCGGAAGCCGGCCGCCCAGGCGATGCCGCAGATGGTGCCGGCGGTGACCAGGACGAGCCCGGAGCGTGGACGGCTATCGGCCGTCCCGGACGCCGGGCCGGTCACAGCCGTTCCATACGGGCGTTCGCCGGGATGGCGTCGGTGCGCGCGAGGGCGAATCCGAGAGCGGCGAAGATCAGCATCCACACCCCGATCGTCAGCCGGGCCACGACGAACGGCCCGAAGATCGCCGGTGTGAGAGGGACGATCACATAGACGCCCAGGATCAACGGGATGTAGCGTCGCCAGCCGACCCACTGCCGCGCCCTGACCACGGCGATGCCGAGCACGATGAGAGCGGCACCGTTGAGCAGGGACAGCACTCCGTAGATGCTGTCCACGATGTCCGTGGCCGGCGAAGGGTAGGCGGCGTGCGCGACCGAGATGGCGACCAGTTCCTGTACGGCCAGCAGCACCATCGACACCACGCTGCCGATCCCCCCGATCAGGGCCGGTACGCCGCGGCCGGCGAACCCGGATCGCCACACCACCATCAGGCCCCAGGCGATGGCCAGGTGGTGGAGGAAGAAGAACGACTGGATCGCGGTGAACCCGCTTGCGCTGAGCGGGAAACTGAACCGGTCGTCGGCCACGGCAGGCGGTACGAAGGCGAGGAACACCCCCGAGGCCGCGCCGGTGAACCCAGCGAGAAGGAGTGCCCAGGCACCCGTCTTCCTCGCCATGATGTCGTTCATCAACTCCACCCCTCAGTCGCGGTGCCGGTGGCCGCGCGTGACCCGAGCCACCATCTGAACGCCACGTGCACAGTCCGTTCCGTACGGCCTGACGCTAGATCGACGACCCTCCCGGGAAATCGGGTGTTTCCCTATGTGCTCACCTCGGCCGGCCGCCGGCCGAGTTCGGCACGGCAGCGGATGCCCGGATCGCGGTCGACGCGGGCGAGTCACTCCGGCTCGTTTCCCGCCGTCCCGCCCAGGACGAACGGCGTGGTCACTCCCTCGTACATCAGGTGGGCGATGAGCCCTTCGGACGCATGCGGCAGGTTGTGGCAGTGGTCCAGCCAGATGCCGGGATTGTCCGCGACGAAGGCGATGTCGTACGACTCACCGTCGCCGACGTCGAGCGAGTCCACCCACCAGGGACTCCCGACGCTGCTCACCCCGTTGCGGCCGAGTACCACCGCGTGGTGGCCGTGAAGGTGCATCGGATGCACCTCTCCGCTGTGATTCGAGATGCGCATCCGTACCACGTCGCCCTCGGAGACGACGAACATCGGCACGTCGGGGAAGAGGTGGCCGTTGACGGTCCACCACAGCCCTGGGTGCCCGTCGAGAAACCCCGGCCGGCGCCCGATGGCGTACTCGAATCGTCGATCGGGCCTGTCCTGGGCGAATCCCAGAGGCGCCTTCGTGCCGTACGAGAGCAGGTCCAGCGTCGTGGTGGGCCGCCGGACCGGGGGTGCGTCGTACGACGTCGAACCGAGCACGACGGCCGACGGACCGCCGAGATGGACCCGAACCGGCGAATCGTCCTCCGGCATGATCACCTCGATGTCGGCACGGCCGCCTGCCGTGACCAGCACCCCTGTGTCGTGGACCGGGGTGGGCCCGTTCAGATCCGTGCCGTCGACGGCGACGAGCCGGAACGGTGCACCGGCGACCCATGCGGACATCGGGGCGTTGTCGGTGTTGATGACCCGCACACGCGCCCGTTTCCCGGGCGGAACCTCGACCTGTACGTCGTCCTCGCGGCCGTTGACGGTGCGGGCTCCGCCGTACAGGTGCACCAGGGCCGCCATGTCGACGACCTCGGCAGCCTGCTCCGCGGGGGTCACCACCACGGCACCGAGCAGGCCGCCGCGGACCTGCTCGTGGGACACCTGGTGGGAGTGGTACCAGAAGGTGCCGGCCTGGTCCGCGACGAACCGGTAGGTGTGCTCCTCGCCGACACCGACCGCGTCCTGGGTGACACCCGCGACCCCGTCCTCGGCGTTGGGCACATCGACGCCGTGCCAGTGCAGCGTGACGCCCTCAGGCACCGACTCGTTGACCAGCCGTACCTGCACCAGCTGTCCCGCGGTGGCGCGGATGTCCGGGCCGGGCGACCGGCCGTTCAGGGTGTACCCGTCGACGACTCGGCCTGAGGCCAACCGGAACGCTTCCTTACGGGCAGTCAGCGTGACGGCGACGTCGGCCGTGCGTCGCGGGTCGGCGGTCAGCGCGTTGACGCCGCGCTGAGCCGTCGCGTGCTGACCGTGCCCGCCATGCGTCATCGCGCTGACGGCCGGGCCGCCGCCGTAGTCCGCGTACCCCATGTCCATCGCGGAGTACGTCCCCGGAAGCAGGCTGGCCTGCCAGAGCCAGATCAGCGGCCCGAGGACGACGACGGTCGCGCCGCACGCAATGCTGACGCGGCTGCCCCGGCGGTTCCGACGCACCTGGGTGTGCCCGTCAGGTCCGCGGCGCGAGACGCGCCTCTGGATCCACCGCCTGGCTCGCGCCCGCGTTGCGAGCCAGGCGCGCGGCGTGGATCGCCGCGCTGAACAGCAGCAGGGCGTTGAGGCCGTGCAAGGCGCCCAGGACAGGGATGTCGTGGCCGAGGACGCCCAGGGCGACCTGCGCCACGACGAGCAGCAGGACCAGGGCCGCCCACTTCACCGCTCCAGGGATCTTCGTGAAGAAGGAGCAGATCAGCAGAATCAACGCGGTCAGCGGGATGATCATCGTCCCGACCATGCCGTGGATCGCGTAGCCGAGAACTTCGGGGAAGACGAACGCGCGGCTTTCTATGACCGCCGCGTCGAGCACGCCGCCCTCCATGACCCATTTGCCTTGCCCTGCGACGGCGAAGACCATCGCCATCGACTGGATGACGACCTGGGCCGCGACGACGATGGCCAAGATCTTGTAAGCGGTTCTCATGTTGTTCTCCCCTTCGGATGGGGCTCGTTGAGCGGATCCACCACGTCGCCGCCCTCGGCGCATCTCCCGGTCGTCGCGCTCTCGATCGCCTCGACGAGGCGGTGGACCGGAATCTCCGCCTGCCGGCATACCTGTGCGACTGAGGCCGGTGAGCCGGCCGCGAACAAGCAGAAGGCGACCTCGTCCTCGGGCACGAAGAGCGTCAGGAGAAGATCGACCGTACGTCCCTCGGCCGACAGCTCTCCCGCGCAGCTGCCGATCCTGTGCGCGGTTTCCTTCAGCAGTTCGTCGGTCAGACCCGGGCGGTACCACTCCACGAGGTAGCGCGTCAGGCTCGGCGGTGCTCGATGCGGCATGGGCTGAACGTAGTTCGCGCCTTCGCCGGGGAAATCAGGTGTTTCCCTATGTGTTCAGCTCGGCCATGCGCTGCCCGAGCTCGGCGCGCGAGCCGATGCCCAGCTTGTGATAGACGCGGGCGAGGTTGGCCTCGACCGTCTTCGGGCTGATGAACATGGCCGTGGCGACCTGGCGGTTCGTCATTCCGCTCGCCGCCAACTCGGCCACCCTTCGTTCCGACGGAGTGAGCTCCGCGCCGCCTGACGGACTCGTGGTGACCCGCTCGAGTTCGGCCCTGGCGCGTGCGGCCCACAGGGAGGTGCCGAGTTCGTCGAAGACCCGGACAGCGGCCCGCAAGGCTTCGGCGGCGGCACGCTTCTGACGCCGCCTGCGCTGGATCTGCCCCAGCACCAGCTGTGTGCGGGCCAGTTCGAACGGCATCGGCAGCCGCTCATGTTCGGCCAGGGCCAGTTCGGCGGCTGCGAGCGCGGCGTCCAGGTCTCCCTGTGCGGCCAGCAGAAGGCTTCGACAGCGTGCGCCGAGCGCCAGCGCCCAGGCGCGATCCAGCCTGCGGCCGTTGGCCTCCAGCCGATCCACCAGCGCGGCTGCCTCTTCCAGCCGCCCCACCCCGACGAACGCCTCCACGGTGTCGGGGGCGAACGGTGCGGCCGTCGGTTCTCCGTACCCCATGACCGTCGCGGCCTCGGCCAACGGACCCAACGTCGCGGCCGCGGCCGCATGGTCGGCCAACGACACGTCCAGAAACCCCAGGGTCACCATCGGCCAGACGGTCACCGCCAGGCAGCTGCCCCGCTCGAAGATCGCCAGCGCCTGAAGGGCGGCCTGGCGCGCCTGATCGGGCTGACCGGCATACGCGGCGACGTTCGCCTGGGCCGACAGCGCGATCGCGAGGGGGAAGTCGGTGCCCAGCTGCCACGCCCGTTCCAGAGTGTCCTCGGCGATCGAACGCGCATCGGCGAGGTCGCCGCGCCAGCACTCGACGATCACGGTGTGAAAGGCCGTGAACATCAAGTCACTCTCCTCACCCCGCTCGAGGCAACGCCGCCGCAAGGCGAGCAGGCCGTCCCTGGCCTCGTCCAGCCGTCCCGTCCAGGCGAGCAGCAGGCTGCTGATCAAGGTCGGACGCAGCATCACCGGGCCCGGAATGTCGGGATTCTCCAGGGCAAGGGCGCGCTGTAGCGTGGGCTCGTCCAGTCCATGACCGCTCAGGAAACGGATCATGACGGAGGACGCGAGGGCCTTGGCCAACAGGTCGGAATCCTCCAGCCGCTCGGCGTCGGCCACGGTGTCGTCGACGATGCGCAGGGCGTCGGGGATGCGGCCGAGGTTGACCAGCACGAAGAGTAACTCGATCAGGATCGGCGCCCGGAGCCGCGGGTTCCCGTCCGCTTCGACAAGCGCCTGCTCCAGGTAGCCTGCCGCCTCTCGGTAGCTGTCGTCATGAAGACGCACCGTCGCCAGCAGGAGGAGCGCCTCGGCGCGGGTCTGTCCAGGACCGAGCGCATCGACCACCTTCTCCAGCATCGCGCGAGCCCTCATCGGGTCACCGGCGTCGAAGTGGTGCTGAGCCGAGCGAATGCGGCGCTCAGGCGCGTCAGCGCCGAGCCCGACCGCCAGGTCGAGGAGTTCCGCGGCGGCTGCGGGCGCGCCCCGGGAGCGCGCTCGAACAGCCGCCCTGTCGAGCGCCGCCACGGTATCCGCGTCGGCACGTACGGCGGCGAGCGCCAGGTGGCGGGCGCGTTCCTCCGGATCTGCCACGATCATGGCTAGCCGGCGATGCATGGCGCGCCTGCCTGACGGTGGCGCGACCGCGTAGACGCCCGTGCGGAGCAGCGGATGCGTGAACCGGACCCGGTGGCCGTCGATCCGGATGAGGCCGGCGCCTTCTGCTTCGCCGAGCAGACGGTCGACCTCGGCGGGATCGGAACGCACGGCGAGTTGAACGAGCTCGACCGTTGGCTCGGCAAGCGCCGCAGCCGCGAGCAGCACCTGCTGCACGTTCGCGGAGCCCTTGATCCGCGCCTGCACAAGCTGAGCCAGCGTGCTCGGCAACGGTGATGTCACGTCGGCCGCGCCGCCGAGCCCGATGTCCCGGGCCAGCTCCACCGCGTAGAACGGATTGCCGCCGGACACCTGCTGGATACGGACCATCATCGGCCGGGGAAACGAGCGACCGGTCCGTTCGCGGAGCACCCCGTGCAGGGCGCCAAGGCTCAACGGCCCCACCCGTAAACGGTGAGTGGCATGAGGATCCAGCAGCCGAAGTGATGGCCCGGGATCACCACGCTCCTCTGTCCGTAGCGTCGTGAGCACACCGACCCGCGAGCTCAGCCGCCTGACAGCGAACTCGATGGCGCCGGCGCTGGAGCGGTCCACCCATTGCAGGTCGTCGATCGCCAGCAGTACCGGGACCTCGACCGCCAGCCGCTCGACGACAGAGAGCAACGCCGCGCCGGTCGCGCGACGATCGGTGGGCGCCCCGCCGGTTCCGCCCCGCAGCAGGACGACATCGATCGCACGACGCTGCGGCTCCGGCAAGGCCTCGAATACCGAGCCTTCGACGCCCGAGAGCAGGTCGGCCAACGACGTGTACGACAGCTGCGCCTCGGCGGCCGCCGGCGCGGCGGCCAGGACACAGAAGCCCCGCCGACGTGCCTGCTCCGCGGTCGCCAGCCAGAGCGTCGTCTTCCCGATGCCCGCTTCGCCCTCCAGCAGCAACGCTGCGGGCCGCGCCTCCAGCGAATCAAGGAAACTCGCAGCCGCCTGGAGCTCTGCCTGGCGGCCGACGATGTCCGCGCACATGCCGCAAGCCTCTCAGCCGCCGCCGTACGGCGCACCATGGTTGGACGCTACATTCTTCGCCCACAAGTGGCGCGCGGGCCGCCAGAGCGCGCGGCAGCTCGGTCGGGCGTCTCGCGGTCCGCGGCGGCTGGACGTACTCCGCGAATTGGACGTACTCCGCGAGCCGGACGTCAGAGCTTGCCGAGCCCGCGAGCCAGGATGGTGGCGGTCTTCGCGATGGCCGCGTTGTCCGTGGCGAGGCCTGGAGTGCGGGTGGTGTAGATCGCCATGATGATCGGAGCGGCGCCCTTCCCTGGCCAGATGACAGCGATGTCGTTCCCGCCGCCGAACCCGTCGGAGTTGGTGCCGGTCCTGTCACCGATCGTCCAGGTCTTGGGCAGGCCCGCCCGGATGCGCTCGGCGCCGGTCTTGTTCGCGAGCAGCCAGGCGTTCAGCTGCTCCCTGTCCTTGGCGTCCAGCGCGTTCCCCGTCGCGAGTACCTGCAGGTCGCGGCCGATGGCGGCGGGCGTGGTGGTGTCGCGCTTCTCCTTGCGGGTCCAGTCGTTGAGTTCGGGGTGCCAGCGGTCCATCCGGGAGATCGGGTCCTTCAACGTACGGAAGTACCTCGTCAGGCCCGCGGGTCCGCCGATCTGCTTGAGCAGCAGGTTGGACGCGGTGCCGTCGCTCTGGGTGACGGCCGCCTCGCACAACTTGGCGACGGTCAGGCCGTCCTTGACGTGCTTCTCGGTGACCGGAGAGTTGGGCGTCATGTCGGCGGCCGTCCACGTGACGAGCTTGCTCATCAGGCCGGGCTCGGAGGTGCGCGCCTTGTGCAGGACGGCCGCGCAGAGAGGCGCCTTGAAGGTGGACAGCAGGGGGAAGCGCTCGCCCGCCCGGTACGTCACCGTCTTTCCGGTGGCCGTGTCCATGGCATACGCGCCGATGCGGCCCTTGAAGGACGCCTCCAACTCGCGCAGGTCCTTCTTGACCTGGGCCTCTCCGGGAACCTTGACCTGGGCCACTCCGGGAGCCGCTGCCGGCGCCGCGACGGCTGTCGCGGCCGAGGCCGTACTCCCGCCGAGAGCGCCACCGAACAGGAGAGAGATCGCCAAGGCCCTCGAGAGGGGGCGGAGGTGTCGCATGTCAGGTTCCTTGCTGCCGTCTGTCAGAGACAAGGAGCCAAGCAGACGTGATCAGATGATGTCTAATAGCGATATCGGGAAGCGTCCGATATCGATTTCTCTATGAATGCTCGATACCGCAGGTCAACCCCTGGGGACGGCCGGCGGCAACGGCACCCCGGCGCTGCCGTACACCATGACCTGGACCACGCCCTGGACGACGTCCCTGCTGACGCTTCCTGGCGGCGCGGTGACCAGGGTGAACAGCGCACCCCCGTAGAGCGCGATCAGCGCGGGGATCTTCTCTCGCGGGATGGCGAGGCCGAGCTTGTCGTGGTGCCCGGCCGTCAGCTGCGACGCCGTGTCCCGCAGGCCCGCGAGCGCCGCGGCCAGCGCCGGCCTGCGCGCCGCCTCCAGCTGCAGCTCGAAGATCGCCAGATAGCGGTCACGCAGCGTGGTCGCCGCGGTGAGCAGCGATTCCGTCAGCAGGTCGACCAGCGTGGCGGGCCGCTCGGTGGCCCGGTCGGTGTCGGCGTGATGCAGCTCGGCGATGCGCTCCGCTGCGGCCACCAGCAGCGCTTCCCTGCTGCGGAAGTAGTTCGAGGCCGTTCCCGGCGGAAGGTCCGCCTCCTTCTCCACCGCGCGGTGGGTCAGCCCATGCACGCCCGACGACGCCAGCAGCCGGATCGCGGTGGGCCTGCACCGCCTGGGGCACGAGGTGACGCTCTTCGAACGGGGCGCCGAGCTCAGGGAGGCGGGCACCGGGATCGTGGTCATGCCCAACGGGCTCCGCGCGCTGGACGCGCTGGGCCTGGCCGAGGACGTTCGCGGGCATGTTATGCGTGCCGTCCGCGCGGGGCTGCGGGACTGGCGCGGACGGCCGCTGCTGGTCACCGATGCGGTCCAGGCGCGGCAGGAGGTCGGGACGCCCGCCATCATCGACCGGGCGGAGCTGCACCGGGTGCTACGCGCCCCGCTGCCCGCCGACCTGGTGCGAACCGCGACCCCCGTCCAGCGCCTGGAGCCCGACTCCACCGGGGTCACCGTGATCAGCGGCGGCGGCCCCGTCGCGAGAGCGGACGCCGTGATCGCGGCCGACGGCATCGGCAGCAGGCTGCGCGGACAGCTCTTCCCCTGCCATCCAGGGCTGCGGCGGACAGGCCGGATGGACCTGCGCGGCATGCTGCCCAGGCCTGCCGGCCTGGTGACGGACCTGCTCGCCAGCCAGCTGGTCGACCGCCGCAGCGGGGCGATGTTCGGCCTGTTCCCCGTCGGCGAGAACCGCCTGTACTGGTTCACCGACTCCGTCCTGCACGGCACGCCGCCCGGCGCGGACGAGGCTCGCCGGCAGATGCTGTCCCTGATGGCCGACTGGCACCCTCTCGTCACGGAACTGATCGAAGCCACCCCGCCCGCCGACATCTTCGTCGACCCGATCACCGGTCTGGCCGAACCCCTGCCCTCGTTCACGGCCGGCAGGATCGCGCTCCTCGGCGACGCCGCGCACGCCATGCCGCCCGACCTCGGCCAGGGCGCCGGCCAGGCCTTCGAAGACGCGGCCGCGCTGACCCGCCACCTGGCCGGCGCCGAGCCGGCGGACGTCGCCCAGCGGCTCCTGCGCTACGACGCCGAGCGGCGGCCCAGCGCCAACCGCATGATGCGGGCGGCGTCCCGGCAGTCGCGGCTGACCTCACAGACCGGCGTCGCCGCGTGGCTCCGCGACGCGTCGCTGCGCGCCGTACCGTCATGGCTGGCCACCCGGCGGCTCGCCGCGCTCTGGCGCGCCTAGCCAGGTGTCTCGCGCCAGCGGTTGGTGACGGGCAGGCGGCGGTCCCTGCCGAAGTTCCTCGGGGTGATCTTGGGGCCGGGCGGGTGCTGGCGCCGCTTGTACTCGGCCAGGTCCACCAGCCTGATGACGCGCGCCACCAGGTCGGGGTCGTGACCGGCGGCGATCAGCTCGGCCGAGCCCAGGTCCTTCTCGACGTAGTCGTCCAGCAGCCGGTCCAGCACCTCGTACGGCGGCAGCGAGTCGGTGTCGTACTGGTCGGGGCTGAGCTCGGCGCTGGGCTCCTTGGTGATGGAGTTCTCCGGGATGGGCCGGGCGACGTCCATGCGGAACCAGCCGTCGGTGTGGGCGTTACGCCAGCGCGACAGCTCCCAGACCATGGTCTTGGGCACGTCCTTGATCGGCGCGAAGCCGCCCGCCGAGTCGCCGTAGAGGGTGGAGTAGCCGGTGGCCAGCTCGCTCTTGTTCCCTGTGGTGAGCACCAGGTGCCCGTGCTCGTTGGACAGACCCATCAGCACCATGCCGCGCACCCGGGCCTGGAGGTTCTCGGCCGCCGGGCCGGTGAGCTCGATCTCCTTCTCGAAGCCGGTGACGACGCCGTCGATCGGCACCAGGCGCGCGTTGACGCCCTGGCGGCGCACCAGCTCCTCGGCGTCGGCGACGGAGTGCTCGGAGGAGTAGCGCGAGGGCATCATCACGACGTGGACCCGGTCGGGGCCGATGGCGTCGGAGGCGATGGTGGCGGTCAGGGCCGAGTCGATGCCTCCCGACAGGGCCAGGATGACCGACGTGAAGCCGTTCTTGGCCACGTAGTCCCGCACGCCCAGCACCAGCGCCGCATAGACCTCGGCCATGTCGTCCAGCCGCGGCGCGACCGAGGGCGCGACGGGCGAGTCGATCGTCACGGGCTCGCTGGAGAGCACGAACCGGTCCACGGTGATCGTCGTCCCGTCGCCCGCGTCGTAGGCCGTCCTGCCCGGCTCCCGGTCGGCCACCGGCAGGTCCAGGTCCACCAGCAGCAGTTCCTCGCGGAACTGCCCCGCCCGCGCGACGAGCTCGCCGTCGGCCCCGACCACGATCGAGTCGCCGTCGAAGACCAGCTCGTCCTGCCCGCCCACCTGGTTGACGTAGGCCAGCGCGCAGCCCGCTTCCCGCGCCCGCCGGGCCAGGAGCTCCAGCCGGACGTCGTCCTTCCCCCGCTCGTACGGCGAGGCGTTCGGCGCGACCAGCAGCCCGGCGCCCGCCTGGCCGACCACCGCCACGGGCCCGCCCTCCTGCCACAGGTCCTCGCAGACCGCGACGGCCACGTCGACGCCGTGCAGCCTGAAGACGGGCAGCCGGTCGCCGCGGACGAAGTAGCGGTACTCGTCGAAGACCCCGTAGTTCTGCAGGTGGTGCTTGGCCGTACGGGTGACGATCCTGCCCTGGTGGAGCAGGGCGGCGCCGTCCAGCGGTGCGCCCTTGGGCCGGCCGACACGCGGCGCGAGGTCGGCCCGGTCCATGAAGCCGACGAGCACGGGCAGCTCGCCGAGCCCCTCCTCGGCCAGCCGGGCCGCCGCCTGCTCCAGCGCGGCGATCGAGGCGTCGACGAAGGATGAGCGGAGGACCAAATCCTCCACGGGATAGCCGGTCAGGAACATCTCGGTGAACAGGACCAGGTGCGCGCCGCCGGCGGCGGCCTGGCGCGTCCAGTCCAGCAGCTTGGCGGAGTTGGCCGCCAGGTCGCCGACGACGGGGTTGGTCTGTGCCAGGGCGATGCGCAGGTGTGCCACGGAGATCAGGCTAGTATGGGCGGATTTTTATCGTCAACCTGACGATAAACAGCCATTTTGCTTGATCGCCGGGCGAGCGCCTCGGTCCGTCACGCCCGCGCCTCGTGGGCGGGGATGGGCCACCACCCCTTTCCGGTGTACGTGGTCTCCCCATGTACGCTGGTCGGCAGGCGTGTGACGGCGAGATCGGGGCCGCGGCCCGGCTCGCGCCCGCGATGCCGCGAGATCGCGTACGGCACGGCGCCGCGGGTCCGCGCGCACGCGTCAGCACGAGACCTTGATCTCCTCCCTCAAGGCTGAAGCTCAGCCCTGCCGAAGGAGAGACGATGAAGACGATCGACGACGACATGCGCCTGATCGTGGACAGCGCCCGGCTGTCCTTCGTGGCCACCGTGTGCCCCGACGGCTCGCCCAACCTCTCGCCCAAGGGGTCGATGCGGGTATACGACGACGAGCACATCGCCTTCATGGACATCGCGTCCCCGAACACGGTCGCCAACCTCGAACGCGACCCGCGTATCGAGATCAACTCGATCGACTTCTTCCGCAGACGGGGCTACCGGTTCAAGGGCACGGCGGAGTTCCGCGAGCCGGGCGATCCCGTCTACGAGTGGCTGCACCAATGGCTGCTCGACCTGAACGGTCCCGGCTACCCCGCCCATCGCGTGATCCTGGTGCGCGTGGAGCGGGTGCTGCCGATCCTGTCCCCCGCCTACACCTTCGGCGACGCCGCGGAGGACGACCTCAGGCAGGCGTGGGCGCGTATCTACCTCGGCGATCTGGACGAGGAACGATGAGCGACCAGGAGACCATGACCGCGGCGTACATCACGCGGCCCGGTCCTGCGGACGAGATACGGGTCGGCCGGCTACCGGTGCCCGAGCCCGGCTCGTCGGAGGTCCTGGTGAAGGTGCTGGCACTCGCCGTCAACCACGTCGACACCTTCGTCCGCTCCGGCGCCTACCGCACCCGCCTGCCCTACCCGTTCGTCATCGGCCGCGACCTGGTGGGGAGCGTGGTCACGGAGGCGCCGGGGTTCGCCCCCGGCGACCTGGTGTGGAGCAACAGCCTGGGGCTCGACGGCCGTCAGGGATCCTTCTCCGAGTACGCCGCCGTGCCCGCCGACCGGCTGTACCACCTGCCCGGCGGCGTGAACCCGGAGAACGCGGTCGCCTCCCTGCACACCGCTGCCACCGCACACCTCGGCCTGTTCAAGCAGGCCGGCCTGCAGGTCGGGGAGACGGTCGTCGTGACCGGCGCGGGCGGCGGGGTCGGCACGGCCACCGTCCAACTCGCCGCGGCGGCGGGCGCGCGGGTCATCGCGACAGCGCGCGAGGACGACGTCGACTGGTGCCGACGGTGCGGCGCCGACGAGGTCGTCGACTACAGCGACCCGGACATGTACGCCGAGATCGCCAAACTCGCCCCTGACGGGGTGAACGTGTTCTGGGACAACTCCGGCCGGCACCACCTGGAGCAGACCGTCCCCCTGCTCGCCCTCGGCGGCCGGATGATCATCATGGCCGGTCTCGCCGCCGCCCCCGTGCTACCGGTCGGGCAGCTCTACACGCGCGACGCCAGCCTGCGCGGCTTCGTGATCAGCAACGCCACCGTTCCCGAACTCGCCGCGGCGGCCACGGCGATCAACCACCTTCTGGCTCGCGGCACCCTGGTCTCCAGGATCGGGACGCGGCTGCCGCTCACCGAGGCCGCCCGATCCCACCGGCTCCAGGAGGGCACCGACCCCCACCTCCCCCGCGGCAGGATCGTCGTCCTCCCGTGACGCGGTCGGCTTCCGCGAGACGGCCGGAACAGCGCCCGGCGAGCCCGTCGCCGCCGTCGCCCGTGACGCGGTTTCGCTTCCGCAGGACGGCCGGAGCATCGTCCGTGCAGCCCGGCCGAGCCCGTCGCCGCCGCCGTGCTGATGCTGCTGAGATGCCGCGGATCTTCGCAGGTGTCCGGTCCGCGGGCGGGGCTAGCGGCCCGGCGGGATGCGGTAGACGGACACGTGGGAACGCGACTCGGCGGTGAAGTCGGCACCGGCCCAGTCGGCATGCCTGGACTCCAACGCGAACCCGGCCAACTGAGCCATGAGGTCGAGCTCGGCCGGCCAGATGTAGCGGTGCGGGCTGCGGAACAGCCGAGCCTCCCTGCTCTCATCGAACCTGAAGTGGTGCGAGACGACGTGCTGGCGCAGAAGGTCGTAGGTGTCCAGGCCGATGTAGCCGGGCTCGCAATGGAAGACCGTGGCCTGCTGACCCGGTGGAAGTTTGCGCAGCTCAGGCACCCAGAGCTCGATCACGAACCGGCCACCGGGCGCGAGGTGACGCGCGGCGTTACGGAAGCACGCGACCTGCTCGGCCTGGGTG
Organism: Nonomuraea sp. bgisy101; assembly: GCF_057708945.1. Lineage (NCBI taxonomy): Bacteria > Bacillati > Actinomycetota > Actinomycetes > Streptosporangiales > Streptosporangiaceae > Nonomuraea > Nonomuraea sp. bgisy101. Next base: position 35,800 of record NZ_JBYITD010000044.1, read on the forward strand.
AGCAGGTTGGAGATCGTGTTGAAGACAAGGTAGACGAGCGTATACGTCCCCGGCGCGGCAGCGGTCGCCATGTCGCCGACGATCACCGGAATCGTCGCCTCGTCCGCCTTCGTCCGCAGCTGGTCGATCATCGGAGGCGACAGCTCGATGCCGGTGACGGGCACCCCCCGCTCGGCGAGCGGCACGGCCACACGGCCGGTTCCGATGGCGAACTCGAGCGCCCGTCCATCGCCCGCGAGCTCGGCGAGGCGGTCCACGGTCGGCTCCAGGACCTCGGGCGCGAACATGCCGGTGCCCGGCGTGTCATAGCGCTGGGCGGTCTCGACGTCCCAGATCTCCTCTTGGCGCATGCCGTCAACGATCGTCATGGGTGTACGGGTTGTCCAACGATTTTGTGAGTCACGGTCGCACGCGTGCAGGCCGCCGGCGGGAGCCGCAGCCGTGAGGCCGACACGCGGAGTCGGTCAGGTGGCGGTGGCGGAGGCGAGGCGGGCGCAGAGGACGCGGATGCGGTCGACGAGCTCGGGCGGCTCGTGCACCTCGAAGTCGATGTCCATCAGTGCGACCCATACGGCGAGTTCGTCAAGGTCGTTCGCGCCGCTGGACAACGTGCAGGACCACTCGTCGATCGGCTCGATCGTCCCCACGGTGGCCGACATGTGCTCGGCGACGACCTCGGCCGGAGCGTGCATCGTGAAGCGACCCTGGTACCGATAGGGCGCGCTGGAGATCGACCGGGACATGTAGGCCGCCACGTCGGAGTCGGGCAGGTCGCGGGGGGCGAACCGGGGTCCGTTCGGCGTCCGCAGGCTCAGGCGGTCGATCCGATAGGTGCGCCAGTCGGCCCGGCCGGTGTCCCAGCCCAGCAGGTACCAGTGCCGCCCCGAATGGACCAGCCGGTAGGGCTCCGCGGCGCGGACGCTCTCCTGCCCGTCGCGTGTCCGGTAGTCGAACCGCAGGGTCTCATGGTCGCGGCAGGCGGCGGCGATCAGCGTCAGAGACGCCGGGTCCACCACCGAACCCGCCCGTCCCATCGGCACGGTCATCGACCGCAGTGCGTGCACGCGATGCCGGAGCCGGGACGGCAGTACCCGCTCCAGCTTGGCCAGCGCCCGCACGGAGGTCTCCTCGATCCCCGACACCGAGCCCCCGGCCGCCGTCCGCAGCCCCACCGCGACCGCCACCGCCTCGTCGTCGTCCAACAGCAGCGGCGGCAGCTCGGTGCCTGCGCCGAGCCGGTAGCCGGCCGTGCCCGCGGTGGCGTGCACGGGATAGCCGAGCTCGCGCAGCCGCCCGACGTCACGGCGGACGGTCCGGGCGGTCACGCCGAGCCGCTCCGCCAGCTCCACGCCCGACCACTCCCGGTGGGTCTGCAGGAGTGAGAGCAGTCTGAGCAACCGGGCCGATGTCTCCAACATGTTCTCCAGCTTGCCCCACTCCTAGGACCGGACTTGTCCTAACTCGTCCCTAGCGTGTTCTCCATGACGTTCACCACGGGGATCAGCCCGTTCCGCATCGACATCCCGCAGTCCGCGCTCGACGACCTGCACGACCGGCTGGCGCGCACCCTCTGGCCCGACGAGCTGCCCGGCGTCGGCTGGTCGTACGGCATCCCGGTCTCGTACGTGCGGCGGCTGGCCGAGTACTGGCGCAGCGGATACGACTGGCGGAAGCACGAGGCGGAGCTCAACGAGTACCCGCAGTTCACCACCGAGATCGACGGCCAGAACATCCACTTCCTGCACGTACGGTCCCCCGAACCGGACGCGCTGCCGCTGGTACTCACTCACGGCTGGCCCGGCTCGATCGTCGAGTTCATGAAGGTCATCGGCCCGCTCACCGACCCGCGTGCCCACGGCGGCGACCCCGCCGACGCCTTCCACGTGGTCGCTCCGTCCATCCCCGGCTTCGGATTCTCCGGCCCCACTCGCGAGACCGGCTGGGACCTGAGCCGGGTCGCCCGCGCGTGGGCCGAGCTGATGAGCCGCCTCGGCTACGAGCGCTACGGCGCCCAGGGCGGCGACAGCGGCTCGGTCATCTCCCCCGAGCTCGGCCGCGTCGCCCCCGACCAGGTGGTCGGCGTGCACGTCAACGGCGCGCTCGGCTTCCCGACCTTCGACCCGGCCGAGATGGAGGGCCTCACCGAGGCCGAGCAGGCCCGCATGCGGCTCTACGCCGACGACGACCGCTCCGGCTACGCGATCATCCAGGCCACCCGGCCGCAGACCGTCGCCTTCGGCCTGCACGACTCCCCCGCCGCCCAGCTGGCCTGGATCGTGGAGAAGTTCAAGGAGTGGACCGACCCCGCGCACGACCTGCCCGAGGACGCGGTCGACCGTGACCAGATGCTCACCGACGTGACGGTCTACTGGCTGACCCGCACCGCCGCCTCGTCCGCCCGGCTCTACAAGGAGGGCTCGGCACAGTGGGGGGTGCCGGTCGAGCGCTCGGAGGTCCCGCACGGGGTCGCGGTCTTCCCCGGCGACGGCGGGATCCGGCGTGTCGCCGAGCGCGAGCACAACGTGATCCACTGGTCGGAGTTCGACCGGGGCGGTCACTTCGCCGCCATGGAGGCCCCCGACCTGCTGGTCGACGACGTCCGAGCGTTCTTCCGCAAGGTCCGCTGACCACGGGCTCCGCGTGGCGGGCGCTCCAGGACCGCCCGCCTCGGCGAGACGCGCACGCACGAACTCCGTCACACCTGCGTGACCCGGCTGCTCAACCTGGGCGTACCGCGTGACCGAGCGCGACACCCTCGCCTGATGTTCTCGTAGGCCATCGTCCCCACAAGGTGAGCGATGGCCTACAAGGCATGGCCGAGGACGCATTCCTGTGGAGACATCCCTCAGGTATCTGCTTGTCTGACCCGGTGACTCGAGTACTTGATCTCGTCGTGCGGTTCGCTTCCAGCGGCCGGCTCGGTTCGTTGGACTGCGGGATGACGTTGCAAGGCGTCGAGGAACTGATCGGGCCTTTTCACGACCGCATGCACGATTCCAAGCCCCGTCGCCGGCGACCCAGGCTCTACTTCTGGGACGACGTGGAAGTCGTGATCTGCCATGGACTCGTCGTCGACATAGGTCTGCCCCTCTGGCGCGAGTCGGTCACGTTACCCGATGGCCTCCGCGGACAGGAGGACATGCCCATGCCGTCCCATCTCCCCCTCTCCGAGGTGCTCGATGCCCTCGATGCGGCGGGATGCGCGTGGAAGGACGCCCCGGAACTCGTACTCGGCGACAGGGCACGCGGGGTGCGCACCCTCACCCATGGTGTGTGTCTGGTTTTCGGCCCGGAGGGCTGTGACACGAGCGCTCTGCGACTCCACAAGATCTACAAGCCGGATCCCGGCCCAACGTCGCCGGTCGCCCGAGACTGGCGTGTGCAAGCGAACGGCTCGGACGCCGTCCAGGGGCATCCGCCTGGCAGCAACCACAGAGGGACCCCACGGCAGGCCGATCCAGAGTGCAGGACCGCCAGGCCCAAGAGACGGACAATGGGCCGATGAGCTGGGTAGCCAACGTGATGGTGTCGGTCCATCCGGATGACCGTCCGAACGTGGCGGCGTTGAGCGAGTGGCTGCGGACGGAGGCGCCGCTGCGAGGGGATCCGCCGAGGCAGGGGTGTGGCTTTCTCCGCGAGGCCACCGGTCAGAACACGGCGTGGGGCGGGGGGAAGTACCCAGAGTGCGACGTGTGGGCCGGCGCGCTCAACCACGCCGACCTGAACGCTGTCCTTGACCACATCGCGCAGATGCCCTGGCGGTGCCCGAACGCATTGCAGTTCTTCGTGATGGATCAGGAGGACTGGTTCTTCAGGGTGTGGATGCTGAGGGGCGGTGAGCTGCGGCAGTACGCGCCGATCAAACCCGACGAGGATGACCTGGACTTCTATGCAAACTGATCGCTGAACGAGGCGGCTGGGCGTCCTGTTGGCGGGCGCGTTCATGGCGCTGCACCAGCCTCACGCTCGCCCAGAACGATCTGCAGCTCACCCTCACACGCGCTGCCCAAGTGCTCTCGGACGGGAATTCTCTGGAACTCCATCACCGCACTCATCCAGGTGATGTTTCCTGGGAAACTCCGCGGTACGGCCCTTGCGCGCCAAGATCGGACCCAGCTCTGTGCACGATCTGACCGCCGCCCGCCGTTCTGATCCGGCGGCGGTACTCGCGCGGGGACGCGCCGGTGACGCGCTTGAACGCGTTGCTCAGTGCGCTCTCCGAGCCGTAGCCGACCTTGCCGGCGATCGTCGCCACCGTGTCGTCGCCGCGGCGCAGGCGGTCGGTGGCCAGTTCGATCCGCCACCCGGTCAGGTAGTCCAGCGGGCTCTGCCCGACCGTTTGCTTGAAGCGGGCGGCGAATGTGGACCGGGACACCGCCGCGGCCTCGGCCAGTTCTGCCACCGTCCAGGCGTGGGCCGGACGGGCGTGCATGGCCCGTAGCGCCGGGGCCACAATCGGGTCGGTGAGCCCGGCCATCCAGCCGGACGCCACGCCCGGCCCGGCGACGGCCAGGTGCAGGCGCAGCAGGTGGATCAGCATGACCAGGGCGAGATGCTCGGTGACCAGTGTCGAGGCAAGCGACCGGTCGCGCAGCTCGGCGTCGATCTGCTCGAGCGCCCAGCGTACGGCTGCGGCCTCGGCGGTGCGGCCGGGCACGTGGATCACCGGCGGCAGCACGTCGAGCAGCAGTTCGCGGGCTCGCTCGCCGAAGTCGAACCGGCCGCCGATGAAAACCGCGTCCTCGCCGGTCCCCACCCGGGCCACGCCGTCGGTCGCCGCCGCGAAGACAGGGCCGGCCGGGACCGGCCGCACCCCTGGACCGCTGGCCATGGCGAACGCGCGTGGCTGGGTGAGCAGGAAGCAGTCGCCCTCGGCCAGCTCGATCGGCTCCGGTACGCCGTCGACGGTGAGCAGGCAGTGGCCGCGGCGCACCGCGACGAACTTGACCGCCGGCGGCGGCTCGTACGACACCGCCCACTCGCCACCGGCCACCAGCCTGACGGACAGGCGGCTGCTCGTGCCGAGGAGGGCGAGGACGTCTTCGAGGGGGTCGGCTTGCTGGACGCTCACTCAACTATGTTGGACCCTGAACCATTCCAAGTCCAACACCCGATCTTTACCGTTGCGGCCATGACGCGCATGGGCACCCCATTCAACGCCAAGACCACGGCCGCCGAGATCCTCGCCGGTTTCGACCTGACCGGGCGGCGGATCATCGTCACGGGCGGAGCCTCGGGGATCGGCTTGGAGACCGTCCGGGCGCTGCGGGGTGCGGGAGCCGAGGTCACCGTCGCGACCCGCAACCCCACGAGCGGCCGGCGAGCCTTGGACCTGAGCGATCTCGGCTCGGTGCGCGCGTTCGTGGCCGGCTGGATCGGGCCGGTGCACGCGATCGTGGCGAACGCCGGGATCATGGCGTTGCCCACCCGCCAGGTCGCCGCCAACGGCTGGGAGCTGCAGTTGGCGACGAACTTTCTCGGGCATTTCGCACTGATCACCGGCCTGCGGGAGAACCTGCGGCAGGCCGGCGACGCGCGAGTGGTCATGGTGAGTTCCGGCGCTCAACTGCTGGCGCCGTTCGACTTCGACGATCCGCACTTCGAGCGCCGCTCGTACGACCCGTGGGTCGCGTACGCGCAGTCGAAGACGGCCGACGTGCTGCTCGCGGTCGGTGCCGCCCGGCGCTGGGCCGCCGACGGAATCACCGCGAACGCGCTCGAGCCCGGCTACATCCACACCAACCTGCAGCGCCACCTCGACGACGACACCATGCGAGCAGCGGGCGCGATGGACGACGAGGGGAACCTGGTGACCCCCGACCACTACAAGACCCCGGAGCAGGGCGCCGCCACCTCGGTGCTGCTCGCCGGGTCCCCACTGCTGGAGGGCGTGACGGGCCGGTTCTTCTCCTCGGACAACCAGGAGGCCGAGGTGGTGTCGGGCGGCCCGGACGCGACCACAGGCGTCGCCGCCTGGTCGGTGGACCCGGCCGCCGCGGACCGTCTCTGGGACTACGCGCTCACAGCGACAGCGGACCGCTGACCGAAGCCTCGTCGCCGGCGCGGCCCAGCCGCGCTCGCCGATCGCCCCCACCTCGGCGCGCACCCCAGAAGGCGGCCGCGGCCATCGGGCTTTCCCGGTGGCAGAGCGCCGTTATATCCGATATATCGCATGAGAACCTTGGAGCACCATTCATGACTACCGTGATGCTCGTCCACGGCGCCTGGCACCAGCCGAACAGTTGGGCGAAGCTTGAGGCCGAATTGCACGCGCTCGGCTATGGCACGCACACGCCGGCGCTCCCGAGCGCCGGCGAACATCCCACCGCGGGCATGCATGACGATGCCGCCGTTTTGGCTGCGGAACTGGCGTCGATCGCAGGACCTGTCGTGCTGCTCGGCCATTCCTACGGGGGCATCCCGATCACTGAGGCCGCCGCCGGAGTGGGCAATGTTGATCGGCTGATCTACCTCGCCGCCTACATGCCGGACAGTGGACAGTCGATGTACACCATCCACGGCATCCCCGATCCCGAAGACACGGGCGGCCTGTTCCCACTCATCAACGAACCGCGCACCTCGCTCTACGGCGATCTGCCCGATGCAGAGGCCGAGCAGGCGGTGAGCACGTTGGTCAACCAGACCATCCGATCGTTCGCGGAGAAGGTCGACGTAGCCGCCTGGCGGAGCATCCCGTCCACCTACATCATCACAGAGGACGACAAGGCAATCCCTCCCGCACTGCAGGAGCAGATGGCAGCCCAAGCTGCCGAGATCCGCCGGCTCTCTGGCGGTCATTCTCCGTTCCTGTCCCAGCCACGCCGGCTGGCCGCCCTCATCGACGAGATCGTGCGGTCGGCCTGAGGGGCTTCGCAGGCGGGAACGAACCCCGACTGCCGACCACGCCGACCCGGCGATCACGCTCCCGTGCTACGCCCACGTGATCCATGAACGGCGGCCATCGTCCAAGGCCGTCAGCGGATGGCCGGGAGTCACCCCTGCGGCGCGTTTTCCCAGGTCGCGTTAGTAAGCCCTCCGGAGACCCCAGTCACTCCGAGCCACTTTGCGTCTGGTCACACGAATCCGGGTGAAGGGCCTGGAACGGCCCCAGTCCACATCGATGGACCAGGGCTGTTCGTCGTCACCGGGCTTGGTCTACCTCTCTTTTGGAGGCTGCCGGTCACAGGCTGCGGGCGGTGATGTCGCCGCTGGAGGTGGTGGCGTGGATGTCGAGTACGGCGGTGCCGTCGTTCTTGAGGGCGTTGGTGATGCGGCCGTGGCTGGTGCCGGCGTCCAGGGCGGCCGAGACTCCGCCGGCGGCGACGATCGAGATGTCGCCGGACTGGGTGCGAAGCACGACCTTGCCGCCGGTGGCCTCGGCGATCCGGATGTCGCCCCGTGCGGTGCTGATCTCCGCGGGGCCGCCCAGCCGACCGACCTCGACGTCGCCGTCGGTCGCGGTGAGGCGGAGGCTTGCGGTCTCCTCGATCTTGATCTGGCGGTATGCGCCTTCGAAGGCGACGTCGCCGAGGCGGCCGACGGTCCGGAGTTCGGCGCTGGCCGTCTTCGCCTCGACCTGGGAACCGGCGGGCAGTTCGACCGTCACATCGATGGATCCGGACGGGCCGAGGTACTGGTTCTTCGCCGCGGCCGTCTCGATCCGCAGAACGCCGTCGGCGTATTCGACCGTGGTCTGCTCGGCCGCCTTCACGTCGCGGCTCTTTGCGGCGTTCGTGGGCCGGACCTCGACCGCGGTGTCGGCCCGGTCGGCGGCGATGAACTGGACGCGTCCCGCGGGGATGTCCAGGACGGCGGAGATCGGGGCGGGGGTGTCGAACTTCTGCATCATGTGCTCCTTGTGCTGTGTGCTTTCGACATCCACCTTCGCCAACCGCGCTGATACCGGGCTGTCACCGTCCTGACGCCGCCGCTGACATACGGCGGAGAGCAGCCGGCCGAGCCCGGCCGGGGGTCCAGTCCGGTCGGGCCTCTTGCGTTCAGGGCGAGGTCGGCGCCCGGCCCTCACCAGTGGTGTCAGGATGGCCCGGCCCCGGTCGCGGCCGTCACCCACGCCGACGTGTCGGCCCGCTACCGCTGATTCCCGTTCCGGCACTCCCCGCGAGCCGTTCGGAGCCGCAGATCATTACGGCGCCCGGAATGTACGACATCGGCCACGGCCGCACCGCCCCAAAACCACATGAGCCAGGCCGGCTCCGCAAGAAGAGGCAGCAGGGCGCCACCCCTTTCAGGCCAGTGCCAGAAATGCCTGCTCACGGACACCTCCGCCGTGATCACTTTCTATGAATGTCCATCGGCATCCAGGGACGTTGCTAGCAGCAGCGTTAGCAAGACCGGCCGTCGTCGGCGTCATCGCGGTGCGTGTTTTCCAGCAGAGTGCGCAGGCGCCGAATCTCGGCCAGCAACCGCGGGACATCGGACCGCGCGTGCGCGATGAACGTCGCGTTCTCATCCCAACGATCGTCAGGACCTGCGACGTAGGGCCTCGGAAACTGCACCAATGTGGCCGCCACCATCTCACTGCCATTCCACGCCGGCCAACGCTTACCCTCTCCGACGTCGGGCACGGTGCTGATAGCGACCAGGTTCGCGGCAGCGTCATCGTCAAGGAACCGCACGTACCACGGTCCAGGCGTTGCGGCTTGGGCACGGGTCTCGATCTCTTGTAGCTCGCTGTCGCCGATCGGCACGCTCATCGATCAAGCATCTCGAATGCCAGGGCCTCTACATCTTCATTACGAGATTCCGCATGATCGTCCATGTGGAAGCGAGCTGTCGATCACTCCCACCCATGGCCAACATCCGAGCGACAGGACCTCGCCGACCTGGGCTACGGCCATGGCATGCCTGGGCAAGAGGTATTGACCGTGAATTCGTGTTGTCGGCTTGATCGGGGTGTCTGGCTTCCGGCGGGCGAGGGTCAGATGTGCGCCCTGATCTGACGCACAGGGTGCCCGAGCACCGCCCCGAGCGCAGCCAGCTCTTCGTCGGTGAACCAGATACGGTCTGGATTCCAGATGGCGATCTCGAAGCGGGCGAATCCACACGGCCAGTCGTAGTCCAGCGCGTCCAGTGTCGACTCGACGCCGCAGCAGGGGACCTCGACGGCCAGGGTGGCAAAGCCGTCCTCGCAGTTCGCTTCCAGAAGAGCCGCCCACCACTCGGTGTCGATCGACGCCCCGCAGTGCGGACAGCCGATCCTTTCCAGATTCTGGCCGCAGTCGACGACAGTGAGCGTGTCGTGCCAGGTGACGTCGATCTCGACATCGACGCCGCCAGGCGTGCCGGGCGCCAGGTCCGCAACGATCGCGGCGGCGCGGTCAGCGGCTGCCTTACTGGGTTGCCAGTGCGGATCGGTCGGGATGACCGAGAGGACGTCGTCGCTCATGTGCTCACTCGATTCGTCCGGCCGAACCCCTCATCTTGGCCACGCGATGCTACCGAAATGGGGCAACAGGTCCTCGAATTGGTCAGCTGTCGAGAGCCAGACCGGTGCCGGTGAGGCATCCGTCGGTACTGGATCTTCTTCAGGCCCCGCTTGATGACCCGGACAAGCTGGAAGACGGTCAGCTACGGCGTGCTCCTCGATGAACGCCTTCATACCGGGCACCAGGTGCCGGACCAGGTTGTCCCACACCAACACGATCGGGGCATCCAGCTGCCGGTGTGCCTGAGGAGCAGCTCGCGATCGACGAGTCCGGGCGAAGCTTCTGGACTCGTCCTTGCGACCGCGGTACAGGTGCAGCCGGTAGATCGGCCAGGAGCGGGCTCCGGATTCGTAGCAGACCATCCCGGCGGGCCGCTGCCACGCACGTGCACCCTCGGGGTGTGACCGCGCCGGCCCCAGCGACGGGCGCGAGGCGGTCTCAGTCCCCGGCCCGCTTCGTCTTCGAAACAGATCCAACCGCCTTTGGCCGCCGCCGATTCTCCACCTGTGGCGCCGGTGGATGGCCCGAACGGCTACATGGTCAGCGCAGCTTTCGGAAGGTCTCCCGGACGTCGTCGGTGAAGGCTTCGGGGTTCTCGTAGTGGACGAAGTGGCCGCCCTTCATGTGGGCGTTGACGTTGATCACGTTGAAGGAGCTGCGCGTGGGGCCGTTCTCAAAGGCGGCGATACGCGCTTCGACGGTGTCGACGCCGGGCGGGTAGGCGTCGCCAAGGAGGAAGGTGAAGCCGGCCGGCGGCTCGACGACGGGCCGGCGATCGTGGGAGGGCACCCATGGGTAGCGCACCGCGTTGCGGTACATGCGGATGGAGGAGCCGATGGCCTGGTTCACCCAGAAGGCGGTGGCCTCGGTGAGGATGAAGTCGCGGGGGAAGTTCTCGTCGAAGTCACCCCTCTTGTCGCTCCACTTCTTCCACCTCCGCAGGAGCCAGGCGAGCATGCCGATGGGAGAGTCGTTCAGGCCCTGGGTGAGGGTCGACGCGTCGAGCATGTGGACTGCGACGTGGGAGACGTAGGTGCTGACGAGGTTCTCCAGGCCTGCCCGCAGCTCCGGCGTGGCGTCCTCGGGAATCTTGGCGCCGTCGGTCAGGTCCCAGAACCGCTCGTTCGCGAACTGGCCCGGAGGCATGTCGTGACCGTAGTGCAGGCCGATGATGCTGTCGGCGTACTTGTGGCCGAGCGCGCTGGTGACGAGGGCGCCGTAGTCGGAGCCCGCCGCTGCGTACTTCTCGTAGCCCAGCACCTCGGTCATGAGCTTGTGCATGATGTCGGCGATCTTCCAGTAGTTCAGGTCGCCCCTGCCGACGGGGGTGGACCAGGCGAATCCGGGCAGGTCGGGGATGATGACGTCGAAGGAGTCGGCCGGGTCACCGCCGTGGGCGGCGGGGTCGGTCAGCGGGCCGATGAGCGGGAGGCTGAACCCGCTGGACCACGGCCAGCCGGAATGAATGGCGAGCGGGACCGGGTTCGGGCCCTTGCCGCGCACGTAGTAGAAGTGCACGGGCGTGCCGTCGATCTCGACCTTGTACTGGTCGTGGGTGTTCAGCCGCTTCTCCTGCGCACGCCAGTCGAAGCCGTCCGCCCAGTACTCCACGAGCGGCTTGAGGTAGGCGGTGCTGATCCCGTAGTACTCCTCCTCGTTGTCCAGGTCGTCGAAGAAGCGGGTCTTCTTCAGACGGTCCTTGAGGTCGTCCAGGGCCTCATGGGAGACATCGATCTTGTACGGTTCCAGCGCGCTGAACTTGATGTTGTTGCTCACGGCAAGGCTGCTTTCGCGTAGTGGTGAAAGAGAAGTTGCTGTCCGGCAGGCGGGTGCCGCCGACTGCCGGTGTTCCGGTCGTGCCGTGGTCGGGTGTGACCGGCCGCCGGGCGAGGTGTGAGGGGGCCGCAGGTAGCGTCAGTTGGTGAAGTCCAGGCGGACCCGGGTCTGCTTGAGCTCGGCGATGTACCAGGAGCCGTTCGCCATGACGAATCGTGCGTGGTAATGGCCGAAGCCGTGCATGCCCCTGAAAGGGATGTCCTCGGACACGTCGGCGTCCTCAGGCCGGGTGATGATGTCCTCCATCGCCCATACGCCATGGGCGGCCATCGCCGAGTCGACGTCGATCTCGTCGGAGAACAGGTGGTGGACCAGGGTGACGCCGGGGCCGCCGCTGGCGCCGACCGTGGCGGCGATCCCTTCCCGGCCCTCCATGTGCAACCACACCGATCCATCCGGCTTGTGCGGGGTGAACGTGCCGTCTGGCGTGAACAGATTCGCCAGGTCCTGCCAGCGCTGATGATCCGCGTAACGGACGTAGCGAGCCATCAGACGACGAAGATCCTCAGTAATGCTCAGACGCTCAATGGCATCCATAATCGATCATCCCTCTACCGGTGATGTGGGCGGACATCCCGCCGGTGCTGCGCTCCGGCCGGCCGGAGCCTCAAGCGGGCTGCTCGGTGATGTGGGCACCACAGAAAGTTGGCGAGCTTCCGTTCTGGACTTCACGGTCCACTCATCATGCGATGTCAAAAATGGACTCGCAAGTCCAAAAAAGAGCTATATACCGGTTACTCAAGCCGACAACGGCCACCCTCGCCGGAACGGGCACGGAGACCAGGGTGAGTCACTGGCCGAGCACCTGCTGTGGCACCCGGCGATGAGGACGCCAGGCCTGCTGCCGCTCCGGGGAGCCACGAAGAGCGGCAGGAAACGCATCGTCAGCCTCGACGACGGCACCATCGCGGTCCTCCGCAACCAGCACAGAATGCAGACCGTCGGCCCTGAACGGCGAGGTGACGACGGCTACGTCTTCACGACCGGCTGGGGTGAGCCCGTCCACCTCACGCGACCACGCTCCTCCGGGCCGGCGCGCCCGTCCACGTCGTCGCGACCCGCCTCGGCCACGCCGACCCGTCCATCACACTGCGTGTCCACGCTCACGTGATCCGCGCGGCGGAAGCCTCGGCGGCAGACGTCTCCGCCCAGTCGATCGGCGAGTAACGGGAGCCACCTTTTAGCAAGATCCCGAGGATGTCCTGACAAACACGAAGGCCCGCTCCAGGATCTCCCCGCGGCAGCCAAGGACACCCGCTTTAGAAGGTGACTCATTTGGTGAGTCGGCGGTAGCAAATAAGGGCTGCGGCGATGGCGACGAAGGATGCGAAGTGGTCGGCTCGGCGTTCGTAGCGCCGGTGTAAGCGGCGGCAGCCGACAAGCCAGGAAACGGTGCGCTCCACCACCCAGCGATGGCGGCCCAGCCGCTGGCTGGACTCGATCCCGCGGCGGGCGATGCGCGGGATGATGCCCCGGCCGCGCAGAAAGGTCCGCAGATGGGGATAGTCGTAGCCCTTGTCACCATGGAGTTTTCCCGGCCGGCGACGTCGAGGCCCACGGCGGGAACGGATGGGCGGGATGCTGCGCACCAGCGGTTCCAAGCCCAGGCTGTCGTGGGTGTTGGCAGCGCTGATCGCGACAGCCAGGGGCAGACCGGTCCGCTCGGTGATGAGGTGGATCTTCGACCCTTTCTTACCGCGATCGACAGGATTCGGACCTGTCAGCTCCCCCCTTTGACCGCCCGCACGCTGACCGAGTCGATCGCGCACCGCGACCAGTCCAGCTCTCCTCGGGCGCCGAGCTCGTCCAGCAGGATCCGATACAGCTTGGCCCACACCCGCGCGGCGCTCCACTCGGCGAAGCGACGGTGCACCGTCTGCCAGGAGGCGCCGAACACCGGCGGCAACTGCCGCCACGCACACCCGGTGGTGGCCACATACACGATCGCCGCCAGGATCGCCCGATCGTCGACTCGCCGCCGCCCGCCACCTTGCGGCCGCGTCGGCGCCGGCGGAACCACCCGTTGGAACAACTCCCACAACTCATCTGGCACAAGCCGCCAAAGGAACGCATCCACGAACGATCTAACGATCAATCCCCAAATGAGTCACGGTCTTAGGAAAGTGGCGCTCCTGTGCTGGGTGACCTGCGGGGATGCCAAGCATCGATAGAGCCATGCTTTGATCATCTCGCGTATGTCCCACACCTGGAGGTTATCGGAAGGGGCAGCCCTAGCTTTGTGCGTCAAATGCAGCAGCCACTCGAAACGGGATATCTTCTTCGCCATGAGTGCCCAGTACGCATGGCCTGAACGCTTCCCTGCAAAGCATCCGGTGACCAAAAGTTCCGGTCACCCGGCGGTCAGTCCACTCGGCGATCTGTATCCCTCGGCTACCGAAGCAGAGGTCCGCCAGTTTGAAGAGCGGCTGGGCATGGAGCTGCCGCCGAGTTACCGGCAGTTTCTCCTGTTCGCCAACGGGTGGGGCAGCGATGATGACTGCTGCCTGCTACGCGTCAACGAAGTCGGCTGGCTCCGCGACGTCGATCCCTCGATCGCCGAGAGCTGGTCAGCACCCAAGCGGGAGAACTCATGGAGCGTGCCCGACGGGCTCTACTTCGTCTACGGACTGGAGCAGGACTCCATCCATTACAGAGGGGAGTATGTGCCCGACACCCTTCTGATCGGATATTGGGCTGACGGAGTGGCTCTCCTCAATCCCCACGTCCGCACCGCTGAAGGTGAGTGGGAAGCCTGGTACCTCGAAGCAGGGTTGCCCGGGGCTAACCGTTACAGGTCCTTCTGGGACCTCGCAATGGACGAGCTGCGACTGCGATACGCGCATTGATGCCCCCTTTGGCGTTGCGGCGCGACCTGCGTTCCGCATAATTCGTACTCGCTGGAGCACAAAAGAAACTCTCAATCGGTCGCGGCCGATCAAGGGTTACGCGGAAAGGTTCAGTGCCCGGGTGCCGAATTCGGGACCAACCCCGAATCCGGCACCCAGCACTCGGCGAGGATTCGCCTTCGAGTCGGTGATGGCCACCTTCCGGCTGCGCCGCCGCATCGGCCGTCCCCGCACCAGGCCAGACCGGCTCATCGGCGACAAGGGCTACTCCACCCGCAAGATCCGCGTGTATCTGCGACGACGCGGCATTCGGGCGGTCATCCCGCAACGACGGGACCAGATCGCCAACCGCAAGCGCAAAGGCAACCGCGCAGGCCGCCCGCCCTCCTTCGATGCGACCGCCTACAAGGACCGCAACCTGGTCGAGCGGTGTTTTGCCAAGCTCAAGCAGTGGCGAGCCGTCGCTACCCGCTATGACAAGCTCGCCAGCCGCTATCTCGCGGGCGTCACCATCGCTTCCCTCATGCTGTGGCTCCGCCAAACCGAATTATCAGACAGGCCTTAGCGAGGGTAGATGAGCGAGTGCGTCGCCTCAAGCCAGTCAGCGGCGATGTCCGTCCCCGTGATCCGGCCGATCAGCGTCAGGACGGAGCTGATGCTCTCGCCCTCGTCCACGCGATCCTCGATGACGTCGTCGCCGCTGGTCTGGAAGCGCAGCCCTTCCATGAGGTGGTCGAGCGCGTGCGGATCGCTCCCGTGCATGGGGTCGGGCCAGGTGGGCTGGAAGGCGACAACCACCTCCCCGTCCTTCAGATACTTGAAATGGTCATGGCCGCCCATATCCATACTGAAGCAGAGCGCCTCCCGCCCGCCCGCCGTCAACGGCAGCAGGAAATCGTCGTCGGTCGGCCCCGGAATGATGCAGGTCCACCCTCCGGCCTCGCCGACCCAGGTGGGCCCGCCTTCCTCACTGTTGTCGAGCAATTCGTTCAGGTGGCTCGGCGTGCTGGTGACGAGGTCCAGGGAGAAGGCCTCGGCGACGGCGTCGCGATCCATTCCTTTGACCCAGAGGGCGCTGAATCCCAGCGTCCAGAGGTCCATCTCGTCATCGAGTCCCTCGGTGAAGATGGTCGAGACTAGGAGATCGCGCAGGTGCGTCGGCGACTGCATGCTCACCTTCCGATGGTGGAGGAGCCGGGAGAGGGCGAGGCCCTCTCCCGGCTATGACGTTATGACGGTGGTGCGCCGTTGCGGATTCTGACCCAGAAGGCATTGGATGGCCAGTTGCCCGCGCCGCCTTCGAGCTGGCCAGAGGTGAAGACGCGGTAGCAGGCGTAGAAGGCCGCCAGGTCGCGTCCTGCGGCTTGGTTGTGGTCGGTGCTCACCTGCTAACACGCACACCGACGACTGGCAGGCGCACAAACGCTGGCACGCCGTCCTGCACACCTTCGACGCCGCCGGCCACCACCTCGACTCCCGCATCGAGCGCACCGGGACCGACGACAACTACCGGGCCGCCGGCGACGCAGCGCAGCAGCGGCTGAAGCAGTGGCTCAATGCCCTCCCCGGCCTCCGCTTCGGCGACATCGCCATCCGGCCCTTCCGCCACGAAGTCGACGACGTGCTCTTCGGTCTCGTCATTGAGACCTTCGAAGGCACCGAGCACGCCGAGCTCTACCCGGACGACCTCGGCTTCTACGAACCCTGGGACGGCTTGTACGACACCTGACCACCAGATCCGTAGGGAAGGGCAAGTGCCTCGTCTATGGCCTTCCGCCCTGCTCAGGCGGTACATGTGGTCCGGTGGTGTGTGATCGTGTAAGGCGGTGTTGCTGTACGGCTCTGCTGTACAGCAACAAGCTACGGCCGCCCGCCCTCATGTCCGGTGGCAAGAGGACCCGCACCGCAGGGCCGCCAGGCCCGAGGAGCGGAAGCCTCGCGGCAGCCATCCGACACCCGCATTAGGAGAGCGGCTGTTGCTAGATGTGGCCCGAAAGCTTGAGCTGCAGGAACATGCGGTGACGGCGAAGAGCACTCCTTGATCATCTCGAATATGGCTCGCGAACTCCCACACTCACCCTTGCTCGTAGATGTGATGAGCCGCCAGCAGCAGGGCCCGCAGACGCCCGGCATCGCCATTGGCCGTGTTCGGGTGGGTCGCTTGGGCTTGACTGGCGGTCTTGTAAGCGACATACGCCGGATCGTCGTTTGCCAGAGCCCTTATCAGCGTTTCTACGGCCGCTCCCTGCAGCAGCAGGCGGCCGTGGGCGGTCTCGTGGCCTGGAAGCACGTGTCCCGAGCCGTTCGCCTCGGATGACTCGAAGGCCGCGTTTGCCTGCCTAACCAGGTCGTTGCTCCAGGCACGTAGCTGAGCGCGCATCTCGGGTGTGTCGCCACGGTGGTCAGGGTCCGTTGTGATCAGCTGAAACGCTCTGTCGACCAGTACGTGTCCGGGCAGGTTCGCGGAGGAGACCGCGATCCGCGCGATGAGTTCGGTGATGAGCGGAAGCTTGTCCTCCGTGGGTTCGGCGATCACGGCCGCGACCCGGGGGTCCTGCTGGGCAGCAGCGAGTTCGTCGTCATCGAGGTCGAGATGCGAGACTGCGGTGTTGACTACAGGGCTCCGGCGAACAACGACGCCCCGGTGGCCGGCTCGCAACCAGTTCGCATCGAGCCCGATCCCCGAGAGGTGCTCGCCGAGTGCCAGGCATGCCGCCATCCAGTCGGCCGCCAACTGCGAGGAGGTTACGGGAAGTTCTCGAAGCCATACGGCTCCGGACTTCGGCTGGACAGCTGCGAGGTCGAGCGGATCGAACCTGGCGACGATTTGACCGCCGGACGCGTGGTGACCCACACGTCGTGATTCACGGTCCAACTCACATTTAGGGCAGCGCTGTGTGCGGAGAATTGCTGGAAGGCGCGTGGATCGGAGCCACAGAAAGGGGTCGGCTCGAAGAGCACTGTCCACCCGCCGTGCTGAGAGACGAGGACGATTGCCTCCTCACCGGAGAGGTCCATGGCAGTGGCGCACACGTCGTCCATGGTGGCACCGGAGATCTCTCTGGTCGGGTTTCCCAGTAGTTCTACGAGGGCTTCCGTCTCGGCGATGCCGACCCAGGTGATCGATCCCTGGTCGGGGAGTAGGTCGCGTGTAGTGGCGTAGGAGGCGAAGAGGTCGATCATCATCTTTCCTTGTCCGAAGGACAGGGTGGGTCGGGGCAGGGTTCCTGCCCCGACCTCGATCGGATGAGTTTATTGCGGCTGGATGGGGCCGACGAATTCTCCGACGCCGTCTATCGTGCAAACGTTGAAGTAGTCGGCTTCATCTGGCAAGGGGTCCGTCACGACCACTCCTGGCGCGCCGCTGACCGGTCGGGTCTGACCGAACGGAATCACGTCCACCGCGAACGGCGAGCCTTCCCTGATCCGGTTCCTCATGTACCAGACACCGAGGCGTGACCCCGAAGAACAGTTGTCCTTCACGTCGATCAACTCGACCGAGTACTGATTGCTCGTGCTGGCCGCGCCCTCGTACGCGGACGCGAAAGGAAACTCGTCGCAGCTGTCCGGGCTCTTGTAGCTCGTAGATAGTCCGGCACATCCTGCCCAGCAGAGACTGAAGGAGTTCTTCGAATACCAGCTCGTCTGATGGTAAGAACCGGAGTACGTGGGGTCGTTCATCTTCGCCACATTGGTGAGGCATTCGTCATGCGTGACGTGCTGGTAGGGAACCTCTTGCTGGCCGTTGCGGTGGTAGTGAGTTGGCCTCGGGAGGCTACGGGGATCTTCGCCTGGCTCGCGGTGCCAGTAGGCGAGTTGCTGGAGATGTCCACGCTCAGGGTGTGCCAGGTGGTCCAGGCGCCGTTGACGCCTGCGGCGGTGGCCCGGGCGCGCCAGCGCACCTTCCACCCGTCGCTCAGCTTGCCGGTGGGCATGGTGATCATGGCGGCGGAGCCACGACCGACAGCGCTGGTGGTGCTGCCCGACCAGATCAGACCACTGCCCTGGCTGGTGGCGGCCGGGTCATGCTCGACCTCCACCGTCATCGTGGACGAGCGGCCATCCGGATCACTGAGCGTCCGATGAACCTCGGCGTCAGCGTTGTGGTGACCAAGCCCAGGACTCCGACCTCGTGTTCACCACGAAGTACGGCACACCCATCGAACCGCGCAACCTCAACCGTGCCTTCGACGCTCACTGCAAGAACGCCGGTGTCCCTCGCATCCGCGTCCACGACACCCGGCACACCTGCGCCTCGCTCCTGGCCGCCCTCGACGTCCATCCGCGCGTCGCGATGCGCATCCTCAGGCACTCACAGATCTCGGTGACCATGAACGTTACACCCAGATCCCAAGCCCGGAAACCCGCAAGGCCCTTGACCGGCTGAACGCCAGCCTCGATAACAGCCAGCCCAACTCGTGACGCCCAGGAGCAGGACCTTCCTCCCATGTACGAGGGTCCAGCTCGTTCCATCAGCCCGTCAGGAAGGACGGCGCTTCGCCAACCCACTCCTCGCTCAGCCTCACTCCTGTGGCGAGCTCGATAGCCGTCAGAGCAGCAGCGCGCCAGCTTTCCCCCCTCCTCCAATCGAAATAGGGAAGGACCGCCTGCACCTGCGGCCACCGCTCCCAACCAGGCAGCCCCACCGCCTCTTCGGCGTACATGGCGTCGAAGGAGAGCACCATCTCGCCATCGACGGCAAAGCCGACGGAATTGTGGGCGTTGACGTTCCAGTACGCGCTGTATGCTCGCCCACCCATGCTCAGGCGGGATAGCACCGGTGGATGAACTCCCCAGTACCCGTTGTTCTCGAAAAGCGCGACATGCCGATCAGAAGGATCGACGAGCATCGCCCAGGGCGCGCCATCCGACAGGTGCATGAGCGCCGCCTCATGCTCGAAGGTGTCCGTCTCGTAGACCTTGTGGTGCCCCGTCTCACTCACCCGTTCGCCGATCTCCGTGAGACTCAGCCGAGACCCGTCGTGGGGCACCAACACCGTCCAGCAGATGGCCACTCCCATCCAGCTGTCATCGAGCAACCGCCTGTAGTGCAGGTATGTCTCACGCGCCATCTGATCATCAACCACGCTGACCTCCATCAGCCCAGAGCCAGAGGGGAAGATCATCGCAGGCAAGACCGACAGAAGCCGGAGAGGTTGCTGTACAACGCTGCTGTACGGAGATCAAAAAGGCCCTCCCGGATCACCCGGAAGGGCCTTTGACCATAGAGCCGACGAGGGGAATCGAACCCCTGACCTTCTGTTTACAAGACAGATGCTCTGCCGATTGAGCTACGTCGGCGCGGCCTCACAGTCTAGACGCTACCGCCGCCGATGACGAGCGACCTCGTACAACGTCACTCCCGCCGCCACTCCCGCGTTCAGCGACTCCGCCGCCGCGTGCATGGGGATGCGGGCGACCACGTCGCACTGCTCGCGTACCAGCCGGGACAAGCCCTTGCCCTCCGACCCGACGACCACCACGAGCGGTTCCTCGAGGAGGGACACCTCGTCGATGTCGACGGTGCCCGCTCCGTCCAGGCCGACCACGAACAGCCCCGCCTCGCGGTACTCGCGCAGCGCCGCCGTCAGGTTGGCCGCGCGGGCGACGCGCAGGTTGGCGAGGGTGCCGGCGGACGTCTTCCATGCCCCGCCCGTCACGCCGGCGGCGCGGCGGGACGGGATCAGCAGCCCGTGCGCGCCGAACGCGGTCGCCGAGCGGGCGATCGCGCCCAGGTTCCTGGGGTCGGTCACGCTGTCGAGGGCGACGATGAGCGGCACCTCGGCGGCGTCGTGGGCGAGCTCGACCAGCTCGTCGGGGTGGGCGTAGTCGTAGGCGGGGATCTGGAGGGCGACGCCCTGGTGGACGGCCCCCTCGGTGAGGCGGTCGAGCTTGTCGCGGGTGACTTCGAGCAGCGCGATGCCCTTGTCCGCGGCGATCTTGATGGCGTCGCGGACCCGGTCGTCGTTGTCGATGCGCTGGGCGACGTAGAGCGCGTTGGCGGGCACGCCCGCCTGAAGCGCCTCGACGACGGGGTTGCGCCCGCCGATGTACTCGGGAGCGTCGTCGGACTTCTTCTGCCGTGCGGCGGGCCGCGACGACGACCCGCCCCGCTCCTCGCGGGCGATGCGTTCGCCGCGGGCCTTGTCCTTGTACCAGTGCCTCATGTGCGCAGGCGGAGTCGCGCCCTTGCCTTCCAGGGATCGACGGACGTTGCCGCCCGTGCCCTTGGACGGGCCCTTCTTCTTGGAGGGCCTGCCTGACGCTCTTCCACCTGCTGCCATGCCAACAAGGGTACTAGCGGGTCAACTCCCATCGAGCCCCATGCGGGGTGTCCTCGACCGTGATGCCCGCCGCGGCGAGGCCGTCCCTGATCGCGTCGGCCGCCGCGTAGTCCTTGCGGGCCCGGGCCGCCTCGCGCTGCTCCAGTGCGACCTTGACCAGGGAGTCGACGACCCCGGTGAGGTCGGAGCCCGCCGTACGCCACTGGGCTGAGCGGGGATCGAGGCCGAGCACGTCGAGCATGGTCTGGGTTTCGGCCAGCAGCCGGGCGACGGCCTCCTTGTCGCCGCGGGCCAGGGCGACGTTGCCCTCACGGACGACCTCGTGCACCACGGCGAGCGCCTGGGGCGTGCCGAGGTCGTCGTCGAGCGCGTCGACGAAGGCCTGGGGCAGGGGGGCGTCGGCGTCGACGTCGTGGATGACCTCGGCGGCGCGGACGACGAAGCCCTCGATGCGCTGGTAGGCGGCGGCCGCTTCGAGCAGCGCCTCCTCGGAGTAGTCGATGGAGGAGCGGTAGTGCGGCGCCGCCAGGTAGTAGCGCAGCTCGACGGGGCGCACCCGGCCCATCAGGTCGGGGATCAGCAGGGAGTTGCCGAGCGACTTGCTCATCTTCTCCGCGCCGATCTTGAGCATGCCGTTGTGCATCCAGTAGCGCGCGAACCCGTCGCCGGCCGCCTGGGACTGGGCGATCTCGTTCTCGTGGTGCGGGAAGATCAGGTCGATCCCGCCGCCGTGGATGTCGAAGGTGGAGCCGAGGTACTTGGTGGCCATGGCCGAGCACTCCAGGTGCCAGCCGGGACGGCCGGGCCCCCAGGGCGTGGGCCAGATCGGCTCGCCGGGCTTCTCGCCCTTCCAGAGCGCGAAGTCGCGCGGGTCGCGCTTGCACGACTCGTCGTCGGTGTCGCCCGCGGCGCGCATGTTCTCGAGCTTCTGGTTGGACAGCTTGCCGTACTCGGAGGCATAGGACTGGACGTTGAAGTAGACGTCCCCGCCGGAGGCGTAGGCGTGGCCGCGCTCGATCAGGCGCTGCATCAGCGTGATCATCTCGGGCACGTGTCCCGTGGCGCGCGGCTCGACGGTCGGCGGCAGGCAGCCGAGCGTGTCGTACGCCCAGGAGAAGGCCCGCTGGTTGCGCTCGGCGATGACGAACCACGGCACGCCCTCGGCCGCGGCCACCCTGATGATCTTGTCATCGATGTCGGTGACGTTGCGGCAGAACGTCACGTCGTAGCCCGACCGCGTCATCCAGCGCCTGAGCACGTCGAAGTTGACACCGGAGCGGATGTGCCCGATGTGCGGCGGCGCCTGCACGGTGGCCCCACACAGATAAATCGACGCCCGGCCGGCTTCGACCGGAACGAATTCACGGATGGCGCGCGTGCTGGTGTCGTATAGGTGCAGGCTCACGAAGGCAAGCGTACGGACTGCGGGGGCCTTTGGCTAAGCGATCCCACGCATGGCGCCCAATCCGTGTCAATGCGTGGGGTGCTCAGCGCCTGAAGATGACCTTGCGGGGATGGATGCGGAGGATCAGCCGTTCGTTGCCGGGCGGTTCCTCCCACGGGTTGCCCGTGTACTTCAGCGACAGCTCCTCGATCAGCGCACCCGTGGGGTCGTCCTCCATGGTCACGCTGCCGCGCACCTCGGCGTACCTGTAGGGGTCGGCGGGGTCGATCACCAGGATGCTGGCCCGCGGTTCCCGCTCGAAGTTGCGCGGCTTGCGACGGCCCTTCACGGTGGAGACCAGGATGTCGTCCCCGTCGGTCCGCACCCAGACCACGGTCGACTGCGGCCCGCCGTCGGGGTTGACACTCGTCAAGGTCGCGAAGTTGGGGCCGTCGAACAGCTTTCTCACGTCCTCGTTCATGAACACTATTGTTCTGTAGGCTCGAAAACGCCATGGACGTGACTCCCCCCTCCGCGCTGCGCCGTATCGGCATCGCATTCGCCGGGCTCGCCGTCGCGGGCCTCACCGCCGCCGCCTGCGCGCTCTCCTTCGACGACCTGCGCGCCCTCGCCGTGCTCGGCAGGGCCCGCGCCGACCTCGCCTTCCTCTATCCCGCGGCCTTCGACGCCCTGCTGGCGGTGGCGTTGATCAGCGTGTTGCTGCTGCGCGCGGGGCGGTTCCTGGTGCGCGCCCAGGCGGCCGTCGTGCTGGTGCTGCTCATCGCGGCCGCGGCCACCGTGAACGTGCTGGTCACCACGAACGGCGCCGCCCGGCTGCCCGCCGACGCGGTCGCGGTGGGCGTGGCGGTCGCGCCTTGGGTGATGCTGGGGGTGGCGCTGTGGCTGTGGCTGGTGATGATCAAGCAGGTGCAGGCCCGCAGGGAGCAGGCCGACGCCGTCGAGGGTACGGCGGAGCGCGACATCGTGCCGTTCCGCGGCCCTCGTGAAGCGCCTCCGCTGACCGATGCGGCCGCCGAGCCGGAGCCTGAGGAGCCCACCCCCGTGGTCGGCCCCACGCCCGCCCCCGAAACGCCACCGGTCCCCGCCACGCCCGCGCGCGAGACCACGCCGGCCCTGGAGACACCGTCGATCCCCGTGTCGGAGCGCGTCACCCGGTGGCACTCGGAGCCCGGCCGTACGGCGGAGCCGCAGGCCGTGCCGAAGCCGAGGACCGACCCCGACCCCGAGCTCGACCTGTATCCGGGACCCGCCGTCGAGACCCGCTCACCCGAGCCGGTCCCGCAGGACCCGGCCCCCGCCGAGCAGGACCGCCAGGTCCACGCATCCGCCGAGACCCAACCGGTCGATCCCGAGCCAGCTCATCCCGAGACCGCCCCTCCCGCAACCACCCAGGCCCAGCCCGTCGACCCCGAGCCCGCCTATCTCATGACCGCCCAGGCTCGGCCCGTCGACCCCGATCCTGCCCATGCCGAGCCTGTCGATCTCGATCTCACCAGCCCCGATCCCGCCCATTCCGGGCCCGCCCACTCCGAGCCCCTGGCCGCCGAAGAGCCGCCGAGTACGGCCGGAGCGCGCGACCAGGAAGCCGACGTCGTGACCGCACCCCACCCCGTCCACACCGGCGAACCGGCGGAACCCGTCGAAGAGCCCCAGCGCCCCGTCCGCTGGGGCGACCTGCCCAGGACCCGACCGGCCGACGTGCTGGTCCACCCGCGCCCCGGCGACTCCGACAGCGTCAAGGACGCCGACACCCAGCCCGTCAGGGTCGTCTCCGACTCATCCGCCCGTCCTCGGAAGGCCCGTCCCGCGACCGCCCGTCCCGTGACCGCCCGCGCCGAGGGCCCCGACCCGGGTCACGGCCCCGAGGCGGCCGACGAGACCGAGCCCGCCTTAGGCCCGGACGAGCCCCATGAGCCGCAGGAGGCCGCGCCTGCCGACGCCTCCTCGGAACACGAGGCCCCGCACCACGACGCCCCCTCAGGACGTCTGCGCAGTACCCCTCTCCCGCCCGAGGAATGAAGACCGAAGCTTGACCCGCAAGGGGTGGCGAGCTGACTCGAATGCGGGCACAAGCCTGCCGTGGCGATCATGGCATGGGTACCAATCCCTGAGGGAAGCGACTTTCCCATCCACAACCTGCCCTACGGTGTCTTCTCCCGTGAGGGTGAGCTTCCGCGCGTCGGCGTGGCCATCGGCGACCAGGTGCTCGACCTGCACCAGCTGACGGCCACGGGCGTCATGCCCGAGGCGTACTGGTTCGCCGCGGGCAAGCTGAACACCTTCATGGGGGCGGGCCCTCGGGCCTGGTTCCACGTGCGCGAGCGGCTGACGGAGCTGCTGACCGACGTGTCGTACATGGACCGGGTGCTCCCCTGTCTTCTGCCGCAGTCGAAGGTCAGGATGCATCTGCCGTTCAATGTGGCGGATCTGGTCCTGTTCCAGACCTCGATCGAGAACGCGACGAACCTCGGCAGGATGTTCCATCCGCCTGGCCGCGACCCGTTGCCGCCGACGTGGCGCATGATGCCCGTCGGCCAGTACGGCAGGGCGTCGGCCGTCGCCGTTTCCGGCTCGCGCGTCGTGCGCCCGTCGGGCCAGCGCAGGGACGGCTTCCTGAAGCCCGCCGAGCGCCTCGACCTGTCGGCCGAGCTTGGCTACGTGGTGGGCGTGCCCTCGGCTCCGCCGTACCCGCTGGGGACGAAGGACTTCCCGCACCACGTGTTCGGCATGGTGCTGATGAACGTGTGGCGGGCCTACGACCTGATCTCGATGGAGTCGCGCGCGCTGGGTCCGTTCCTGGGCCAGTCGTTCGCGGTGTCGGTCTCGCCGTGGGTGGTGCCGTTGGCGGCGCTGAACGCCGCGAGGGTGGAGCAGCCGGAGACGGGGCCCGAGCCCGCGGAGTACCTCAGGGCGTACGAGCCGGCGGGCCTGCGCATCACGCTCGGCGTCAACGTCAACGACCAGCTGCTGTCCGAGCCCGACTACGCGAGGCAGTACTGGACGGGGCCGCAGCTGCTCGCGCACAGCACGATCGCCGGCGCGCCGCTGCGCACCGGCGATCTTCTCGCCTCAGGCCCTGTGGGGGGCAATGGGACGTTGCTGGAGCTGACGGGGAACGGGCCGTTCCTCGCGGACGGGGACTCCGTCCTGCTCACCGCCCGCACGTTCGACGGAGTCGGGTTCGGCGAGGTAAGGGGAACGGTGTCACCCGCCGTCTAGACGCTCGTTCCGCGTCGTAGACCTGCGACGATACCGACGCCGACGATCGCCAGGACCACCTGCATCACGAGCTCTATCCAGTCGATGCCGGAGGTCGTCGCGACGCCGAGGACCTGCGCCAGAGCCGTGCCGATGAGTGCCGCCACGATCCCGACCACGATGGTCAGGATCCAGCCGATGGCCTGCCTTCCGGGAAGAAGAAGACGACCGATCGCGCCGATGACGGCCCCGATGACGATGGCACCGAGGATGGATTCGATTGTCATGAGAACCTCCCCGTGGGGTGAGATTTTCACTGCCCACGGGGAGACGATTACCCGGCTGTGCGCGGATAATCACGGCGATGCCGAAGTCGCAGGTCAATGCGTGCCGCGCGTCGCCTGGGCGCGCGCGACGATGAGGACGCCGACCACGGCGAACAGGATCTGGAGGATGTGCTCCCACCAGTTGATGCCGGGGGTCCTGGTGAGCCCGAGGAAGTAGGCGACGAGGGTGCCGACCAGGGCCGCCACGACGCCGACGATCCAGGTCATGGCCAGCGACATGTGCTGCTTGCCAGGGACGATGAGCCTGGCGATCGCCCCGATGACGATGCCGAAGACAATCGCGGAAATGATCGAACCGATCATGTCGAGTTCCCCCCGTGATGGTGACATGCCCAAACGGGACGTACCCGACATTTCCGCAGATCACGCATGCCAAAGGTGGCGGTCCGTACCGCGCCAGTGACAGACCGCCACCCTCGGTGGCTCGGCGGGCTTGGCACCACCCGCCGGGATTACCCCTCGCCAGAAAGACGCGCTACCCGCCCTGAGGGTTGACTCCCTCGACGACGAGAGCGGTGGCGAAGGCCGCGATCCCCTCACCGCGGCCGGTCAGACCGAGACCGTCGGTGGTGGTCGCGCTGACGCTCACGGGCGCGCCGACGGCCGCGCTCAGCACCTTCTCCGCCTCGGTACGGCGGGGCGCCAGCTTGGGCCTGTTGCCGATCACCTGGATGGCGACGTTGCCGATCGTGAAGCCGGCCGCGCGCACGACCCGCGCGGCCTCCTCGAGGAGCACGACACCCGCGGCACCCGACCAGCGCGGGTCGGAGGTGCCGAAGAGTCCGCCCAGGTCACCGAGACCCGCGGCGGACAGCAGGGCGTCGCAGGCCGCGTGCGCGGCGGCGTCGCCGTCGGAGTGGCCCTCGAGCCCGGTCTCGCCCGGCCAGTGAAGGCCGGCCAGGTTGAGCTCACGGCCAGACGCGAACGGGTGGACGTCGACTCCGACGCCCACCCGTGGGAGATTGGTGTTCAGGAGTTGAGGACCTCGTCGAGCAGGGCCTCGGCCTTGTCCTCGTTGGTCTTCTCCGCGAGGGCCAGCTCGCTCACCAGTATCTGGCGGGCCTTGGCCAGCATCCGCTTCTCGCCCGCCGACAGGCCGCGCTCACGATCACGCCGCCAGAGATCCCGAACGACTTCGGCGACCTTGTTGACATCACCTGACGCGAGCTTTTCAAGATTCGCCTTGTAACGCCTCGACCAGTTGGTCGGCTCCTCGGTGTGAGGCATGCGCAGAACGTCGAAGACGCGCTCAAGGCCTTCTTGGCCGACGACATCGCGCACACCGACGAGTTCCGCGTTCTCCGCAGGCACCTGGACGGTAAGGTCGCCCTTGTCGACCTTGAGCACCAGGTAGGTCTTTTCCACACCCTTGATGGTCCGGGTCGTGATTTCTTCGATCCGAGCAGCCCCATGGTGGGGGTAGACGACAGTGTCGCCGACCTGGAAAGTCATGTGACAAGTACCCCTTCCGCTGTACTCCAGGGTACCACGCGTCCACAGCCTCCCGGAACAGTGAAATCACCATAACTGCAGGTCAAAGCCGCATATTACCACTTGACAACCGTTCAACTCTGTGAATCGCAGATCCTGACATAGCGAATGACCTGCGGGGGTGCGGATATGACCATGAACCCGGATGGATATGGTTGGCGCTGCCCCAACTCGCACGCGCGCCATAAGGAGAACCCGCCCGTGACCAGCCGTCGCTGGATTATCGCCGCCGCTGCGTTCCTTGCCGCACCGGTACTGGCCGGCTGTGCCGCCGGATTCGACGCCAACACCAACAAGCCGTACGCGCCGAACGAGGCCGCGGCCCTCATCCAGGACGGTTCGTACGGCGCACGCGGCGTCAAGATCCCGCAGGCCTTCGTCCTCGGCCCCGACTCGGGCGCCAGGCTCGCCCAGGGCGGCTCCGCCCCGATCTACCTGCACTTCGTCAACACCAACGGCGAGGCCGACTCGCTCGTGGGCGTCACCGCCGAGGGCCTCGGCACGGTGAAGATGGCCGCGCCGATCGCGCTGCCGAGCAACGAGGGCGTCAACACGGGCAAGCCGTCGCCCCAGCTGATGATCGAGGGCCTCACCAAGCCGCTCAGCGGCGGCGAGAGCGTCAAGCTCGCGCTGCAGTTCGCCAACGCGGGCTCGGTGTCGGTCACCGTGCCCGTGGTCACCCGCAGCCGGGAGTTCACCCAGTACCCGAGCGCGCCGGGCGCCACCCCCGCCCCGCCCACGCCGACGCCGACCGAGACGCACACCGCCGAATCCGGCCACTGACGCCCCGCCGGCGTCCCGCCGGGTCCGGCCACTGACGCCCCGTCGGTACGGCCCGCCCCGGCGGGCGCAGAACCGGCCCCAGCGTCCCGTCCGTACGGCCTGGCCCTGGGGGACGCAGAACCGGCCCCGGTCGCCCCGTCGGTACGGCCCGGGGACGCAGGACCGGCCCCGGTCGTCCTGTCTGTAGGCCCGGGGACGCAGGACCGGCCCCAGTCGTCGTAGGACCCCGTCCTGGGGGCGTCGTATGACCGGCTCCCAGGCGTCGGAGAAGCCGTCGCCGGGCGCCGCAGGGCCGGGGCCCGTGGGTCCCCTGACCCCGCTCCCCCGCGAGCTTTCGCGGGCGGGTGGCGAAGGTCGCCGGCCAAGCCCCGCGATCAGCGGCGCCGGAGTCCCTTCAGCGCCACACGCGAAGGCGGGACACCGGTCAGGGAATCTCTCCGGCAGCTCACACGAAGACGGACACCGGTGCGGGGAGTCCCTACGGCGTCGCACACGAAGACGGGACACCGGTCAGGGAGTCTCTCCGGCGCCGCGCGTAACGGCGGACAGCGGGCCGGGACTTCCGGCGCCGGACGCGGTACGAACATGATCCCCGGAGAGCTCCCGCACCACCCCGAACGGCCCTGGACGGGCTGGGCGGGACGGCAGGGGCTCCAGAGGCCCTCTCAGGCCCTCGCAGCCCCATCCTGACGAGCGAAACCCCGATCCTGACGAGCGAAACCCCGCCTGCCGTACCGGCAGGCGGGGTTTCTCGTCTCGGGGGAAGCGTCAGTCGTCCACGGGGTCGAACTTGTAGCCCAGCCCGCGGACCGTCAGGATGCACCGGGGATTGGACGGGTCGGCCTCGACTTTGGCCCGCAGCCGCTTCACGTGGACGTCGAGCGTCTTGGTGTCGCCCACGTAGTCGGCGCCCCACACCCTGTCGATCAGCTGGCCGCGGGTGAGCACCCGTCCCGCGTTGCGGAGCAGCACCTCGAGCAGCTCGAACTCCTTCAGCGGAAGCTGCACCTGCTCGCCGCGCACGGCCACGATGTGCCTGTCCACGTCCATCCGGACGGGACCGGCCGCGAGGACCGCCGACTCCACCTCCTCCACCGTGTCGCCCTGCCTCCGCAGTACCGCGCGGATCCTGGCGACCAGCTCGCGGGAGGAGAACGGCTTGGTGACGTAGTCGTCGGCGCCCAGTTCGAGACCGACCACCTTGTCGATCTCGCTGTCCTTGGCGGTCAGCATGATGACGGGCACCTTCGAGCGCTGCCGCAGCGAGCGGCAGACCTCGGTGCCGGGCAGTCCGGGGAGCATGAGGTCGAGCAGCACCAGGTCGGCGCCGCTGCGGTCGAAGGTGTCGAGGGCCTCGGGCCCCGTCGCCGCGACCGAGACTTCGAAGCCCTCCTTGCGGAGCATGTAGGAAAGTGCGTCGGAGAACGACTCCTCGTCCTCCACGACGAGCACTCGGGTCACGATCCCTCCTTGGCCGGGTTGGTGACCCGAGCGGTGGTGCGGTGTTTGTCGGTGGCTTCGCGACGCTCAGCCATTGGCGGCCTCCAGAGGTCGTTGAACGGGGACGGCGGAGCCGCCGAACGCGGGAAGGCGCATCGTGAACGTGGAGCCTGAACCTTCCTTGCTCCACACGCTCACCTCCCCGGCGTGGGCCACGGCGACGTGCTTGACGATGGCGAGGCCGAGACCTGTCCCGCCGGTCGCGCGCGACCTGGCGGCGTCGACTCTGAAGAATCTCTCGAAGATGCGCTCCAGCGACTCCTCGGGGATGCCGATCCCCTGGTCGCTGACGCTGATCTCGACGCAGTCGCCCGCAGGGCGGGCGCTGACGACGACTCTGGTGTGCTCGGGGCTGTAGGCGATGGCGTTGGAGATGAGGTTGCGCAGCGCGGTGACGAGCAGCTCGTCGTCGCCCCAGATGCGCAGCCCCTCGGTGCCGCCCGCCACCAGCGTGATGTCCTTGGCGATGGCCTTGGTGTTGCAGTGGTCTATGGCGTCGTGGACGGCCTCGTCGATCGCCACCTGTCCTGGCGTGGGGATGGGCTCGGCGCCCTGGATCCTGGACAGCGTGATGAGGTCCTGCACCAGGTAGGTCAGCCTGGCCGCCTCGTGCTGCATGCGACCGGCGAAGCGGGTCACCGCCTCGGGGTCGTCCGCGGCGTCCTGGATCGTCTCCGCCAGCAGGCTGAGCGCGCCGACGGGGGTCTTGAGCTCGTGGCTGACGTTGGCGACGAAGTCCCGCCTGACCGCCTCGACCCTGCGCCGCTCGGTCTGGTCCTCGGCGAGCACCAGCACCTGGCCGTGGGAGCCGAGAGGCGCCACGCGCACCGCGAAGTTGGTCACTTCCTGGCCGAACTTATGCCCCGCGACGTCGATCTCGCTCTCGCGGATCTCGCCGTCGCGCCGTACCTGCCTGGCCAGTGCGAGGAGTTCGGCCGCCATCAGCCGGTCACCCTTCACTAAACCGAAGGCCCTCGCGGCCGAGCTGGCGCGCAGCACGCGGTCGTGCGCGTCCAGCACTACCGCGGAGGAGGGCAGTACGGCCAGCACGGAGGCCACGCCCTGCGGCAGCGCGCCGGTCTCCGCGTCGTCGGCGTTCTCGCCCCTGTGCCGGACCTCGATCTGGTTCCGGTAGACAAGGACGGCGACGGCCCCGACGACGAAGCCGGCCAGAGCCGCGAAGCTCATGGCCATCTCACCCATGCGCATCCTTTCCTGCAGTCCTACACTGTCGATGGTAGGTGGGCTTGTCCTGGTTACAGACCCCTCACCAGGGGCTGAACGCTCTGTTTCCCGGAAAGTTCATCTCTCGGTCGGGGTTCGTTCATCGCGGTGCCCGTACGGTAACGACATGCGTGACGCTTACCACGAAGATCTCGATTCGCTCACCGACAAGCTGGTCGAGATGACCAGACTCGTCCGTTCGGCCATTTCGCGCGCCACCACCGCGCTCCTGGACGCCGACCTGCCGCTCGCGGAAAGCGTCATCTCCCACGACGAGGAGATCGACCGGATCTTCGCCGACGTCGAGGAGTCGATCTACGAGCTGATGGCCCGCCAGCAGCCCGTCGCCATCGACCTGCGCATGGTCATCACCGCGCTCCGCATGGGCACCGACCTCGAGCGCATGGGCGACCTGGCCGAGCACGTGGCCAAGGTCGCCAGGCTGCGTCACCCCGAGTCGGCGATCCCGCCGGAGATCCGCTCCACGATCCTGCAGATGGGCCAGATCGCCGAGAACCTCGTCACCAAGGCGGGCGCGTGCGTGGCCTCCCGTGACGTTGAGGCGGCCAAGGAGCTGGAAGCCGACGACGACGCGATGGACCGCCTGCACCGACGCCTGTTCAAGGAGATCCTGCACAAGGACTGGAAGCACGGCGTCGAGCCCGCGATCGACATCACGCTGATCGGGCGCTACTACGAGCGTTACGCCGACCACGCGGTGCGGGTGGCCGGCGACGTGATCTACCTGGTGACGGGGTCGCGTACCGCCTGAGCACGCCTGCGGCGCAAGGGGATGGAGGCTTCCATCCCCTTTTTGGCGTCCGCGACGGTAACAGGGAACTCTTACCTCCCCGATAGTCCGCTCACCAGTTCGAGTCGTGAGATCTTCGACGTCCTGCCCAGCACACGGGGGCCCGCTGACGCGAGGAGAATCCGCCATGCCCGTCAACCCGTCCTTACGCGCGCTCACGGTCGCCTTCGCGGCCGCGGGAGCGCTCGTCGTGCCCGCCGTACCGGCCCAGTCGGAGCCGGCGGCGCGCACCGTGGTGGTGCGCTGGAACGAGGCGCTGCTGTCGGCGATCCGCACGGGCACGCTCGGCCCGCCGATGGTGGCCAGGGCGCTGGCCGTCGTCCACACCTGCGCCTATGACGCGTGGGCCGCCTACGACCCGGTCGCCGTCGGCACCAGGCTCGGCGGCTCACTGCGGCGGCCCGAGGCCGAGCGCACGGAGGCGAACAAGGCCGAGGCCATCAGCTACGCCGCTCACCTGGCCGCCGTCGACCTCTATCCGGCCCAGCGGGCGAGCTTCGACGCGCTGATGGCCGAGCTCGGCCACGACCCTGCCGACCCGTCGAGCCTGCCCGCCCGCACCGGGCTCGCCGCGTGCACGGCGGTGCTCGACCACCGGCACGCCGACGGCTCCAACCAGCTCGGCGGCTACGCCGACACCACCGGCTACGCGCCCGTCAACGCGCCGATGGTCGTCGCCGACCCGCTCGCCTCGGTCGACGACCCCGGCCGCTGGCAGCCGCTCACCTACCGCAACAAGGCGGGCGCGGTCGTCACGCCGCCGTTCCTGGCGCCGCACTGGGGCGCGGTGACCTCCTTCTCCGGACGAGCGCGCGATCTCGCCGACCGCGTGCCCGCCCCCGCCGAGGACGGCACGCCCGCCTTCCGCGCGCAGGCCGCCGAGATCGTGTCGGGTACGGCGGCGCTGACCGACAGGCAGAAGGCGATCGCCGAGTACTGGGCCGACGGCCCGAGCAGCGAGACCCCGCCGGGCCACTGGTCGTTGTTCGCCCAGCAGGTGTCGGCGCGCGACCGGCACGGCCTCGACGCGGACGTGAAGATGTTCTTCGCGCTGGCCAACTCGGTCATGGACGCGGGAATCGCCTCATGGGAGGTCAAGCGCGATCACGACTCGGCCCGCCCGATCACCGCGATCCGCTTCCTCTACCAGGGCCGGCAGATCCGCACCTGGGGCGGCAGGACGATCGACGGCGCCACGTGGGTGCCCTACCAGGTGCCGACGTTCCCGACCCCGCCGTTCGCCGAGTACGTCTCCGGCCACAGCACGTTCAGCGCGGCCGCCGCCGAGGTGCTGCGGCGCTTCACCGGCGGCGACGCGTTCGGCGGCGGCGCGGCGATCGCGAAGGGCTCGTCGCAGGTGGAGCCGGGCGTGAGCCCCGCGTACGACGTGACACTGCGCTGGCCCACCTTCACCGAGGCGGCCGACCAGGCGGGGCTGTCGCGCAGGTACGGCGGCATCCACTTCCGTGCGGGCGACCTGCAGGGCCGTTCCCTCGGCCGCGCGGTGGGCAGCGCCGCGTGGGACCGCGCGAAGGCCTACTGGTCGGGCCGCGGCTGACCGGCCGGCGCGGGCGTCAGTCCTTGGCGGTCTGCCGGTCGAGGTGGGCGAGCGCCTCGGGCCATGCCTGTTCGTGGCCGTCGCGGGCGTCCGCGTCGGGGAATCCCGCGTGCGTGAGCCTGAGGAGGGTCCCGCCGTGACCGGGCGTCAGCTCGACCGTGACGACCGTCTCCTCGCCTCTGGTGCCGCCCGCGCCCGTGACCCAGGTCAGCTGGACGAGTCTGTCCCTCTCCAGCCGGAGGAACCGGCCGTAGTGCGGGTGGCGCCGCGCCTCGGCGGCCCCCTCCGGCCGGTGGACGGTCTCGAAGAAGAAGGGGGCGTTGACCTCGGCCCGCATCAGGACCGTCCCCTGCGCCGCGAACCAGCGGTCGAACTGCTCGGTCCAGGCCCTGAACAGGACGTCGGGCGGCGCGGCCATGGTCCGCTCGACCGCCAGGTCGAACGGCCTTGACGACAGGTCGGGCGGGCACACGGGCGCGGGCGCGGCCAGGAGCGAGGCGAGCTTGTCCAGGCACTCGGCCCAGCCGGCCCGCAGCCGCTCGCTGCTCCTGGGGGTGTCCAGCCGTTCGTGGCGCAGGATCACCTTGGTGGAGCGCGGTCCCGCCGCTCTGAGCTCGACGGTCACCAGGGACTCCGATCGGTCGACCGCCCGGTCCGGCCCGTCGTAGGCCCAGGTCATGACGATCCGCTCGCCGGGGACCAGCTCGCGGTACTCACCGGTCAGGACGTGCGGGTCGGGGTCTGGTCCCTCGACCACGGTGCGGTGGCGGCCACCCACGCGGGCGTCGGCCTCCGCCTCGGCGACCTCGTGGTCGCGCGGGGCGAACCAGCGCCGCAGCAGTGCCGCGTCGGTGAAGGCGGCGTAGACGGCGTCGGCGGGCCCGTCAACGGTGCGGGTCAGCCGCAGGAAGGCCTCTGGATTCTCCTTCGGATGCTCCATGGTCACGGCTCCCGCGCTCCCTTTGGACGTTGCGCCCGAGATTAACGCACGTGTCCGGTCTCAGCTCGGTGCCGTCGGAAACCGGAAGCGCGCGGGGCCTGCGCGGCGGGGGGGGGGGGGGGGGGGGGGGGGGGGGGGGGGGGGGGGGGAGGGGGGGGGGGGAGGGGGGGGGGGGGGGGGGGGGGGGGGGGGGGGGGGGGGGGGGGG
>NZ_JBYITD010000045.1:0-69225 GCF_057708945.1 Nonomuraea sp. bgisy101
CATCTGGAAGGCGCACGACGGCCAGGCCATCAGGGGCTCGGGCGTCGTCAGGTCCAGCGCGCCCATCGTGGTGCACCCCAGGACCACCCCGCCGGCCGGCCCCTGACGGGCCGGTCGCCGATACGGCCGGCCGCCACCACCACCCGCGCGGATCCCGGTCACCAGCCCCGATCTCGTCACCGAGTGCAAGACATCAGTGATCTTCGAACGAAGGAGTCAGGTACATGTTTTCCAAACTCAGCGCGATGGCCGGCCTGCTCTGCGCCGCACTCCTGCTCACTTCCTGTGGAAGCGGGCTGGGCGCGCTGGAGGGCACATGGAAGGGGGACGCCGACGACTCTCAGGTGACGGTCGAGATCACCGGGGACGGCGCGATCACCAGCAGCGCGGACGGTGGCGCCTGCGAGGGCACCGTCAAACCCGCCGACGACGACTACAAATTCTTCCTGGACTGCGGCTTCGCCAAGAGCAGCGGGACCCTCACCCTGTCCGATGACGAGGAAACGCTCACCGCCGTCTCCGGTGAGGAGGATCCGCTCGTACTCTCCCGCGTCGACTAGGCCTGCAGGGCTCGCAGAGGCGGGGTAAGCCGGAAAAGCTGCACGCTCGCGTTGCAGCCTCCTGCACGCGGCTCTCCGCCATGGCCCGCTCACATGGCCCGCTCAGGCGAAGCGGGCAGCGCGGCGCCGGGCCGTATGCCCCAGCATCGCGGAGCAGAGCAGCACCAGCGCCGCGCGCAGGGATGAGCCGTGGTGGGTATGAGCCCACTCACGGCGCAACCCGCTTGTCGCCTCCCGCAGGGTTGAGACGGCCCTCTCGGTCGCAGAGGTGGTCAATGCCGATTCGGCCGTCCGCGTCGGGCGTGCTGCTATGGACGTAGGTCCACGGAAATGTGCGGGGACAGCGCGCGGAGAAAGTCGGTCGCGTCGAAGAGTTCGCCGGCGGAGGCGACACCGACCGTCCTGGTCCGTCCCGTGAGGATGCGGTCAACCGCTTCCACGACGAGCGGCGCGGTGATGGCGTAGATGTCCTGGCCCGTCGCCACAGCGCGCCGTTCGGTGCCGCCGGAACGCACGACGACGTCGACGAGGAAGGTCTGCGCCGACCGCCCCAGCTCGTCGGCCGGGGCCGGCGTCGGTGTGTCAGGGGCCAGGACGTCCCTGGCCGCCTCGACCGTCATGTAGGTGCGCACTTCGGGGATGGACAGGTGGCTGGGGACGGTGACGACGTCGGCCATCGTGAACTCTCCGATGACGGCCCGGGGCCCCATCGGGGCGGGGAAGGGCCATTCCATGGTCGGCGGGTCGTCATGGCGGTACTCCAGCTGCCCGTTGGCGTAGCGGACGCGCCGGCCGTCCCGTCGCTGCCGGGAGATCACGCCTGCGGCGCGCGTGCCGGCGGTGGGGTGCCAACCGTTCAGCCCGTACGCGATGTGCGCCTCGTCGGCCGCCGTCCAGTCGCCCATCGCGGCGGTGGTCAGCAGGTCGCCGAGGCCGCCGTAGAAGGCCATCGCGGGGACGATCACCGCTCCCGCGGCGCGGGCGCGGTCGGCGAAGTGTGTGAACGTATCGACGTTGGCCTCGATCTCGGCCGCCACATCCAGATACGGGATCCCGGCGCGTAGTGCCGCCTCGATCACGGGGGCGGCCGTCGTGGCGAAGGGGCCGGCGCAGTTGATCACGGCTGCCGCGCCGGCCAGTGCGCGGTCGAGCGCGTCCGGGTCATCGACCGACGCCGGACGGGCCTCCAGCCCGGATTCGTACGCCAGTTCCTGCAGCTTGTCGGCGTCGCGCCCGGACAGGACCGGAACGAACCCGCGATCCCGCAGCTGCGCCACCACGAAAAGCCCGGTGTGCCCGTACGCGCCGAACACCGTCACCATTTGCTCTGATCCCATGGGTTATCTCCTGTGCTCACATGATCAGCTGTGGTCTGTTGTGACCGTCCTGACAAGGACCGGCACCCGGCGCGAGTGTCCGAAACGCGATGGTCCATACAATTAGCGACATGCACGCTGTCGCGCAATGAAGCGCCCCGAGTGTGGTGGCGGCTCCGGGGTGCCCGTACGAGAGGTCATGGTGTTGACCCAGGCGGGCTGAACGCGCGTAGGGCGTGTGCGACGAGCGTGTGGAGTTGCTCGGCGTCGGGCATGCCGAGGTGGAAGACGAGTCGGTGGTAGATAGGCCCGTAGAACAGGTCCAGGGCGACGTCCAGGTCGGCATCGGGAGCTAGTTGCCCATCGAGTTGGGCCTTGCGCATACGTTCGTTGAACGCGGTGATGCGTGGCCTGATGACCCGTTCCCGCAGGTCGTGCGCCAATTCGTCGTCGTGGAGGGCTTCGGCGATAAGCCCGGTGATGGCGGAGTTGTTCGGCGGGCTGAGCAACTGGATGACGGCAGACAGCTGGGCGTGCAGGTCGGCGGCAAGGTGGCCGGTGTCTACGTGGTCGGCGACCAGGTTCGCCGCGTCGTCGACGGCCTCCAAGACGACAGCCCCCTTGGAAGACCACCACCGGTAGATCGTCTTCTTGCTGACACCGGCGCGGGCGGCGATCGCCTCGATCGTCAGCCGGCCGTAACCAAGCTCGGCACATAGTTGCAGCGCCGCATCCAGGATGGCCCGGCGGCTGGTCTCGCGGCGGCGTAGCGGGTTCGGCGATGTAGGCATGGCCCGACTGTAACAGGAAACGACACGTAGCGTGTTGACAGCGTGCTTTGGCGACACATAGCGTGTCGCCATCGCAGCTACACGACACGTGTCGTATCGCCTCCCGAAGGCGGGGCCTTTACCGGCGGACCCGGAGCAGGGTCGCTCCATTGCAAGCCGGGCGCCAACCCCAGAAAGGGAACGTTCATGTTCATCGCCTATGCCACGGTCACCATCCTCGCCGCGACCATCAGCGGCATCGCCGGGGTCATGTACCTGATCCGCCACGACTACCCCATGGCGCAGATGAAGGTGAAGCGCCTGCCGCAGTCATGGGGACCAATGCTGGGCTTGATGCTGGTGGGGGGTTCGCTGGGGCTGCTGGCCGGGTTCGGCGTGCCGCTGCTGGGCATCCTGGCTGCCGCCGGCCTCGTGCTGTATTTCGTCGGCGCGCTCATCGCCCACCTGCGAGTGGGCTCCCGCAACCTCGCCAACTGGGCCTTCTTCCTCGTCACCATGGTGGCCGCCCTGGCCGTGAACCTGGGCTACCACAACCCCTGGTGATTCAAGAGACCGAAGGAACTCCCAGAACCCGGCTGGCCGGCCGGCTGATCAGCACTCGGCATCCAAGGTGGAGAGCGGCGCTGTCTTCACTCCCATCGCATGCTCATGAGCGTGGCCGGCGCAGTTGCCACCAGCCCCCTGGCGGCCAACGAAAGGGGACCCGGTGCGAACGCGCGCTCGCATGCCTTCGGCAAGCAGGACGGGCCGCGCAGAAGGAAGACGAAATATGAACGGGTACGCCACCGAGGCGACCGAGGTGTTTGTCGCGCACCGCAATCTGTTATTCGCCGTCGCCTACGAAATGCTCGGCTCGGCGGCCGACGCCGAAGACGTCCTGCAGGAAGCCTGGCTGCGGTGGGCCAAGGTCGACCTGAGGCAGGTGTCCGACCAACGCGCCTACCTGGTCCGGATCACCACCCGGCGCTCGCTCGACCGGCTGCGCGCCGTGAAACGCCGCAAGGAGGACTACGTCGGCCCCTGGCTGCCCGAGCCGCTGCTCACCACGCCGGACGTGGCCGAAGGCGCCGAACTGGTCGAGAGCGTGTCGATGGCGCTGATGCTCGTCCTGGAGACCCTGCCACCGACCGAACGCGCCGTCTTCGTACTACGCGAGGCCTTCGACGTCAGCTACAACGAGATCGCGGCCGCCGTCGGCAAGAGCCCCGCCGCCGTCCGCCAGATCGCGCACCGCGCCCGCCGGCGCGTCGACGCCCGCCGCCCACGCGAAGCGGTCTCCCCGCACCAGGCCAGGGCGGCTTTGCAGTCGTTCCAGCGCGCGCTCGAAACCAGGGACCTGCAGGGCCTGCTTGACGTGCTCGCCCTCGAGGTCGTCCTGGTCGGCGGCGGCGTCAAACAGGCCGCGCCACGGCCTCATCGGCGCCGACAGGGTGGCCCGCATGATCGTCGGCGGCTTCGGCAAGGCCCAAGTCACGCTCGCCGGTGACCCCACCGTGGTCAACGGCAACCCGGCAGTGCTCCTGCGCGTGGACGGCCGCCTCGGTCGAGCAGCGAAGACCTCGCGCTCCAAGGGCGGCGCGCTTGTCGTCAAGGGAGGCGTCGACGTAGATGGTCATGATCACTTAACCCCTCGGCCGTTTTGGGAGACCAGGTCTGCGGGGACGGGTTACACGCACGAGGTCACGGTAGGGCTCCGGCAGCCGTTGGGTCGCCGGAGACTGCTCAACTCACAGGGACAGCAGGTCGTGATCACCTCATGACCGTGCGGCGGAGACCCTGACCGTATGGCCGGAGACGGTGAAGGCCACACGGCGGTCGCGATGGGCGCGATCGGGTGCCGGGTCCTCCGGCGTCGGGTAGTGCCGCTGGGCGCGGTGGGATTCGTGACGACAACGCTGACGGCAACGTCGGCCACCAGTCTCAGCTCTGGAGCACCATGGGCGATCGCCAGGCTCCTGGTCCCGGACTCTTGGCGGGCGTGGTAATCGTCCTGTGAGCCGTACAGACAACACGATGCCGTTGCGCATTCAGCGGCAAGATGGGCGGACCTTCCTGCGCGATGTGGGCGGCTCCGCACTACTGATCATGACGAAGCGCCCCGGGACGACCTGGAGCGCTTCATGGCGGTGGGTGACTATCCCAGGGCATCGCCGAGCTTGCCATGAGCCTTGCGCTTCCTGTCGAGGGAGGTGTGAGCGTAGATCGTCATGGTGGCCTCGATGCCAGAGTGCCCGACGATCTCCCGGACGATGTGATTCGACTACGTTCGCGTCCTCCGAGGTCGGATCAGATGGAAGCACACTCGATAGCGGGAAGGGCGGGAGCAAGGTCAAGATTGTTTTGGGCTGACGTGTCCAGCATCAACCGAGGCAGAACCTCCAGCCCGGCTGCCTGGATCCACGACGTGGTGGAGCGTGCCGTCCCAAGACATGCCTGATGAATGATCCAAGGAGCATGGGGAGCTCGCGGAGGTTGACGGCCTTCGCCGTGATAGGCGCTCAGGAGGACTGCCGCATGACCACGAACCGCTATCCGACCGAGTGCTGGCTCACGCCGAGCGCGGAAGTCCGTCCCTCACAGATCGAAGGTCTCGGGCTCTTCGCTACAGCGGAGATCGGGCTGGGCGACGTCGTCATGCGACTTGGAGGACAAGTCATCGACGATGCGACTCTGGCCAGGCTGGCACCGCCCTACAGCAGCCTGACTGTCGAGGATGGCGTGCACCTCCTCATTGATCCCGGCCACCCGGTTCGCTATGGCAACCACTCCTGCGATCCCAATCTCTGGCATGACGGCTCCACCACCGTCGTTGCGCGCAGGCCCGTCATGCCCGGCGAGGAACTCTCCCTCGACTACGCCACCCACAGTGGGGTGGACACATGGGCCATGCAGTGTCGATGCTCGAGTGTTCACTGTCGGGGCACGATCACCGGCGCTGACTGGCGACTTGCTGCGCTTCAGAGCGCCTACGGCAGCCACTGGGTGATGCCGCTCCTACGTCGCATCCGCGCCCGGCAAGCAGACGCACTCTGAGCACCCACCGGCAACGGCATCCGTCGAACATTTTCTGGGACTGATGCGTCCAGTCTGTCCCAGGACCTGGCGGTGATGGTGGGCACCGCCGGAAGGTACGCCGCCGGAGGCCGGAGCCGTCCGCAAGGTCGTACCGCGGTCATCGGCGATGACGACGTCTGGGGCGGGCACACGCGGCTTGTTTGTGCGGTTACCCTTTCTTGATCACTAATGCAGACAGCCCGGCGTCACGCTGATACGTTTTTCCTGTCTGTTGATCCGCCTCTGGGGGCCAGCGTGAACCAACCGTTAGTGGAGGACGATCCGCAGCGGCTGGGTCCATACGACATCGTCGGCCGCCTCGGGCAGGGCGGCCAGGGCGTGGTCTACCTGGGGCGGACGGAATCCGGCGAGCAAGTCGCCGTCAAGCTCTTACATCCTGGCCTGCTGACCGACACTGACGCGAGGAGTAGGTTCCTTCGCGAGGTGGAGATCGCCCGGCGGGTGGCCAGGTTCTCCACCGCCCCCGTGCTGAACGCCGACCTCGCCGGCCAACGGCCGTACATCGTCAGCGAGTACGTGCCAGGACCCTCGCTGCACACCCTCGTCACCTTGGAGGGGCCGCGGCGCGGCGCCGCGCTCGACCGGTTGGCGATCAGCACCGCCACCGCGCTGGCCGCCATCCACCGTGCCGGGGTCCTGCACCGGGACTTCAAGCCCGCCAACATCCTGATGGGGCCGGAAGGCCCCGTTGTGATCGACTTCGGCATCGCCCGTGCTCTGGACGCGCCGGGCACCGCCTCGACCGGATCGCTGATGGGGACGCCGTCGTACCTCGCGCCGGAGCACATCGCCGGGGCGCCGGCGACGGAGGCGGCCGACATCTTCGCATGGGGCGTGACCATGGTGTTCGCCGCCTCGGGCCAGCCCCCGTTCGGCGCGGACTCCACCCCGGCGGTGATCCACCGCATCCTCCACAAGAAGCCGGAGATCTCCGGGCTGGACGGAATGCTGCTCGAACTCGTCACCGCCAGCCTGTCCAAGGATCCGGCCAAGCGGCCGAGCGCCGATGGCCTGGCCGCCAGGCTGACCACGCACCACGTGCGTCCCGCCAGGCGCGGGCGTCGCCGTACGGTGATCCTGACGGTCGCCGGCTGCGCGGTGGCGGCGCTGGCCGTCGCGGGCGGTCTGCTGATGAACGCGGGCGGGCACCCGGTGGGGTCGCCCGCCCAGGGGAACTCGACGTTTCAGCCGACGGTGCAACCCACCACGTCCCCCGCCGCCGTGCCGTCACAGACCAAAGAAGCGGAACGGCTGACGACACCCCCGGCGTCCAGGTGGACGATACCCACGCAGGCGATGCCCAAGCAGACGCCCCGCCGCAGGACGTCGGCGCCGACCACCAAGCAGGCCCACACCGAGAGCCTCGCGAACACGCCGACAGGCGACGAATCCAGGAAGGGCTCGACCCCCGACCCGACCTCGGGGACCACCCCGGAACCAGCCCCCGCGACCACCAGTGCCGCACCTCCTACGTTTGGCACGCCCCCTACGTTTGGCCCACCCCCTCCTTTTTGGACCCCGCCAGAGAATTCCTTCACCTGCATTCCCTCAATGTGCTGACACCGTCTGGGCTTCCCGGGCGGTGGGAACAGGGCGGGTTTTCCATACGGCAGGTGCGCGCGAGGAGTTCCCTGGTTTCTCAGGCCGAGGAGTTGAGGTGACAGCGGTGTGACACAGGCGGACCTCGTGGACGGCCAGGAGGATCTTGTGATGAGGGGAAACCGTCGCTGGCGCTAATGTGTGGATCATGAAGCGTGCGATCGTCGCGGTGCTCGCTGTCGGCTGCGTCGCGGGTGGTGTCGTCGCCGTATATGCCGCAGGCGTCGGGTCTCTCATCGGAGACCGTCTCGTCTCGCTGATGCTCCCCACGTCGTTCTTTCCCTACACGTGCACCGACGACGACAAGCGCTTCGCCTCCTCCATGGCAACGCTCGGCATCCTCGATACGCACCCGGTCGATGCGAAGCCTTACGACGGGCGCGATGGGGGATGCGATGACGACGATCAACTTGCGTACGCCGGGCAGTCCTACCGCCTTTCGGGCTCGCGCGCCGATGCGGTGTCCTTCTACCGCAAGGCTGTGACCAAGGACGGCTGG
This sequence comes from Nonomuraea sp. bgisy101, assembly GCF_057708945.1. Taxonomy (NCBI): domain Bacteria; kingdom Bacillati; phylum Actinomycetota; class Actinomycetes; order Streptosporangiales; family Streptosporangiaceae; genus Nonomuraea; species Nonomuraea sp. bgisy101. Next base: position 7,841 of record NZ_JBYITD010000045.1, read on the forward strand.
AAGCCGGCACCAGCGGAAATGGGGGAGGACTGCCTCGTCAAGACCGTCGATGGCCGGAAGGTGTACCTCTCGCTGGGGTTCTCGGACAGGCCGGTAGAGAAGCACCCCAACGACTACTACGTGCAGGTCAGCTCTGCCGCCGGCGGAGGCGGCCTGTGCTGATGCCCGAATGGCGTTTGCTCGGTGTCGACCCCGGCTGGAGCGCGGCAGGGAGTCCACCGGCGCCCCGTCTCTCGGGTGGTTCCTGCTGAAGCCGCCCGGCGGTCCGCGTCGTGCGCCGCGCCGAGCGCTCGCAGCAGCTTCGTGGCGAGGTTCGCGGTCTCCTCGACCGACAGCGGTCCGTCCGCGTCGAGATGCTCCTGCAGCGAGCGGCCGTCGATCAACCCTCAGCAGCATTGCCAGAGGAATCGGCCCTCCTTGCCGTCCGGTGAGACGAAGGCCCAACCGGCTCCGGCGTCCCCGAAGTTGACGAAGAACGGCAGCTCTTCTGTCAGCTGGACCACCAGTTCCCAGCCCTCTCCCGGATGCTCGTCGTCCTGCACCCATTCCGGCTCGGTGTCAGGTCCGCCGAGAAAGAGTGACGAGTGCCTCTCCGCCGTACGCGGCAGGTGGTCTTCACCTGCCGACGGCCCCTCCGCCTGCGCCCGCACGGTCACGAAGTCCGGGATGCGACCGCTCGGCTGGATCACGAGAGCGTTGTCGCCGCGCTCGGGATGCCAGGTCCACCCGTCACCTTCTCCCGTCATGAACAGATAGGCGAGGCGGCCTCCGTCGAGTGCGAACTGGCCCAAGAACTCCATGGGTTCACCGGTCGTACGCGAAACCGGCCACTGCGGCTCCTCCAACCACACCGGCTGCCCACCGACCTTGGTCACCGGCTCGCGAACGGGACCGTCGGCGGCGACGAACTCGAGCGGGACGCCAGGCTGGGGCACGGCTACTCCTTGCGGTTGTACGGCAGGCGAAGCAGGACCCGCCGGATACTAGCCGCCCTCACCGACGTTCTCTTGGCGCCGGCGGTCCGATCACGCGGTCTGGGTACGGCGGCGCGTGACGTACCGGGCGATCGCCAGTCCGGCGCCGAGCAGGGCGCCTGTCCAGACGAGAATCTGAGCCCACACCATCGCCGAGGTCACCGCGAGGCTCGGGCCTGGCGGCAGGACGACCATCTGCGCGGCGGCGCCTACGGGTACGGTCAGCCCCGCGAGCAGCCCGATCACCCCCGGGCGGCGGGTGGAGGCGCCCACCACGCCCAGCACCGAGCCGAAGACCACGCTGGCGCCCCACCACAGCAGCGTCTCCGGCCAGAACCAGGACAGCGGCTCATCCCGGAGGAGGGCGTCCATGGCGTAATAGGCGGCGGTGGCCGCCATCAGAGCCACCACTCCTGCCACGCCTGCCCGCACGAGCCCGCCGGCCGGCCTGCCCGCGCCGGTCGGCCTGCCCGCGCCGACCGGCCTGCCCGCGCCGGTCGGCCTGCCCGCGCCGGTCGGCCTGCCCGCGCCGGTCGGCCTGCCCGCGCCGACCGGCCTGCCCGCGCCGGCCGCTCTGCCCACGCCAGCCGGCCTGGCTGCGCCGGCCGGCCAGTCCACGCTCACCAGCCAGCCCACGCCGACCGCGAGCGCCGCCCAGGCCCAGCCGCTGTCCACGAGCAGGCTGAGCACCTTGGCCGCGCCGCCCCACAGCGTGCCGTCGAGCGGCGCGCCCAGCAGGGAGTACGGCGAGGACAACGCGTTGACCAGCGAGGTACCCGCCCCGAAGGCGATGCCGAGCATGGCCGCACTCGATGTCCTGTTCATGGAGGGAGGCTAGCGTTTCGAGGCGCAGGCGCAGGCGCAGGCGCAGGCGCAGGTGCGGGCGGGACGCGGCGTCATGGGTGAGCGCATGGCAGGGCGCCTGCCGTTCGCGGAGCTCAGCGCAGGTCGGCGGCCTCGCAGCGCGGGGCGACGGCGTGCGCGCGAGCAGCGGCCCGCGTGACGAGCCGCGTCCGGGTCCAGCGCGCCATGACGCCGCGGCGTTCCGGTTCCATGACGGCGAGGAGGGCGAGAACGGGCACGTGTGAGGCGTGCCGATGCCTCACGGGGCGGATGCGCTCCGGGCGTTCTCGGGCGCAGGGATGGAAAGCACCCTGTCCTGAAGGACCGGGAGCTCCGCCCGGATCGCCGCGACCACGTCCATGTCGATCTCGGCCGTGAGGACTTCCTCGCCCGCTCCCGCCTCGGCGAGCACCGTGCCCCATGGGTCGACCACCATGCTGCCGCCCGCCTGCTCCATGCCGCCGTGGCTGCCCGCGGCGCAGCACGCAAGGACGACGGCCTGCTCCTCGACCGCGCGGGCGCGCACGAGGATCCGCCACTGCTCGCGGCGCCGGGCCGGCCACGCGGCGGGCACGACCAGGATCTCCGTCCCGGCATCGACCAGCGCACGGAACAGCTCGGGGAACCGCAGGTCGTAGCAGGTGGCGAAGCCGAGCCTGCCGAGCTCGGTGCCGATCGTCACGACCTCTCGCCCCGCGGCCATCCAGACGGCCTCTCCGGTGTCGAAACCGTAGCGGTGGATCTTGCGGTACGTACGGCGCAGCGCGCCGGACCGGTCGAAGAGCAGCGCGGTGTTGTAGAGCGAACCGTCGTCGCTGCGCTCCACCACGGTCCCCGCGTGCAGCCACACGGCCGCGGACCTGGCCGCCGCCGACATGGCCCGCGCCGTCGGGCCGTCGACGGGTTCGGCGCCCGCCTGCCAGTCGTCGTACGCCCAGGCGCCGGTCGTCCAGAGTTCGGGCAGCACCACGAGGTCGTCGCCGGCCCGGCCGCGGACCAGGGCGGCGGCGCGTGCGCGGCGCTCGTCGGCGGATTCGGTGTCCGAGACCAGGAGCTGGATCAGAGAGACACGCACGTGTGGCCCCTTTCGCCGGCCGTCCTGCCGCATCGGGGGATGGTGCCATTCTCGCAGCCCGCCCACCGGGCCGTCACTGCTCGGTGCGCGCCTGCCCTGGTGGGACAGGCGTGATCGCTGCGGGAGATGCAGGCCGAGGGGCAGGTCGGTGACTCCGGGCACTCGCCCAGGACCACGCGACCGAGGCGCCGCCGCCGGAGCTCGAAGCCGGCACCCTGGAGATGCAGGGCCGCCAGGACCGCGCCTCGTCACGGAGGACGAGGCGCGGTCCTGACGGAACGCTCCTACCTCTGCCATGCGCGGACGTAGTCCACCACCATGTGCCCCGCCGACCCCTGCTCTGGAGGCACCTCGGAGTACACGAAGTTGCTCACCATCAGGTTGACCGCCCCCGGAGGCGGGCCGTCCGCGTGGCACACCCTGGTCCCGTCGATGTAGAAGTCCGTCCCCGACTCGCGGAAGTCGGCCCCGTAGACGTGCATGCCCTCGCTCGGATCGAAGTTGGGCTGGTGGATGCACGTGTCGTCGTTGTCCCAGTGCCAGGAGAGATACAGGTTCCGGTGGTTGTCGGAGAAGTACTCGAAGATGTCCGTCTCGGCCCGGTCCCCGTAACCGTGCGCATGCCACGTCCAGAACGACGGCCAGAATCCCCGAGGTGACGGAAGCGTCGCCCTGATCTCGACGTACCCGTGCCGGAAGGTGTAGCCCTCCTGCCCGGTGGAGGTGATCAGGCAGCTGGACCACCCGTACCAGTGTCCTGACTGGGACCGGATGTCGTCGGGCTCGGCTGTGATGGTCAGGGCACCGCCGGCCACGGAGCAGTTGCGGGGCTGGTCGAACTCCAGCTGCTTACTGTCCGGATTGCCGGTGCCGAAGGGCTCGTCGGACCAGTCGGACTCGGCCGTCGAGCGATACTGCCACTTCGACCCGTCGACCTCCGATCCATTGAACTCGTCCCGGAACTTGAGCGTCCATTGGCCACGGGGGCCGACGGGTTGGACGTCTCCGGGGCGCGAAAACGATGCCGGGACCGCGGGCTCAGCCGCGGTCATCGTCAGGGCCGACATCACTACCAAGAGTCGTATCAACCACATGGTTCCCGCCTTTCTCAGGCAATTCATTGATTCACCGCCTAAGAGGGAAACCTGTGTCGACAGTGTTCGGGAGGTCTGTTTGCCGTGTGTACAAGTGCGATCAGGCCTCTTTGGCCTGTAGGTATGGCCCTTTAGTGTCCGATTGGCATCAATGCCCGGCTAGCCCGGACACGTGTCGCCGGCGCCTGTTGGTGAGCGGCTCGGACCCAGGTGTGGCCGAGCTTGCGGCACCTGAGACGGCAGGGCAAGCGCCTGCGGCAATGCCTTCCAGTCCTTTGTCCAAGTACAGGTGTAAGCGCCGGACGACGAAGCGAGCCCGGCCGGTACGGGGATGTCGACGTGGTGGCGGGGGTCCTCTCACGGCTGGTCGCCGGCACTCACGTGGCGGATCCGACGGCGGTGGAGACCCGGCGTGGAGGCGCTTCGGATCGTCCGGATACGATACAGATCAGTGCTGTATTGTAAATCTATGACCGCGAAGATCTGCCTCATCACCGGAGCCTCGTCGGGGATCGGCCACGCCACCGCGCTGGAGCTCGTGCGCGCCGGCCACACCGTGTACGGCGCGGCACGCCGCGTTCGCCAGGTGCCCGGCGGCCACGCCCTCGCCATGGACGTCACGAACCCGGCCGATGTCGAGCACGCCGTCCGCACGGTCCTGGACGAGCAGGGTCGCATCGACGTCCTCGTCAACAACGCGGGGATCGGGCTGTACGGAGCCGTCGAGGACGTCCCGCTCGACCAGGCGCGCCACCTGTTCGAGGTCAACCTGTTCGGGGTGGCGCACCTGACCCGGCTGGTGCTGCCGCACATGAGGGAGCGGGGATCGGGCTCGATCGTCAACGTCTCGTCGATCGCCGGCGAGATCGCCCTGCCGCTCGGTGGCTGGTACCACGCCTCCAAGCACGCGCTCGAGGCGCTCACGGACTCGCTCCGCCAGGAGGTCAAGGCGTTCGGCGTCAACGTGGTGCTCATCCAGCCCGGCCTCATCAAGACGGAGTTCGAGCAGGACATCCGCGAGATCTCGGGGCGCGGCGCCTACCGCGACCTCGCGCAGGCGATGGCGGAGCGGGCGGAGAGCTCGACAGGGGGCTCGGATCCCGCCGTGGTGGCGACGGCCATCAGGAAGGCCGTCGAGTCCGCCCACCCCAGGCCCCGCCATCCGGTCGGCCACCTGGCCAGGACCGTCCTGTGGCTCAACAGGCTCCTGCCCGACCGCGCCTTCGACAAGCTGGTCACGAAGAGGTGACCCTCCTGCGTGGCGTGGGCCGTAGGGCGGCTGTGTGGTCCTCCTGCGTGGCGCGGGCGGTCAGCGGGGGGCGAGGTGACCCTCCTGCGTGGCGTGGGCCGTAGGGCGGCTGTGTGGCCCTCCTGCGTGGCGCGGGCCGTCAGCGGGCGGCGAGGTGACCTTTGTTGAGGGCGGTGGAGGCCATGCCGTTGGCGACGCCCTGCTCGTCGGCGGCGGTGCCGGTGGCGGCGGCGATCCACATGGAGGTCCACACGATGCCCTGCCCGACGCCGGAGACGACGAGTCCTGGTAGCAGCAGGCCGTAACCCGCGCCAGCGTCGAAGCCGAACGCCATGGCCGCCGTGCCCGCCGCACCGACGACGAAGCCGATCACCAGCATGCCGCGGTTGCCGATCCTGGTCGCGAGGCGTTCGCCGAGCTGGGTGCCGGTGGCGATGGCGAGGGAGGGGACCAGGAAGGCGAGGCCGGTCTGCAGGGCGCTGTAGCCGTGCACGCTCTGCAGCAGGAGGCGCCGATGACCAGCGGATCGCCCCAGCCGCGTTCGTCAGGCCGGGAGAACCTCCTCACACTGCGCAGGGACGACCTCGACGCCCGCTATCCGGGCTTGCTCGACGCGATCCTCGCCGGAGCCGTGCGGGACGAGGCGGGCTGAGGCCCGATAGGCGCGGGCCTCCCCGGCCGCGCCCTGAGGGGTGCAGTCCGCTGTAGTGCGCGAGGGTCCCGGCGTCATCCAAACTGGACAGCATGCGCGAGCGAACCAGACAAATGTGGCGAGGGGGACTGTACCTCCTGATCGGCCTCCCGTCGGCGGTGGCGACCATGCTCGTCCTGCCGCTGCTGGCCGTCGGCGTCATGACCACGGCGTTCGGCGGGCTCGGACTCGTGGTGTTCCCTCCGATGATGATGGGCCTGCGCTGGTGGGCCGAGTGGCACCGGAGCCGGGCCGCCGCGCTGCTGGGCGTGCCGCTGCCGCCGCGAAGGACCAGCCTTCCCAAGGGGTTGCGCGCGCAGTGGAAGCAGGCGCTCGACCGCGAGAGCAGGCGTGACGTGCTGTGGACGCTCCAGCACGTCGCGATCGGCCTGTCCGCCGGGCTGCTCGCGCTGATCTGCGTCGTAGGGCCGGTCACCACGCTGGTCAGCGTCCCCCTGTGGTGGCTGTACCCCGAGGGCGACCCGATGCGGGTGCTGGTGGGCACGCCGGTGCGAAGCTGGGACACCGCGCTCACCATGGGCGGCGTGCAGCTCCTCCTGCTGGGGGCGCTGGGATGGTGGACGCTGCCGCGCATGTCGCGCTTCCACGCGCGCCACTGCATGAAGGCGCTGGAGCCCTCGGTGGAGGACCAGCTCACCGAGCGCGTCGACGAGCTGACCGAGAGCAGGGCGGGCGTGCTCGACGCCCACGGCGCCGAGCTCCGCCGTATCGAGCGGGACCTGCACGACGGCACCCAGGCCAGGCTGGTGTCCATCGCGATGCGGCTGGGTGTCGCGCGGGAGGCGCTCGACGACGACGCGGGAACACTCGCCACCCTCCTGAAGGAGGCCCACGAGGGGACCGAGGAGGCCATGGTCGAACTGCGCGACGTGATCCGCACGATGTATCCGCCGATCCTCGCCGACCGCGGACTCGAAGGCGCGATCGCGGCGGTGGCCGCGCGCGCGGGCGTCCCCACCGAGGCGGAGCTCGGCGAGCTCGGCAGGCTGCCCGCGGCCGTCGAGGCGGCCGCCTACTTCATCGTGGCCGAGGCTCTCACCAACGCCGCCAAGCACAGCGGCGCGACCCGCGCGACGGTACGGCTGAGCAGACAGGGCGGCAGGCTCCTCGTCGAGGTCACCGACGACGGGATCGGCGGGGTGGACGAGGGCCGCGGCACCGGCGTGGTCGGCATCCGGCGCAGGGCCGCCGCGCTCGACGGCACCGTGCTCGTCCAGAGCCCCGCAGGCGGGCCGACCGCGATCACGGTGGAGCTGCCATGCGCGTCGTGATCGCAGAGGACAACGTGCTGCTCTCGGCTGGTCTCGAGCTGCTTCTCGGCACCAAGGGCATCGAGGTGGCCGCCGTCGTCGTCGACGGCCCCGCCCTGATGGAAGCCGTCGAACAGCACGAACCCGACGCCGTGATCGCCGACGTACGGCTGCCGCCCTCCTTCCGCGACGAGGGGATCAGGGCCGCGCTGGAGGTCCGTCAGGCACACCCCGGCATGCCGGTTCTCGTGCTGTCGCAGTACGTCGAGAAGGTGTACGCCCGCGAGCTCCTGTCAGACGGCAAGGGCGGCGTCGGCTACCTGCTGAAGGACAGGGTGAGCAGGGTCGGCGAGTTCGTCGACGGCCTGCGCAGGGTCGCCGCCGGCGGCACCGTCATGGACCCCGAGGTCATCGCCCAGCTCATGGCGGGCACCGGCAAGAACGCCCTCGACGCGATCACCAACCGCGAGCGGGAGGTGCTCGCGCTGATGGCGGAGGGGCTCGGCAACACCGAGATCGGCAAGCGGCTGTTCATCACGGACAACGCCGTGCACAAGCACATCGGCAACATCTTCGCCAAGCTCGGCCTGCCGGTGGCAGACGGAGGACATCGCCGGGTCCTGGCGGTGCTCACCTTCCTCAACAGCCAGCCGTGACGGGAAACCATCAGCAGCCGCCGTGACAAAAGGCCTTCCCTTCACCGGTCCGCCGTGACGGAAGGCCTGTACCGGGGCGTCAGGACGGCGGTGGATACCGGCGGGGAGACGCGAACGAGGCCCGCATCAGAGATGCGGGCCTCGCTCGGAACCTTCAGGCGATCAGAAGTCGGGGCGCTCCCCGGTGGCGACATGCCACCCGTACTCCACCGCGGTCAGCGGTTTGAGCTCGGTCGACTCCCAGGAAGGCTGGGGCATGCTCTGCTCGGGCGTGACCTCGGCCTTGGCGGCCTCGTCAGCGGCCCGCTCGCGCATGTCCCTGATCCGTGCACGCGTGGCCTCGGCCCGCTCACGCCTGGCGGCGGCGAGGGCCGAGGCCCTGTCGCGCCTGGAACCGCGTCTGTCGTCCCTGGCCCCGGTGTCGCCCCGGTGGCGCCTGGCGTCGGCCTCGGAACGCGCTCGCCTGGCCTCGGCACGGTCGTGCCTCATCCTTTCGAACGCGGCCCGGTTCGGCGTCGGCCAGTCGGCGTGGGGCCGGCCGGACCCCGGCCGCTGGCCCTCGTGCCGATGGGCCTCGTGCCTGCGCCGCTCAGCCCTGGGCCTGCCTTCGTACCCGGGCCTGCCCTCGAACCTGTGCCTGCCCTCGTACCTGGGCCGGTCCGTCCTGGGCTGCTCCCGCCTCGGCCTGTTCGCCTTCGACGGGACCACCCTGGCCGAAACCACCCTCGGCGGGTTGACCACCGGCGGCGCGATCACCGGCGGCTCGGCCTCGGACGACTCGGTCGTCGGCGTGATGGCCTCGCGCCTCGGGAGCGCGAGCTGGTAGTCCTCCACCTCGCCGCTGTCGGCCCATCCCGTCGAATCCGCCACTCCGCCGGACGTGGCGGCGATGCGGAGCCGCATCCACGTGCTCCCCTGCCCGACCGCCTCGGGAACGTTCCAGGTCAGCGTATGCTTGCCGGCGCCCGCGTCGACGTTGGCGTCGGTCCGCTCGGACGCCTCGAACCTGCCGTCGCGGTCGAAGTCGATCCACCCCGCCAGGTCGGCACCCGAACCGGAGCGCACGGGAACCTCCAGCGAGTACGAGGTGGCGCCGTCCGGCAGGCGCTGGATGTCCTCGGGCTTCAACCCGTCGTCGGTGTCGGTGTTCTGCCGCAGCCCTCGCGGCATGAAACTCAGCGTGTTGATGTTGTCGGCCGTCACGTCCTCACCGATGAAGGTGTCGGTGATGGCGTGCGAGGCGGCGCCGTACGAGGCTGGCGCGTCGGAGTCGTCCTCGTACAGCGACAGCTTGAAGGCGCCCCACAGGTGGGGGACGCCCGCGTCGCCCATCGTGCGCACGTTGCGGGCGCGCAGCCTGATGGTGAACGAGGTGATCGTGCCGTTCACCTGGACGGTGCCGCAGGTGTACACGACGCCGCAGGTGGTGGAGGCGACCCTGTAGACACGGTCGGGCACGATCGAGGTGTCCGTGACCGTGAAGCCGGGAAAGCCCGCCGCGTTGGTGAAGGTGGGCATGGTGGGAGTTCCCCGGACCAGGTCCACTCCCGGCCAGTAGTCGTCGCGCCTGCCTTCGGGGCCCTCGGTCACGCCTCCCGTGCCGAACACGTGCAGGCGCGGGTCGCGTACAGGCCTGGAGAAGGTGAACGTCAGTTCGGCGACGTCAGCCCATCCGTTGACGTCGACCTTGAAGTCCTCGTAGCGGTCGACGATGCCCGCGTCCGCCTTGGCGTTGGCGGGGATGAGGTACTCGTCGGCCGGAGCCTGAGGATCGGTGGGCGACACCCTGGCCGAGCCCACCCGCGACCCGTTGAGCATCGTCTTGGTGATGGCGACCGTCACTCCTGACGGGGTGTCGCCCGCGGCTTCGGTCGGCGAGTTCGTGAAGGAGATCGGTCGTTCGCCTGCGTAGGCGAAGGGAACGATTCCCGCGGCCCCGACGAGTGCGGCTGTCACACCGGCGAGGAATACACGCACACCCAATTTCGCTCCCTTGTTCTTCCAGTCGGGACTTGGTACAAGATCAAACTGCTTTGCGGACCTGGCCTACGAGGCCACGGGTGACCCTTCTCGCGGCGAAGTCGCAGCCGTGGACGAACCGCATGGCGGGGCCGAACGAGGCGGCCGCCGCGAGTCCGACGAGATACAGCCCCGTCAGCGGGGTCTCGAAGGTCCTCGACAGCCGCGGCGTCGGACCCAATGACCGGATGCCGCGCCGCAGCGTCGGGTCGAGGATGTCGATCCGGCCCACGTCCACCTGGTAGCCGGTCGCGGCGATCACGTGCTCGGTCTCGAGCGTTTCGACCTTGCCCCTACCGGTGGTCAGGTGCAGCCGTACGGCGCCGCGGTGGTCCGCGCCCTCCAGCCGCGCGCCCAACGTCACGGGAACCGCGCCGTCGAAGCGCTCCTTGAGCCACCACGAGCCCGCAGGGCCCAGCGTGGTGCGCACGATGTGGCTGCGGGTCGCCTTCGGCAGGTACCTGACGACGCCCGGCATCTCGGCGTACACCAGAGACCGCCACCCAGCGCCGAGCCCCGAACGGGGTGCCAGCGTGCGGGCCAGGACCGAGCGCTGGTCGTTGGGCGTTTCGTTCCAGGCCAGCGCCTTGGTCCTGGCGATGATGCGCGGTTTGGCGCCCGCTTCCACGAGCAGCGTCGCCGTCTCCAGCGCGGACTGGCCCGCGCCGACGACGGCCACGTGCCGGCCTGCGAAGGCCGACAGGTCGTGGTGGTCGGAGCTGTGTGATGACACCTCGGGCGGCAGTTCGGCCAGAGCGCTCGGCCTGTGCGCGAACGGCAGGAAGCCCAGCGCCAGCACGACGGTCCTGGCCAGCACGCACGCCCCTGACGAGAGCGTGACGGTGAACAGCCCGCCTTCTGTGCCTACCTCGGTCACCGTCGACTCGTCGAGCGCGTCTCTGACAGCCTGCGCGTGGAACCATTTGCCGTAGGCGACGAACGTTTCCACGGGGATGGGCTCGCCATAGGAGTAGCGGCGGAAGGCGTCGAGGCCGTACCGCTTGTCGGGATCGCCCAGATGAGAGGCGTCCGGTTCGGATTTCAGCAGCATCCCGCGTGGCATATGCCATTCCCATGCTTGCATGGGTCGCCCGAAAACGCGCGCTTCGAGTCCGGCCGCGAGGGCGTGGGCGGCCACCGAAAGGCCATAGGGACCCGCGCCCACAATTGCCACGTCTAGCACCGGCGTCTGCAAATCTTCCCCTCCTGTTCGTAGGCACACAAAAGCCTATTTCCGGCCCCTCGCCAGGCGAGTAAAGCCACGCCTTATCGACTGTCTAGCCATTGCCACGAAGGGCCAGAAATCGTCCGCCGAAAGCCAGGCGAGCTCGTCGGCGTCGTATATGGCGCGCAGCCATCCGGTGCACGTCCGTTCGCGTCCCAAGCGGAACGCCGGATAGACGTCGTAGTTCTCGACCAGGAAGGTCCGCCCGTAGAGGCCGCGGGCCGCGGCCGACGGCTTGCCCGACAGGTGCAGGTGCATGGCGCGCACGAGGTCGAGGCCGCGACCGTCGCCGAACAGCCGGAACTGCGCACCGAGACGTGGATTGAAGTCGAGAAGGTAGTACAGGTCATCGGCCGTGTCGTAACGGAAGTCGATGTCCAGGACGCCGCGGTAGCCCAGCTCGGCAGCCATCGTGTTGGCCGCGTTCTCGATCGCGGGATTGGGCAGTGCCCTGCCGTACGTGGTGAGCCCGGCGCCGGGCGGATAGGAGCGCTCCTTCCTTCCCGTTCCGCTGAACAGGCAGGTGGAGGCGTGGTCGTAGTAGCCGTGGAAGAACCAGTCGGACCCGGGGCCGCCTGGCACGAAGCGCTGCAGGAGCAGGTCGCAGTCGTTCTTGTGCCCGAGCAGGCCGACTGCCTGCTCGGGCTCGTGGATCAGGCTGGTGTTGCGCAGGCCGGCCTCGCGGGGGAGCAGCCACGGCTGGGCCCATTTGGCCACCAGCGGCAGCCCGAGGTCGCCGACCGCGGAGGAGACGTCGTCCTCACAGGTCACGGTCCGGGTCTCGGGGTGTGGGATGCCGAGAGAGGTGCACAGCGCGGCCAGCTTGGCCTTGTCGGCGAGCGCGCGGGGCAGCCCCGGCGCCTGGTCGGGCAGTAGGAAGTAGGGGCGCAGCGCGGCCGAGTGCTCGGCCACCGCGATGGCGCCGGCGTCGTCCATGACGACGAGCACGGCCCTGCGCCCGATCCGCTCGGCCACCGCGACCAGCGTCTCGACGACGCCCCCGCTTCGCGGCCAGGTGTACATGCGGCTCAGGTATTTCGACCGGGAGACGGGCGCGTGACGGCCTTCGATGAGCCCGTGCACTTCCACACCGGCTCTGCCGAGTGAGCGAATAGCGCCGAGTGTCCCATGATGAAAGATATTGTCGTCCAACCGCAGCACCAGCGCGGGGACGGTCGAATCAAGCATTTTCTGCGTTCCACTCCAAAAGTCAATGCCTCATCTAGGGCATTCCCCTGCAACTCGCGGGCTTGGTATTGGCTATGTCGGTGACCTGGGTATATAGGGTGAGACCTGAGACAACATATGGAGACGTGCGTAATGACCGCCAAAAATGGATACGTTCGCTGTCTTTTCGCGATACTCGCGGGATCGGCGGCTGTGGCGTGGTTTTCCACGGGCACGCGGGTCAACGGTGCGCTGCGTGACGAGGACGCGCGCGAGACCGCCGCGCTCGGTGTCTTTCTCGCCTCCGACAAGCGAGGGCCCGAGCAGGTGCCCCGCTTCGAGTCGTGGCTGGGCGCCGAGGTGACGGTCGGCCGTACCTATCTGCCGGGGGAGGTCTGGGGGTCGCTGCAGGGCCCCGGGTTCATCCTCGAGCCGTGGACGCGCTGGCGCGCCGCCAAGCCGGGCCGGATCCTGGCGCTGAACGTGCCGATGATCACCCCGAACGAGGGCGAGATGTCCGACGACGAGGTGGCCACGCTGCTCCGCGCGGGCGCGAACGGCGCCTTCGACCCGTTCTTCGAGCGCCTGGCGCAGAAGCTGGTGGACGCCGACGCCGCCGACACCATCATCGTGCTCGGCTGGGAGATGAACGGCAGCACCTACTCCCACCGGTGCAGGCCCGATCCCGACGCGTGGAAGAGCTACTGGCGGCGCATCGTCACGGCGATGCGAGCGACGCCGGGACAGCGGTTCCGCTTCGACTTCGCGCCGACGCGAGGACACGACGCGATCGCCTGGACGAGTTGCTACCCGGGCGACGACGTCGTCGACATCATCGGCATGGACAGCTACGACCTGGCCCCTGGCAAGTCCTTCTCCGACTACGTGGAGCAGCCGTACGGGCTTCAGGCGCAGGCCGACTTCGCCGAGGCGCACGGCAAGCCGATCTCGTTCCCCGAGTGGGGGCTGTTCCACTACGGAGACCGCCCCGACTACGTGCGCAGGATGCTCGACTGGATCGCCAAGCACGACGTGGTCTATCACTCGATCTCCGACTACTGTCCGCATGGCGTCTGGCAGTGTTCGTCGAATCCGCGCTCGTCGGCGCTGTTCCGCAAGCTGTTGCAGCAGCCGGCGCCCGTGACGGCGACGCCGCTGGCGCCGACCCCCTTGCCGTCGACGCTGCTCACGCCGAGCCCGCTCGAGACCGCCTCCGGCACGCCGGAGCCGTCCTCGGCCGAGCCGGGGACGCCGAGCCCGGTCGGGTCCGGCGCGCTGACGCCGGCGCCGTTCATCCCGCCGGAGGACACGACGGTCACGCTGCCTCCGTTCGACACGGTGCCGTTCACGCCCACGCCGTTCACACCGACGCCGCTGACGCCGACGCCGTTCACGCCGACGCCGCCGGCGCCCGTCCTCGAAGCGCAGGCGCAGGCGGCCGAGGCCGCCGCGGTCCCGACGCCGACGCCGGCGCCGCCGCCCACCCCGCCGGTGGCGCCGAGAAAGGCGGAAGAGCCGGACAGCCGCAGTACGTGCTCGGCGAGCTCGTCGAACGCGACCGCGATGTCGAAGGACGCGGAGCGGGCCACGGCGACGCGCCCCTCGGCGGAGGCGAGCTCGGGCTGCGCGAGCCTGAGCAGCAGCGCCTCGGCCAACGCGGGAACGTCTTCAGCCGGTACGGCCACGCCCGCGCCCTCGCCGACCACCTCGGTCAGGCCGGGAACGTCGTAGACGACCAGTGACCGCCCCGTGGCCATGGCCTCGAGGGCGGTCAACGGCAGCCCCTCCCAGCGGGAGGGCAGGACCACCACGTCGGCGGCGGCGTACCAGGACCGGGCGTCGTCCACGGCGCCCACGAACTGGGCGCCCGGCGTGTCCAGCGAGCGGAGCTCGTCGAGCAGGTCGCCGTCGCCCACGATGGCGAGCCTGGCCTGCTCACACCTGTCCATGACCAGCTCCCATGCCGACAGCAGCAGGTCCTGCCCCTTCTGGCGGGTGACCCTGCCGACGCACACGGCCAGCGGAGCCGACCAGAGGATGCCGTGACGCTCCCGCGCGGTGGCCCGCTCCTCCTTGTCGGCGGGGTGGAACCGGCGCAGGTCGACACCGTTGCGCACGACCACGAGGTTGCCCCGCACACCGTTGCGCCGGGCGAGCGCCGACTCGCCCTCGCCCACGCACACGAGCAGGTCCGACCATCGGGCGGCCCGGCGCTCCCACGCCAGCGCGGCCCTGGCGACCAGGCCGCGGGCGGCCAGCCACGACCAGCCGTGCGGCTGGAAGATCGTGGGTATCCTGCCGCGGATCGCGGCCCTGCCGGCCAGTCCCGCCTTGGCCGAGTGCAGGTGCACCGCGTCCGGTCCGAACGCGGCGACCAGCCGGCCGAGCCGCCGGATCGCGGCAACGTCGCGCGGGCCGGGTGAGCGCTCCACCGGCCAGTCGAGCCACGGCACCTCCAGCTCGGCCAGCTGTTCACGCAGCGGGCCCTCCTGCGGGCACGCGACCGCCACCTGCCAGCCGCGCCGTACCTGGTCCGCCACCACGGCGGCCACGTAGGCGCCCACGCCGCCGTCCACGGGCTGTGTCACGTGCAGGACACGCGGGCCCGCGGGGCCCCTCACGTCTCCGCCCCGCTCATCGCAGGAGTTTTCGTCGGCTCGCTCACCGCGGCGGCCTGCTCCGGCATGGGCCGGGCGAGCATGTACGGCGCGGCCAGGTAGACGAGACCCGCGACGAGCACCGCAGCGGCCGCCCCGACGGTCACGTTGACCAGCAGGACGGGCGACGAGGGCGAGGTCGGCAGGGCGGCGGCGGCGAAGCTGGTCATGCGCACCTTGGTGTCGGTCGAGTGGCCGTTGGCGTAGATGATCAGCGCGGCGGCCGCCTGGTTGGCCTGGTCGGCCGCCTCACGGGCGGTAGGGGCCAGCGCGGTGAGCTTGATGAGCGGCGCGTCGGGCGAGGCGGACGCGCTCAGCGTCCTTCGTGCCTCCTCGTCGCCGACGATGAGGCCGGGTTGGACGGCGATCCTGCTGTAGGCCTGGGCGTAGTGCATCGCCTCGGTCATGTCCCCGTCCGCCACGACCACCACGAAGGTGTCGGAGCTGTAGACGGGTTCCTTGACCAGGGAGTAGAAGAGACCCGCCTGCACCCCGAGCAGCAGCGACAGCGGCAGCCACCACCGCGCCAGCCACCGCATCACCCGAAGCTGCTTCCATGTCATCGCTACTCCTTGTTCGCTGTGGCGCCCAGCAGGCGCCGGTAGAGCGCTTCCAGTTGGTCGACCTGGTGTCGGATGTCGTAGAGCCGGACGGCTCCAGGAGGCGCCAACCTGGCGGGCCGCGCCGCGGCCAGCGCCCTGATCTCGGCGCCCAGCTCGCCCTGGGTGACGCGCCGCGCTCCCGGCGCGGCGTCACGGGGCAGGTCGTCGATGGCGGGGCAGGTGCCGTAGAGGACGGGAAGGCCCGCCGCGAGCGCCTCGACGGCGGCCAGGCCGAACGTCTCCTCCTCCGAGGGCGCGGCCAGCACGTCCATCGCCGAGAGCATGCCCCGCATGTCGGCCGACTCGCCGGTGAAGATCACTCGCCGCTCGACCCCGATCGCGCGGGCGAGAGCCTCGAGCCGCCGCCTGAGCGATCCCGCGCCGACCAGCAGCAGGACCATGCGCGGGTCCTCGGCGTCCCCTGCGCTCTTCATGGCCTCGATGAGCAGGTCGAAGCGCTTGCCATGCTCGAGACGCCCGACCCCGCCGACCACGAACGTGTCCATCGGCAGGCCCAGCGCGGCGCGGGTCCGCTGCCTCAGCCGCGGGTCGTAGCCGAACGCGGCGCCGTCGATGCCGTTGGCGATGACCACGATGCGAGAGCGCGGGATCCCCCACGCGACCAGCCGGTCGGCCACGGCGCGGGACACCGCCACGGTGGTGTGGCCGAGCAGCTCGCTGGCCAGGTAGAGCTGCCTGATCGCCATGGTGATGCGCCGTCCCTCGATGCGCTCGTACCCGATCGAGTGCTCGGTCGCCACGATCGCGGGGACGTTGGCCAGCCGCGCGGCCAGCCTGCCGTAGACGCAGGCGCGGTACAGGTGGGCGTGCACCACCTCGTAGCGGCCCGCCCGCATCAGCCTGGCCAGCCGCCCCACCGCGCGCACGTCGCGGTTGCCGTGCATGTCGAGCTGGTGGACCGGCACGCCCGCCTTCCTGATGGCCTCCGCCATCACGCCGAGCCCCGTCAGCACCGCGACCTCGCACCGCGCGTTCATGTACGGCAGCAGCGCCCGCAACTGCTGCTCGGCACCTCCGGCGGCCAGCCCGGTGATGACGTGGAGAACCTTCACGACCCCCACCGCATCCGGTGTCGCAGCCGCTTGGCGTGTAGCCGCAGCGAGCCGTCGCGGTCGCCGACGTAGGTGCGCGGCAGCGCGTGCAGGCTGCTGAGCTCGGACTTCCAGATGGCGCACGCGTACTGGTAGCCCGCTTCGCGGACGGCGGCCACCTCGCGGGCGCCGGCGTGACCGTACGGGTAGCAGAAGCCGGTCACCTCACCGCCGACGATCTCCTCCAGCGCCGCCTTGCTCGCCACCAGTTCGTGCGCGAGCTCCTCGTCGGCCAGAGTGGTCAGCGAGCGGTGCGCGACGGAGTGCGAGCCGACCTCCATGCCGAGGTCGGCCATCCTGCGCACGTCGTCGGCGTCCATGAGCGGTTTGCGGGGATAGCCGGCGTCGGCGTCCCACGCGTTGAAGCCGCCGAGCTCGCCCGTGACGGGGTACACGGTGGCCGTGAACCCGTGGTCGAGCAGGACGGGGACGACCTCGGAGGCGAAGTCCGTGTAGCCGTCGTCGAAGGTGAGACCGACCAGGCGGCGTGCCGTTCCTGATCGCAGCGCGGCGATGAGGTCCCGCATCGAGACCCCGCGCAGCCCGCGCGCCGACAGCCAGCGCATCTGGGCGGCGAACCTGTCGGGTGAGACGGTGACGAGCAGCGGGTCGCTGTCGTACTTGGTCACCGAGTGATACATGAGCACAAGCGGCATGGCGGTCACGAGCGACCTCGCATCCTGATCATCCTGTTGAAATCCCCTGTTCCCGTGAGTGCTGTCACGGCGCAGAACGCCGCCGCCATCGCGAGCGCGGCGAGCACGAGGGCCGCCGCCGATGGCAGTCCTTCGAGGAGCGAACGTGCGCCCCATCCGGCCGCGGTGGCGACCACCGCGGCCAGGAGCAGGCGGGCCGCCGGCCCGCCGATCTCGCGCACCGGCATGCCGATGTCGGAGCCGCGCAGCCCCGCCAGCAGGATCACCGCCGTCAGCGTGATGCCCGCGGCGTTGGCCGCCGCGATCCCCGAGGGACCCGACGACGGCAGGGCCAGCGCGACCGTGGCACCGAGGCCGGCGACCATGGCCATGGCCGGGTACCAGCTCGGCCGCGACCCGCAGAAGAACACCCTGCACACGACGCCGACGACGGCCTGCCCGAGCAGGCCGAGCGAGTAGATCCGCATGATCTGGGCGGTGGCGGTGGTGTCGGCGTCGGTGAACGCGCCGTACTGCAGCAGCAGCCGCACGATGTCGGGCGCGCAGACCACCAGCACACCGGTTGCCAGCAGCACGATCGTCGCGGCGGCCCGCAGGTCGTCGGTCAGCCTCCGCGACGCGGCGGCGCCGTCTCCCGCCGCGATGGCGCGCACCAGATGAGGGAAGCTCACGGTGGCGGCGACCAGCGACAGCATCATCGGCACCTGGGCGATCTTCTGCGCGTAGTTGAGATGCGAGATGGAGCCTTCGGCGAGCGACGATCCGACGAACCGCTCGACGAACACCTGTCCCTGGCGTTCGAGGGTGAAGGCCGCGATGGGGACGAACGCCCCGAGCGGCAGCAGCATCGTGGACGTGGGCCTGCCGGGCCGTCCGAGCCTGCGCACGAACGAGGGAATCTGGACCAGCACCATGCCCACCCCGCCGATCGCCACGCCCACCGCCGCGGCGACCACGCCGAGATCGTGGAAGCACAAGACGCACGTGACGATGCCCAGGTTGTAGGCCACGGTGACGGTCGCGGGTGGTCCGAACACGTGGTTGGCGCGCAGCGCCGCGCTCGCGTATCCGGCCAGCCCGAACATCAGGATCGTGACGGCGGTGAACCGCATGCAGCGGACCGCGAGCTCGGCGTCCGCGATGCCAGGAGCCAGGAGGGCGACCAGCCAAGGCGCGCCCGCCGCCGTCACCACGCTCAGCGCCGTCAGCGCCACGCCCATGTGCGGCAGGGTCGCCGAGACCAGATGCCTGACGTCGTCGCCCAGCTCCGCCGCCCTGCTGAACAGCGGGACCATCAGGAAGGCCATGGCGCCCTCGATGAGCAGCGGCGCCGCCGTCTCCGGCACCATCCACGCGACGAGGAAGGCGTCGGTGCCGGAGTCGGCGCCGTAGGTCCTGGCGAGCAGCAGGTCGCGGCCGAAGCCGAGCAGGAAGCCGAGCCCGACGAGGACGGCGGTGAGGCTCGCCGCCTTCAGCCCCGGTGGGCGCGTCGTCGTCATCACGACCACCCGCCCGCGGACCAGGAGAGCGCGACACCCAGCACCGTGGCTGTGACCAGCGTCGGCGCGCCGCCGATGTCGGCGTAGGCGAAGTCGACGATCACCCAGGTCAGCAGCCCCGTGATGACCAGCCCCCTGCGGATGACCGACCACAGCACGAGCGCCCCGAACAGGAACGCGAAGGCGGCCAGCCCGACCACGCCCTGCTCGCTGAGCACCAGAAGGTACATGTTGTGCGGCGACAGCAGCGGCTGGCGCTGGTACCCGTTGACGGGGTCTTCGGTATCGCTGCCCGACGACAGTCCCGTGGGCGCGTAGCTGTCGCGCAGCGCGGCGAACCTGCGCGGGCCCACGCCGGTCAGCGGGTGGTCCACCCACATCCCCTCGGCGGCCTGCCACAGGTCGTAGCGGTCACTGACCGACCGGTCGGGCTCGGTGACCGAGGAGGTGATCGACGCGAGCCGCTGCCCGATCGTGTCGGAGCCGACGCCGAGGCCGAGCACCAGCAGCACCGCCACCGCCGACATCACCATGACCACGCGGGCCGCGGTGCGCATGCTGTACATGACGAGCATGACCAGCGCGGCGCACGCCATCGCCACCCAGGTGCCGCGGCTCAGCGACAGCACCAGGGGGACGGCCAGCAGGCCCGCGCCCGTGAAGGCGGCGATCCTCGGTCGGCCCCGCGTGGTCAGCCCGGTGCCGAGCAGGATGATCGCGCCGAAGCTGACGACCGTCGCCATGCCCATGACGTCGAGCGCGCCGAACGTGCCGACGGCCCGTACCCGCTCGCCCCCGTAGGACGCGCCCGTTCCCGTGAACACCTGGTAGCAGCCGACCGCCCCCTGTACCGCGGCGGCTGCGACCAGCGCGCCGCCCACCAGCCACGCGTCGATCCTTTCGCGCAGCGTCACCAGGACGGCCAGCGGGATGAGCACGAAGACCTGCAGATACCTGATGTGGCCGGGCAGGCTGGTGCCCATGTCGGGGGAGGCCAGCGTCGCGATGGTGGCCGCGATCACCAAGGGCGCGACCACCACGGCGCGACGCGGCAGCGACGCGCGCCCGGTCACGAGGAAGACCGCCGTGGCGGCGATCAGCACGACCGACGCCACGTCGGCCATGGTGACGTGGACGGCCGAGGTCTGGTCGGCCTGGTCCTGCGGGACGCAGGTCAGCAGGACGGTCAGCGCGGCCAGCGTGCTCGGCCTGCGGATCAGGGTCCAGGGAAGCAGATCGCGCATTCCTAACTGCCACCAGGGCGAAGCAGGGACCAGGCGGTCCTGAGCAGGATCTTGAAGTCGGTTCTGAGCGACCAGTCGTCGATGTAGTGGTTGTCGAAGCGGGCCCTGTCCTCGATCGAGGTGTCACCGCGCAGCCCGTTGATCTGGGCCCAGCCGGTGATCCCCACGGGCACCCGGTGCCGCAGTTCGTAGCGCGGCGTGGTGGTGGAGAACTGGTCGACGAAGTAGGGGCGCTCCGGTCTCGGGCCGACGATGCTCATGTCGCCCTTCAGCACGTTCCAGAGCTGGGGCAGTTCGTCGAGCGAGGTCCTGCGCAGCGCCTTGCCCGCAGGACCGAGCCGGTGGTCGTGGGCGATGCTCCAGCGGGTGGCCGACTCGTGGGCGTCCACAGGCTTGAGCGTGCGCAGCTTGATCAGCTCGATCGGTGCGCCGCCGTAACCGACCCTGCGCTGCCTGAACAGCACGCCGGGGCCGATCTCCCAGCGCACCACCGTCGCGCACAGGGCCAGGATCGGCGCGCTGATCACCAATCCCACCACCGCGACGGCGATGTCGAGGACCCGCTTGAGCGGCCAGGTCAGGCGGTCCTGCGGGTCGGGGCGCATGCGCAGGAGCGCGAAGCTCCTGACGTGCTCGCGCAGTGGGACGAAGTCGACGAACAGGTCGCCCGGTTCAGGCGCCAGGTAGACATCGCAGCCCAGCGACCTGGCCGTCCGGGCCGTGGCCTGGTCCTGCTGGCCCGTGATGACCACCGCGCGCGTCCGGTGCATCCGGACGATGTCGCGCAGGTCGGCGGACCGGCCGAGGAGCGGCAGCCGCGCCTCGTGCTCGTCCTCCTCGTCGACGAAGCCGACCGGCAGCAGGCCGTACTCCGGGTGGCCGAGCAGGGTGACAGCGAGGCGCTGCCCGTGCCCGCCGGCGCCGACGATCACGGCAGCGGTGGTCGCGCCGCGCCTGCGCGCGCCGCGCACGGCGGCGTGGAAGGCGCATCTGCCACTGAAGGCCAGGCAGGTGAACAGCAGGCAGGCCAGGACGACCACCGTCAGCGAGGCGCTTCCCCAATAGGCGGCGAGCGCCGCGACGAGTCCGGATCCGGCCAGCCAGAACCCTCCGTCGAGGCTCGAGGGCAGGATCCGTTGCTCGTAGCCGCGGCCTGCCGCGTTCGCCGCCACGACCAGCACCCCTGCGAGGGCGACGCGTGCGGCCTCCTGCCCCGCCATCAGTGAGGTGAAGGTCATGCACGCCAGGTCCATGCCGATCAGACCGAGCGGCTGGACCGCAGTCCAGCGCCTCGACCTCCGGTTGCCCGATCCCGCCCGCTCTCTGGCAGGGCGGTTATCCCTAACAGGTACAGCCATCATGTCTCCGGAATTAATCACCTAAGTCGGGCACGCGCCAATTGCCTGACCTAATCCGGCTAAAGCTCACCGGCGGCCCTTTTGCCTATCGTGTCCCTACTATTGATGAAGTGCTGATATTTGCCTCTGCAATACGCTAGAAATCCCTTAACAAAGATTCTGATCGTAGCCTCCCGGCGATCACGAACTCCGAAGCCGTGCAGGTCAAACGGCAGATTGATGGGCAAGATTTCGTTGGTAGTGCGTTGGGGGTAGAAATACCGCTTCCGCGTTTATGGCATGGGGAAGCCGATCGGGGCCGGTAGGTACCGGCCCCGATCAGGGAATTGCGCGTATTCGATAGGGAAGGCGAGGCTAAAATCGAGTTGGGGGAACCCTTCCCGATATCGGGCGGTCTCCGGAAGGCCTCGACCACCACACGCCCATGCCGCCCGTCAGGCCAGGCAGGTGCCGCTTCGCCTCGTTCACCAGGCGGGCGGGCAGCGACCCCGTCACCAGCGTGGGCGAGGCGTCCGCCAGTTCTGCCCCCAGCGCGGTCAGCCTGGCGGTGACCTGGCCGAACGCCTCGGCGGGCAACTCCACCTCGAAGGCGTGGCACGGCTCGAACACCCTGGTGCCGGCCAGAGCCAGGGCCGATCTCAGCACGATGGCGGTCAGGCCGCGGAAATCGGCCGCGGTGGTGATCGGCGAGGCGTAACCCGTCCTGGTCAGCGTGATCGTGCAGTCGATCACTGGCCAGCCGTGCAGGCCCTCGCGCAGCGTGGCCCTGACGGTGTCCTCGATCGCCTGGTTGAAGCTGTGCGGCAGCGAGCCCAGCTCCACCTCGCGCCTGAAGGTGTAGCCGTCGCCAGGCTCGACACGCAGGCCCAGGGTGGCCTGGAAGTGGTGGTCGTTGTCCCTGCTCATCTCCGACCGGTCGGCGCCGACGCCGACCGGCCTTTCGAGGTAGACGGGCGTGCTGTCGGAGAAGGCGGCCTCGACGCCGAACTCGTCGCGCAGCCGCTCGGCCAGCACCTCCTTCTGCACCTCGCCATAGAGCTGCACCGACGAGCCGCCGCCCGGCACGGCACGGGTGCTGATGAGCGGGTCCTGCTCGGCCATCCACAGCAGGGCCGCGTGCAGGCGGGCGGCGTCGGCAGGGTCGGCCGGCCGCACGACGGTCTCCAGGCTGGGCGGCGCGAAGGAAGGCGTCGCGCTTCCCTCGTCGGACAGCCGGTCGCCGACCCTGGCGCTGTGCAGGCCCCAGAGCCTGGCGATGTTGCCGGGGGTCAGCGTGGCCTCCTCGGCCGCGCCGACGACGCGCAGCGCGGTGATCTGGCCCGAGTCCAGCTTCTGCCGCGGGCGCACCTCGCCGGAGAACAGGCGCAGGTAGGCGACCTTCCGCCCGGCCTGGTCGCGCTCCACCGCGAAGATCGTGCCCTTCAGTCCCTCGTCCCGGGGCGCGGGCACCGGCAGCAGGTCGCGGATGCCGGCCAGGAGCTCCGCGACGCCGTCGCCGCCGATCGCCGACCCGTGGAAGACCGGATAGACCTGGCAGGCCGCAGTCTGCGCGGCCAGCGCTTCGAGCAGCTCGCCGTGACTCGGTGCCCGGCCCTCGACGAGCGCCTCCAGCAGCGCGTCGTCGTGGTCGGCCAGCGCCTCGGCGTCGATGGGGACGGGCACGACACGGCCCTGCCGCACCCGGTTGACGGCGACGGCGGGCAGACCGGCGAGGATGTCGCGCTGGAGCGCGCCCATCCTGTCGATCTTGTTGACGAACAGGAGCGTGGGCAGCCGCATCTTCCTCAGCGTCCTCAGCAGGACCCTGGTCTGCGCCTGGACGCCCTCGACGGCCGAGATGACCAGGATCGCGCCGTCGAGGACGCCCAGCGCCCGCTCCACTTCGGCGACGAAGTCGGCGTGTCCGGGGGTGTCGATGAGGTTGACTCGCAGGTCGCCGATGGTGAAGGAGGCGACGGCCGAGCGGATGGTGATGCCGCGGCGGCGCTCGATCGCGCCGGTGTCGGTCTGGGTGTCTCCGCCGTCGACGCTGCCGAGCCTGTGGATGGCGCCGGAATCGAAGAGCAGTCGTTCGGTGAGGCTGGTCTTACCCGCGTCGACGTGCGCGAGCACGCCGATGTTCAAGGTGGTCATGGATGCGTGGAACCTCGGTAGGAAGGGCAGGACGCTGGGTTGCCGCGAGGCTCTGCCGCATCTGGTCCTCCCGAGGTTCGTGGTGCCCCCATCCTGCCGCCGCCCGTCCTTCCCCGTCGAACGGTTTTCCACCGGTACGGCGAGGCGGTCACAATGCCGAGGTGAGAGCTCTGCTTTACCTCCTGGCGGGCGTGATCCCCGGCGCGGTCGCGGTGGCGATCACCGTGGCGGCGTTCGGGACGCCGTTCGCCGTGCTGCTGGCGGTGCCCGCCGTGCCGCTGGTGGCGTGGTTCGAGCTGTGGCGGCTGCGGTGGGCCGACCCAGGGCCCGTCGCCAGGAACCGGCGGCGCGAGCTCGGGCTCGGGCTCGTCTCGCTGGTGGCGCTGTGGTGGATCGACCTGATCCTGGTGGTGTTCGCCGTCGGAGGGCCGATCGTCCTGATCGTCTCGCCTGCCGTACAGGAGGACCTGGGGCCCGCGATCGTCGCGTCCGTCGCGGGGGTCGTGCTGGTGCCCGTCGGCATCCACGTCCTGATCATGTGGGGCAGGGCGCGCGTCCTGATGGTCAGGTCGCACCTGGAGCCCCGCAGGCTGGAGGAGGTCGTGGCCTCCAGGGCCAGGCTGGTCGACGCGTTCGAGGCGGAACGGCGCAGGATCGAGCGGGACCTGCACGACGGCGCGCAGCAGCGGCTGGTCGCCCTGTCGATGCGGCTCGGCCTGGCCAGGCTGGACCTGCGGGACGGCTCGACCGCGGCGGAACAGGTGGCCCAGGCGCACGAGGAGGCCAAGAAGGCGCTGACCGAGCTGCGCGAGCTGATCAGGGGAGTGCATCCGCGGGTGCTGACCGACAGGGGGCTGGCGGCGGCCGTCAGGGAGGTGGCCTCCCGCTCGCCCGTCCCTGTGGAGGTCGAGGCGGACCTGGCGCGGTTGCCCGAGCCGATCGAGGCGACGGCCTACTTCGTCGTCGTCGAGGCGCTGGCCAACGTCGCCAAGCACAGCCAGGCCCGCACCGTGCTGATCAGGGTGCGCGACGGACTGGTCATGGAGATCAGCGACGACGGGGTGGGCGGCGCCGACCCCGCCAAGGGCACGGGGCTGACGGGGCTGGCCGACAGGCTCGCCGTCGTGGGCGGCAGACTGTCGCTGTCCAGCCCGGCAGGCGGGCCGACGACGATGCGAGTGGAGATCCCGTGCGGGTAGTGATCGCCGAAGACGCCGTGCTGCTGCGCGAGGGCGTGGTCGGCCTGCTCGAGAGGTTCGGGCACGAGGTGGTGGCCGCGGTCGGAGACGCCGCCGCCCTGCTCGAGGCGGTCGCCGAGCACCGGCCCGACGTCGCCGTCACCGACGTGCGGATGCCGCCCGGCTTCACCGACGAGGGCCTCAGGGCGGCGCTGGAGCTGCGCGAGAAGGGCCTGCCCGTGCTCGTCCTCAGCCAGTACGTCGAGCAGACCTACGCCGCCGAGCTCATGGACGCGGGCGAAGGCGTCGGCTACCTGCTCAAGGACAGGATCGGCGAGGTGACCGAGTTCGTCGACGCGCTGGAGCGCGTCGCCAGGGGCGAGATGGTCGTCGATTCCGAGGTCGTCAGGCAGTTGCTCGGCAGCCGCCGTGACCCGCTCCGGCGCCTCACGCCCAGAGAGCTGGAGGTGCTCGGACTGATCGCCGAAGGCCGCGCCAACGCCGCCATCGCCCGCGAGCTGGTCGTCACGGACGCCGCCGTGGCCAAGCACATCGCCAACATCTTCACCAAGCTTGACCTGCCGCCCGCCGCCGACGGGCACCGCAGGGTGCTGGCCGTCCTCGCCTACCTGCGGAGCTGAGCCTCCAGCGCGCGCATCCTGGCCGAGGCCAGCTCCAGCACCATGCGTGTGGCGGGGGAGAGGGCGGGACCGTGCACGATCGCGAACGTGTCGTGCAGCGCCGGATCCAGCGGCGCCCACCGCAGGTTGCCCGGCATGCGGTCGGCCAGCCTGTGCAGCACGCCCCGCCACGTCACCGTCGCGGCCAGGCCGCGTGCCGCGATCTCCAGAGCCATCTCCGGATCCTCCACCTCCACCCTCGGCCGCAGCACATGGCCCGCCGCCTGCAGGGTGCTGGTGAGCGTGCGGCGGGTGGCGTCCTCCTCGCGCCAGCTGACGTTCGGCAGCACGAGCGGGCGCGTGGCCAGCTGCTCGGGTGTCACGGGATCCGACGGCTCGGTGCTGACGTAGACCAGCTCGTCGCGCATCACCGGCGTCACCGACAGCCCCTCGTCGGCGACGGGCACGGCCGCGACCGCCGCCTCCAGCCTGCCCCTGCGGACATGGTCGAGCACCTCGGCCGAGTTCTGGCCGATCAGCTCGACGCGGACGCCGGGGTGGCGCTCGAGGACGTCTGCCACCAGGTCGGCGCCCAGATAGAAACGGGCCGTCCCGAACAGTCCCAGGCGCACCGTGCCCGTCAGCATCTCGCGGACCGCTGCCACCGCCCTGCCCGCCTCGTCGACCGCGGCGATGGCGGCCAGCGCGTGCGGGCGGAGCGCGAAGGCGGCCTCCGTGGGGACGACGCCCCTGCCGACGCGGAGGAACAGGGTGACGTCGAGGTGCTGCTCCAGCAGGCGCACCTGCTCGGAGATGGACGGCTGGGCGTAGCCGAGGGAGGCGGCGGCCGCGGTGAGCGAGCCGTGCTCGAAGGTGGCGAGGAAGCAGCGCAGCTGGTGCAACGAGGTCATAGAGGTTTTCCCTTTGGATCACCAAGGAAATCAAGGCTACCTCGATGGCTCGATACTGCCTAGATTGCCCGCCATGGGAGTGCTGTGGTGCCTGATCTCCGCCGCGGGGTTCGGGCTGTCGCCGATCTTCGCCAAGGGGGCCTACCAGTCGGGCGTGAGCGTGACGGAGATGCTCACCGGCAGGTTCGTCATCGCCGCCGTCGTGCTGTGGGCCGTGTGCGCGTGGCGCAGGCCCGCTCTCCCCACGGGCAGAGTGCTCCTCACCGCCGTGGGGCTCGGCGGCATCGGCTACGCCGTACAGGCGCTGTGCTACTTCGGCGCCGTCGCCAGGATCGACGCCTCGCTGGCCGCGCTCCTGCTCTACACCTTCCCCGCCCTGGTGACCGCTCTGGCCGTGGCCCTTCGCAGGGAGTCGCTCGACCGGCGCAAGCTCGCCGCCCTCGGGTGCTCGGCCGTAGGCCTGGTGCTCCTGCTCGGCCTCGGCGGCGTGTCGGAAGGCGGGACCACGGGCGTGCTGCTCGCTCTCGGCGCGGCCGTCGCCTACTCGCTCTACCTCACCGTCGCCGACGGCCTGCCCGCCGACGTGGACGTCTACCTGCTGTCGGCCATCGTGTGCACCGCCGCCGCGATCACCATGGGCTTCGCGGGAGGCTTCCAGCTGCCCGGCACGGCCGAGGGCTGGATGTGGACGGGACTGCTCGGCCTCGTCTCGACGGTGCTGGCCATGGCGACCCTGTTCGTGGGCGTGCGGCTGCTCGGCGCGCCGACCGCGGCCATCCTGTCGTGCGCGGAACCGGTGGTCACGCTCGCGTCCACGTCCGTCGTGTACGGCGAGAGCCTCACGCCAGGCCAGCTCGCGGGCGGCGTCGCCGTCCTGGCCGCGGTCCTGGTGCTGCGGCTAAACCTCGACTTTGTACGGCAGCGACAGCTCGTCGGCGGGAACGCCCCTGATACCCCAGTTCACAGCGGGCATCTCCACGATCGTTAGCTCCAGGTCGTCGGCGGGGATCCCGAGCGCCGGCGCCTTGGCGAACACCTCGCGGATCAGCGCCCGCTTGGCGTCGTCGCTGCGCCCGGTGAAACAGACGATCTCGACGATGAGGTAGGCCTCACCCCGCTGCGGGCAGATCAGGTCGTCGGCGTCGAGCAGCAGGAAACGGTGGAACCGCTTGCCCTCGGGCAGCCCCCACGCCTTCGTGACGCACTCGTGCAGCAGGTCCGAGACCTCCCGCTGCCGTCCCGCCCACACGTCACGCCGCCCGTAGATCTTCACCTGTGCCATGTCGGGCAATATACAGAGGTGGTAAGAATCCTCCTCGCCGATGACGAGGCCATGATCAGGGCCGGGGTCGCCGCGATCCTCGGCGTCGACCCGGCCTTCGAGGTCGTCGCGGAGGCGGGAGACGGCAGGGAGGCCGTCGATCTCGCCATCAGCCACCGGCCCGACGTCGCCCTGCTCGACATCCGCATGCCCAAGCTCGACGGCCTCGCCGCCGCGGCCGAGATCCGCAGGGTGGCGCCAGGCACCGCGGTCATCATGCTGACGACCTTCGGCGAGGACGACTACATCGCCAAGGCGCTCGACGTGGGCGCCAGCGGCTTCCTGCTCAAGGCCGGCGACCCGCGCGAGCTCATCGCAGGCGTCCACGCCGTCGCCGGCGGCGCCGCCTACCTCTCGCCCAAGGTCGCCCAGCGGGTCATCACCCAGCTCAGCGGCGGCAGGATGGGCCGCGGCGCGCACGCCCGAGACAGGATCGAGGTGCTCACCGACCGCGAGAAGGAGGTTCTCGCCCTGGTCGGGGAGGGCCTGTCCAACGCCGAGATCGCCGGGCGGCTGTTCATCGTCGAGGGCACCGTCAAGGCCTACGTCAGCACGATCCTCACCAGGCTGGAGGTCCGCAACAGGGTCCAGGCCGCGATCGTCGCCTACGAAGCGGGCCTTGTCCGCCAGGACCGATAGCCTGGTCCTTGATGTACCGACTCCTGTTCACGCAGGTCTTGCGGCGGTTCGACGCCGAGGCCGTGCACCACGCGACCGTCAGAGCGCTCGCGCTGCTCTCCACGTTGCCGCTGCTCAAGCGGCTGCTCCACCGTTTCCTCGCGCCGAGCGACCCCGCGCTGCGGGTGACGGCCTTCGGCGTCCACTTCCCTGGGCCGCTCGGGCTCGCCGCCGGGTTCGACAAGGACGCGGCCTGTGCCGAGGCGCTGTCGGCGTTCGGGTTCGGGCACGTGGAGGTCGGCACGATCACCGCCCACGCCCAGCCGGGCAACCCGCGGCCCCGGCTGTTCCGCGACCTGCGGCAGCATGCGGTCGTCAACAGGATGGGGTTCAACAACGCGGGCGCCCATGCGGCGGCCCGCAGGCTCCGCCGTACGCGAGGCGTGCCCGTCGTCGTCGGGGTCAACATCGGCAAGACCAAGGTCGTGCCGGAGTCCGAGGCGGTGGCCGACTACGTCACCAGCGCCAAGGAGCTCGCGCCGCTGGCCGACTACCTCGTGGTGAACGTCAGCTCGCCCAACACGCCGGGCCTGCGCAACCTGCAGGCGGTGGAGCTGCTGCGGCCGCTGCTCGCGGCGGTCAAGGAGGTCGCCGACTCCACGCCGCGCCGTACGCCGCTGCTGGTCAAGATCGCGCCCGACCTGGCGGACGCCGACGTCGACGCGGTGGCGGATCTGGCGCTGGAGCTGGGGCTCGACGGGATCATCGCGACCAACACCACCATCCGGCATGCGGGGGAGAGCGGCGGGCTGTCCGGACGGCCGCTGAAGGAGCGCTCGATCGAGGTGCTGCGGCGGCTGCGGGCCCGCGTCGGCGACCGGCTCACCCTGGTGTCCGTCGGCGGCGTCGAGGACGTGGACGACGTGTGGGAGCGGCTGCTCGCCGGAGCCACGCTGGTGCAGGGGTACACAGGGATGATCTACGGCGGGCCGTTGTGGGCCTCCCGCATCCACCGCCAGCTGTCCCGCCGCCTGCGCCGCCACGCCACCACGGTGCCCGCGATGATCGGCCGCACCGCCCGCTGACGCTCTCAGCCGCGAGCGTCTCCTCGTCGTGCTCGGAGCCGCGCGGCGAGGCGGCGGCCGGCCCGCTGCGCCGGGGCCTCCACCAGCCGGTACGTGAGCGCGACCGTCCCCAGCAACGCCGCGAGCACGGCCGCCCCCAATCCCGCCCGGTACGGCCAGGCGAGCGCGCCGGGGTCCGGCACCAGCCCGTCCACCACTTCGAGCAGGATCGGATGGATGAGGTACACCGAGTAGCTGACCACGCCCAGCCACGCCCAGAACCGCGGCACCGCCCGGTGCGCCAGCAGCATCCCGGCGGCGAAGGTGACCCACGCGGCGACGACGGCGTTCACCCACGGCCACGGGGACTCCTGGCCGTGCCAGACCCCCGCGGCGACCGCCGCCAGGGGCACCAACAGCACCGGCGGGAGCGTCCTGCTCCAGCCGATCTGGCCTGATCGCGCCCGGTAGAGCGCCGTGCCGGCGAACATGGTGGCCAGGATGGTCATGCTCTGCCAGGCGGGGATGCGCCCGTTGACGGCCGGCAGCCCCACCGCGACCAGCGCCAGCGCCGCCGCCCCCGCCCGCCGCGCGACGGCGCGGGAGCTCAGGACGCCCGCGAGACCGCACGCCCCCAGCGCGGTCACGCCCAGGGTGAGGCCGAGCGTCGCCGTCGCGCCGTGCGACAGCAGGATGGAGGGCAGCAGCCCTCCCGCCAGGAGGGCGACGGCGGCGAACCCGCACCCGACCTCCGCGCTGCGCCGCTGCAGGCCCGCCACGTACAGGGCCGTGACCAGGAAGTAGAACGCCATCTCGTACGACAGCGTCCACAGCACGTTGATGACGTTGGGCACGTTCAGGAGGTCCTGCAGCATCGTGGCGTGCCCGACGACGGCCGACACCGGCCGCTGCGTCAGCCACACGTGCATCGGGTCGACCCCCGTGACGGCCAGCACGCCCGCCGCGGCGACGGCCACCGCCCACAGCGGGTAGAGGCGGAAGAGGCGGCCGGTCCAGAACTCGGCCACGCTGCCCCCGCGCTCCAGCGACGCAGGCACCACATAGCCACTGACCAGGAAGAACACCATCACGCCGTACATGCCGGCGTTGAACCACGGCCCCGTGATGGGACGCAGCTCGGGGAACAGCGGATCGAGCGCGTGCTCGTACACGACCACCAGCGCGGCGACCGCCCGCAGCGCGTCCAGCCAACCCTGCCGGTTCGCGCGCGTGCCGGCCGTCGCCGGGACCGTCGTGGAATCGGCCCCCGTGATCTCCACCATGGCCGCCAGACCCTAGCGCGCGCATGCGTGGCTTGCCGCGATTGCGCCCCCAGCTGAACCGGGTCGAGGGGTTCGGTCAATAGCGCTGGGCGTACCAGGTCGGCGACTCGCCGAACATCTCCTTGAAGTCTCTGACGAAGTGCGCCTGGTCGGCGTACCCGAGCTCGGCCGCCAGCCCGGGCCAGTCGATCGGCACGCCCCGCGCCAGCCGCTCGGTGACCTCGTGCAGCCGGTAGCGGCGGATCACCCATTTCGGGCCCACGCCGACGTACTCCGCGAACAGCCGCTGCAGCTCCCTGACGCTCGTGCCGGCATGCCGTGCCAGGTCGTCGACCCTGGTGATCTCGGGGTGAGCGATGACCGTCGCGACGACGTCCGCGGCACGCTCGGCTCTGGCGTCGCGCTCGGGCAGCCGCGATCGCAGGAAGTCCTCGACCGTCGCGACCTCGACGGGGTCAGGCAGCGCGCCGGGGAACACCTGGCTCGCCTCGATCGACCGGTTCGTGATCGTCGAGGCGGAGGCGCCCAGGAACGGTCTGAACCCCCCGGGCCGGAACGCCACGCCGAACACGCCACCCGTCCCCGCCAGCACTTTGACCTGATGCCCGCTGTGGACACCCTGCACCGTGGCGCCGCCGTCGCGGAAGGTCAGGTGCACGTTCGGGTACGGCACGACGAGCTGGCGGTACGGCTCGTCGTACTCCCATGAGACCACCCAGTACCGGTCGACGAACGGCGCCAGGTCAGGCGAAGGGCTCGGGAAGGCGTGGTGCTGGAACCTCGCCCACGCCCCGGCGAGTTCACGGGTGTCTCGGGGCACGCGGCCGAGCTTACGTCGCGTTTGTTCAAGACGACCATGCGGGAGATGTGCTTTCTTGGGCGTCATGTCTGGCGAAGAACTGATGGCCCGCGCGGCCGCACCCTTGATGGAGATCGTCCGCGGCATCGAGCCCGACCAACTGGACGCCCGTACCCCCTGCGCCGAGTACGACGTGCGGAAGCTGGTCAACCACCTGCTGTTCTGGGGCCCCTCGCTCGAAGGGGCAGGGCGCGGAGAGATCGTGCCGCCGCCGGCCGGAGCGGAGACGGACGTGGACCTCACGGCGGGCGACTGGACGGCCGCCCTCGAGGCGAACGTCGAGCGCGTCGTCGCCGCCTGGAGCCGGGCCGCCGCGTGGGAGGGCACGACGCACATGGGAGGGCCGACCGAGCTCCCGGCGTCACTTGTCGGCGGAATGATCATGGGTGAGCTGATCGTCCACGGGTGGGACCTGGCACGCGCGACAGGCCA
Source organism: Nonomuraea sp. bgisy101 (assembly GCF_057708945.1). Classification (NCBI taxonomy): domain Bacteria; kingdom Bacillati; phylum Actinomycetota; class Actinomycetes; order Streptosporangiales; family Streptosporangiaceae; genus Nonomuraea; species Nonomuraea sp. bgisy101. Next base: position 39,652 of record NZ_JBYITD010000045.1, read on the forward strand.
GAGCCTGACGTGGGACGACGACCTCATGGACTACGTGCACGACGAGGTCGGGAAGAACGCCGAACAAGGCAGGGCCATGGGTGTCTACGGCCCCGCGGTCGCGGTCGACGACGCCGCGCCCGTCCTGGACCGCGTCCTCGGCCTGACCGGCCGCGACCCCGCCTGGACCCGCTGAAGCCGCGGTCCGCGCCGGAGGTAGGTGGCGATCTCCCCCTTTCGGGGGTGCCGGGCCTGATACTGCTGTCGTAGCTTGTGGCAACCGTCGAGAGGAGTTGCCGCCATGGGCGCGACCAGCAACACCGAGATCTATCTCCAGGCGCGTGACCTGCTGCTCGACCTGGGCGGGCGCCATGCAGAGGCGGTCGAGCAGTTCGCGTGGCCGCAGCTCCAGGCCCCCTTCAACTGGGCCGTGGACTGGTTCGACGCGATCGCCCGCGGCAACGACAGGACGGCGCTGTGGGTGGTGGAGGAGGACGGCTCCGAGGCCCGCTACACCTTCGACGAGATGGCGCGGCGATCGGACCAGGTCGCGGCGTTCCTCGCGGCGCAGGGCGTCTCCCGGGGGGACCGGGTGATGCTCATGCTCAACAACCAGGTCGAACTGTGGGAGTCGATGCTGGCGGTCATGAAGCTCGGCGCGGTGATCCTGCCGGCCACCACCGCCCTCGGCCCCGCGGACCTGCCGGACCGCATCGACAGGGGCGGCGCCCGGTACGTGATCGCCAACGCGGCGGACACCGCCAAGTTCGACGACGTGCCGGGGGAGTACACGACGATCTGCGTGGGGGACGCCCCGCCGGGCTGGGCCGCCTATCGCGACGCGTACGCCGTTTCCGCGCCCCCCGCGGCGCACCCCGGCACCGCGCCGGAGGATCCGCTGCTGCTGTACTTCACCTCGGGCACCACGAGCAGGCCCAAGCTGGTCGAGCACACCCAGGTCTCCTACCCGGTGGGGCACCTGACGACGGCCTACTGGATCGGCCTGCGGCCCGGTGACGTGCACCTCAACATCAGCTCGCCAGGCTGGGCGAAGCACGCGTGGAGTTGCTTCTTCGCGCCCTGGATCGCCCAGGCCACGATCTTCGTCCACAACTACGGCAGGTTCGATCCCGCCGCGCTGCTGGCCCAGATCCGCAGGGCGGAGGTGACGACCTTCTGCGCGCCGCCCACGGTGTGGCGGATGCTGATCAAGGCTGACCTGTCCGGCGGCCCGGGCCGGCTGCGCGAGGTGGTCTCGGCGGGCGAGCCGCTGAACCCCGAGGTGATCGAGCAGGTCCAGCACCACTGGGGGCTGACGCTGCGCGACGGCTTCGGCCAGACCGAGACCACGCTGTCGGTCGGCAACGTGCCGGGCATGCCGGTCAAGCCAGGCTCGATGGGCCTGCCAGCACCGGGCGTGCCGGTGGTGCTGGTCGACCCCATCACGGGCGAGCAGGCCGAGGAGGGCGAGATCTGCATCGACCTGAGCCGCAGGCCGGTCTCGCTCATGACCGGATACCAGGGGGACGAGCGACGCCACGCGGAGGCGATGGCCGACGGCTACTACCACACCGGCGACGTGGCCACCCGTGACGCCGACGGCTACATCTTCTACGTCGGCCGCACCGACGACGTGTTCAAGGCCTCGGACTACAAGATCTCGCCCTTCGAGCTGGAGAGCGTGCTCATCGAGCATCCCGCGGTGGCCGAGGCGGCCGTCGTGCCCTCGCCCGACGACCTGCGGCTGGCGGTGCCGAAGGCGTACGTCGCGCTGGCGGCCGGCTGGGAGCCGGACAGGGAGACCGCGCTGGCGATCCTGCGGCACGCCCGCGACAAGCTCCCCCCGTACCAGCGGGTGCGGCGGCTGGAGTTCTTCGAGCTGCCCAAGACGGTGTCGGGCAAGATCCGCAGGGTGGAGCTCCGCGGACGGGAGGAGGAAGCCGCCTCGGCGAAGTCCTCGCTCCCGGAGTGGCGTGATGACCAGTTCCCCGAGCTGCGCTCCTGAGGCCTGAGAAGGTGTCCGGGTCGCGGGCGGCCACGTGCACGGCGCATCGGCACGTCGGTGTGGGGGGCTCCCGCGGCATGCGGCGGTCAGCGGCGGGTCAGGGCGGCCCACAGGCGCGCCGTGCCGCTCCTGCGGCCCCAGGCGATCACCAGGGACAGGACGAGCATCGTGACCGGCAGTGCCACGCCGCTTCCGACGACGATGAGCTGGGTCAGCGACGCGCCCACCATCAGCCCGGACAACGCCAGCGCGGCGGGCCCGGCCAGCCTTGGAACGAGCAGGCCCACGACGCCCACGACCTCGAGCCCGCCCACCAGATAGCGGAACCAGTCGCCGATGCCGATGGCGTCGAAGGTGCCGGCGGACGGTTCCGCGCCCGTGAACTTCCCCATGGCCGCCAGGAGGAATCCGGCCGCCATGACGACCTGGAGGACCCACAGACTGACGTTGGCGATACGGCTTCCCGCGCTCCGCTCCGTGCGAGTAGATGCTGTCATGGTCATCGACGCTAGGTCGTCCACCCTGTCGCAGGAATGGAGGTATCTCCCGAGCGAGGGTGTACCCAGCCCCACCGCCCTCGTCAGCGGGCGGCGGCCGGCCCGGGAGATCGACGGCACTGGCACCAGGCGGGCGCGGGGCCTCAGATGCTGGGCCTGGTCGACGTGGCCGACAGGGTCATCTCGTCGAGGTGCTCCATCGCCGCCGCCACCTGCACCCGGCTGGGCCGGTGCGGGCGCCTCCGCTGCCAGGGCAGCGGTCCCGCCTGCGGACGGTACTCGACCCCGAGCGCGTCCAACCTGCCCAGGTGCCGCTCCAGCCGGTCCATGAAGTCGGACCCGGCCTCCCCGCCCCAGGCCACCTCGGCCAGCGCGCAGGCCCGCGGCCACGCCCGGTAGTCCAGCGTCCGGGCGTCGGAGATGCGCTCGCTCCACAGCTGCCCCTGCAACCCGACCACCCGCTCCCGCTCGCCGGGCTCCCATGAGGCAGGCGCGGGCTCGAACGAGGCGACGTCCGTCACCGTGATCGTGTCCCCGATGGCCATCGGCTCGTCGGCCGAAGCCGCCTCGGCGTAGTCGAAGTACAGCGGGAAGACGGGGGTCGCGACCACCTCGTGCCCCGCGGCGGCGGCCCTGCGTCCGACCCCCATACCCCGCCACGGCATGACCAGCGTGTCCTGCCTCAGCGCGCCGCTGACGAACGCCTCGTCCCACACGACGGCCCGCGCGCCGCGCTCGGCCAGCACGTCGGCCAGCCGCCGCAGGAACCAGGCGTGCAGCTCGCCCACGTCGGCCAGCCCGAGCGACTCCCGGTAGGCGCTGATCTCGGCGGAGGCCTCCCAGTCGTCGAGCACGCACTCGTCACCGCCGATGTGCACGTACGGCGTCGCCCCCAGGGCCCCGAGGAGCTCATCGAAGATCGTGGTGAGGAAGTCGACGGTCGGCGGCAGCGGCGACAGGATGGCGGGGGAGATGCCCCACCTGTCGAGCACCTCGAACCGCTCGCCCGTCGCCCCCAGCTCGGGGTAGGCGGCCAGGATGGCGCTCGCGTGGCCCGGCACGTCGATCTCGGGGACGACGACGACCTCGCGGGCCCTGGCGTACTGCGCGATCTCGGCCAGGTCGTCGAGGGTGTAGTAGCCGCCGTGCGGGATCCCGTCGTAGGCGGGCTCCTCGCGGTGGTAGTTGGTGGCGGTCCGCGTCCGGTGGGAGGCGACCTCCTGCAGACGCGGGTAGGCCCTGCTCTCCACCCGCCAGCCCTGGTCGTCCACGAGGTGCAGGTGGAGCCGGTTCAGCTTGTGGACGGCCATCAGGTCGATCACGCGCAGGACCTCGCGCTTGGGCAGGAAGTGCCGCGCCACGTCCACGTGCAGCCCGCGCCACGTGTGGGCGGGGGCGTCCTCGACGCGGACGCCGGGCACGACCCACGACTCAGCCGGTACGGCGCTGCGGTAGGTCGCGTCGGGAAGCAGCTGGTGCAGCGACTGCGCGGCGTAGAACGCGCCCGCCCTGCCGCCCGCGGTGATCTCGACGCCGCGCGAGCCGACGACCAGGCGGTAGGCCTCCTCGCCGAGCGACGGGTCCACCCTGACGTCGATCGCGCCGGTGTCGCCAGGGCGCAGGTCGAGGATCGGCAGCGCCCGCCGTACCGCGTCGGCCAGGTCGGCGGGGCCCGAGACGGTGGCCCCTACGGAGAGCTCATACGAACCGGACAGCGTGGACAGAACATTCGGGCGGGGCAGCAGCAGCGTGTTCATGCCGCAAATGATGTCACTTCAGGTAATTTTGCAAACCGTCCGCCAGACCCTGCGCGATCCGCTGCCGGAAGGCGGGATTCTGGAACTTGGCGGCCTCGGCGGCGTTGCGCATGTTGCCGCACTCGATGAAGATCTTCGGTACCGTCGACAGGTTCAGCCCGCCCAGGTCACTGCGGAAGCTGAGCGCCTTCGCCCCGATGTAGGTGGAGTACGGCAGGCCCGTCTCCTTCTTGAAGGCGTCACGCACCTTGAGGCCCAGCTCGCGGGAGTCGCCGACGACCGGGTCGACCGGGCCGTTGATCTTCTTCGGCATGATGACGTGGAAGCCGTGATTGGCGGGCGCGGAGCCGTCGCCGTGGACGGAGATGGCCGCGTCGGCCCTGGTCTTGTTGCCGATGGCGGCCCGCTCGGTGATGCAGGGGCCGACGCCGGCGTTGTCCTTGCGGGTCAGCTTCACAGTGGCGCCACGCGACTTGAGGATCTTGACGAGGCGCTGGGAGACGTCCCAGGTGAAGGCGGCCTCGCTGTAGCCGTCGTTGGTCGAGGTGCCGGTGGTGTCGCAGGCCTTCCACTGGGTCAGGACGTTGACCTGGCGGTTGATGGCCTTCGGGTTCCTGGCGTTGCCCCCGTTGTGGCCGGGGTCGACCACGATGGTCTTGCCCTCGAGCGGCTTCTCCCGCACCTGCGCCGCGGCGCCCGGAGAGCCCGCGACCGGTGGCTGGGCGGTCACGGGCGCGGCGACCCTCTCGCTGTTGGCGGTGCCGCCGCACGCGGCGGCGGCGAGGCCGCAGAGGGCGAGAGTGGAGGCAGCTAGAAAACGCATACGCTCCAAAATACGTGACGGGCAGGACTCACCAGACGTGTTCGCCGACTTCCTGGCGCTGCAGCAGCGCCGCCAGCTCTCTCGCGTCCTCGGCGTCGAGCCCCAGCACCACGCGCGGGCGGCCCCACGGATGGTCGAGGGAGTGGGCCACATAACTGGCCACCGACTCGGCCCCGACGTCCGTTCCCCGTCCCCGTCCCGCGCGCCAGTGCGCCCAGGCGCGCTCGAGCTCGGCCGCCGCGCGCTGGGCGCATGACACCAGTTCTGGATCACGCATGACTGTCCCCCGGGTCAGATACAGCAGTGACCCGTCAGAGTTAACAACCGCGGCGGGAGGGCGCCCCGGTGTTTGACCAACGCTTAGGCGGGGCCTGTGCTCCGCCGTACGATCAGCTCGGGGGTGACCTGGCGCAGCCGGGCGACCTTGCCGGGGTCCTGGATCCGGTCGCTCAGCAGCGCCGCCGCCGAACGGCCCATGGTTCGCCTGGGCTGGTCGACGGAGGTGAGGGAGATGTGGTGGACGGCCGACAGGTGGGTGTTGTCGTAGCCGACCACCGAGAGGTCTTCCGGCACCCGCAGCCCGAGCTCGCTGGCCGCCGACAGCACGCCGAGCGCGACGACGTCGTTGGCCGCGAAGATCGCGGTGGGCCTGGGGTCGCGGGTCAGCAGCGCGCGTGCGGTGCGCCTGCCGCCCTCCTCGGTGCTGTCGCCGTGCTCGACCATGATGTACGGCGCGAGCGCGTGCCGCCTCATCGCGACCAGGTAGCCCTCGCAGCGTGAGGAGCGCGTGCCCTCGATGTGCGCGATGCGCTTGTGGCCGAGGTCGACCAGGTGGTCGATGGCCAGGCGGGCGCCGAGCTGGTCGTCGTCGACCACGATGTCGACGTTGTCGAGCTCGATGTCACGTTCCCCTACGACGACCGTGGGGGTGTAGGAGGTCGCCTCGATGAGGGTCTCGCTGGTCGGAGCGATGCCGAGCAGCACCAGCCCGTCCACTCTCAGCTCCAGGAACGCTTCGACGGCCTCGTCCTCGAAAGCCGGGTCCCATTGGCTGTTGCCGATCAGCATCCTGAGGCCGTCGCCGTGCAGGCTCTCCTGCAGGCCGTCCAGGAACTCGGCGTAGAACGGGTTGTGCAGGTCGGCCACGAGCGCGCCGACCAGGTGGGTGCGGCCCTCGACGAGACTGCGGGCCACGGCGTTGGGGCGGTAACCGAGCTCGCGCGCGGCCTGGAGCACGGCTTGCCGGCGATGCTCGCTGACGTGCGGGGATCCGCGAAGCACGAGCGAGACCAGCGATTTGGAGACGCCGGCGCGTTCGGCGACGTTGCGGATGGTGGGTCTCGGGCGAGGCAGGGTGTCTACTACCTCGACGACGGACGTGTTGACTGGCGGTCCTGACATGTGTCTCCCCCGCGATGCGTTGGATGGGCACCTGTCTCACCAAACGATCGAGGACGCGGCAGGGTACGGGCCCGAGCGTTATTAGGCATGGGCTCCGATAGTGTGCAGGTGTGACTTCCGGGAATTCCGCAGGCAGCGGCACCCGCCCTGCGCGGCGCAGGCTGAGCGTGGATCGGCGCCGTGAGGAGCTCATGGCGGCCGCCCTGGAGTTGTTCAGCGAGCGTGATGCCGAGGACGTCTCGATCGACGACGTCGCCTCGGCCGCGGGGGCGTCGCGCGCCCTCGTCTACCACTACTTCGGCGGCAAGCAGGAGCTGTACGTGGCCGCGCTCAGGAGCGCGGCCGAGCAGCTGGAGTCGAGGCTGCGCCCCCAGGGTGGCGGCCGTCCGCTGGAGGACCTGGCGCTGGGGCTGCGGCGCTACTTCGACTTCGTCGAGGAACACGCGGCGGGTTTCGCCGCGCTGCTGCGCGGCGGCCCCGCCAACCGGGCCGGCGAGGTCGGCGAGATCGTCGACGGGGTACGGCGGCGGCTGTTCCTGATGATCCAGAAGCAGATGCGCGTCGACGAGCCGAGCCCTGTGCTGCGCACGACCCTGCGGTCGTGGATCGCCTCGGTCGAGACCGCGGGTCTCGACTGGCTGGAGCATCGCGACATCGAGCGTCCGACGCTCGAGAAGATGCTCGTCGACCACATGGTGGCGCTGCTCGGCGTGGCGGCGACCTACGACCAGGGCGTCGAGCGGCTGCTTCGCGACCTGGCGTGACTCATGGCGAGGTCTGGCCCACCGTGGCTGACAGGCCGGGGGGACCGTACCGAACAGTGGACCTCGCGCACGCTCACCGCCGGTGACAGGGGAGGAAGGATGGCGCCGGGCGGGCGGCGCCAACTCCCGTATGCGTCCCCCGACGCGCGGGGAGACTCGACGTCGTCACGCGGGTGGACCGGGCCGTAGAACCTGGCCCACCGTGAACCCCCCTAAGGATCGTGACGACCCCGGACTTACTCCGAGCGCTGCTGCGGAATGCCCGCGAGCAGAGCACGAACCTCGGTCTCCCGGTAACGCCGGTGTCCCCCCAGGGTGCGAATCGACGTCAACTTACCCGCCTTGGCCCACCGCGTGACGGTCTTGGGGTCGACCCTGAACATGGTCGCGACCTCGGCGGGCGTGAGCAGTGGCTCGGCCTCGGGTGTACGAGCTGACATTTGTGCGGCCTCTCCTCCGTGTGGACCGGCTCAGCGATCCTGCGACTGCTTCTGCGCGTGTCACGGATGTCCCCCTATGGCCCAGCGCGTGCGGCTTTTCTGGGCCATATGCGGCATCACCCGAAGTGACCATACCGCCACGCAGAGCGATTGGCGAGCCCTTCTTTGACCCACTTGCCCGCCCACGTGGCGATGTCACGCTCGGTGATTCTAGCGACACGTTTCGTGGTATCGCAGTGAAAACGGCAAACTACTCAGTTCGCAGAAGCCAGCAGCCGCGACGCGTGACCTACTCATGCAGGTCAGACCGTTGTTTTGGGGTTCAGTTGGCAGATTCCAGAAGTTGCATTGACTTCCACCGCAAGATCACGCGTTGGTACATGGCGAAGGCAAGTTCTTCTTGACCTGTGTCCAGACCGGTGAGTGCGGCCGACAGCTCGGCCACGGACTGGTCGGCCTGCAGCGCCTCGTCGTCCATCAGGTGGACGAGGCCCCCGTAGTCGAGCTCGACCAGCGAGTGGGGGTGGAACTCCTCCAGCCACCTGGCGATGTCCTCCACCTCTATACCGGTGGCCACTTCGCCCACATGCCTGCGGATGACCTGCAGCGCCTTGGCCGAACGCCGCCTGGCCTGCGCCATGGAGGTGACGTAGATGAGGTTGCGCCCCGTGGTCGTCGTGGTGTCCTGGCCGTTGGCCGGCTTGCCCAGCACCAGCCACCGCTCGTTGCCGTCGAACGGCACGAACCACGCGGGAGGGACGTTCCACGTCGTCGTCCTGATGTGGGTGCGCAGCGCCGACGAGCCGCCCTGCCGCTTGTACTTGTCGAAGTCGTCGGCGGTCTGCTCGGCGATCGTCTGCGGCACGAAGCTGTCCATCAGTTTCACAGGAGTGCTCCCACGAAAGTCTGAGAACGCCAGCCACGAGCGCAACCGGGTCTGCCAGGGACAGACATAGAGACGATCCTCGACACGCCGCAGATAGGCGTTGGGGCTCTCCTGGGGCGGAGCCGGGTGGGGAGGCTTCGCGAGCAGCCGCCGGATGGACTCGCCGTGCTCGGCGTCGAGCGCGGTGGCCCTGCGCGGACGGTCGCGTGACTCCGCGTATTCGGCCCAGGCGGCGCGATCCTGCTCGGGGAACGCGGTCAGCGGCTCGTAGACACGAAGGTAAGCGGCATAGGGCAGCACGGTGGCATCGTGTCACGAAGACAACCCGCTTGCACCGTTGTGGTCCACACTGAACGCTGCGACCTGGCCACTCGCGCCGGTGCATGGGGCGACGGCATGCCGTGCCGCCCTCTACCCTGAGAGGTGATCTCCGCCGCGAAGGGGCGGCGGACCGGACAGGGAGTCACTACCGTGACCGACGTCTTCGGGCTGTCCCACAAGGACACGCATGAGCAGGTCGTCTTCTGCGCAGACGAGCAGAGCGGGCTGCGCGCCATCATCGCCATCTACAACACCGCGCTCGGCCCAGCACTCGGGGGCACCAGGTTCTATCCCTACGAGAGCGAGCAGGCCGCGCTGGCCGACGTGCTCAACCTCTCCAAGGGCATGGCCTACAAGAACGCGCTCGCCGGGCTCGACCTCGGCGGCGGCAAGGCCGTCATCATCGGCGACCCCGCCACGCTGAAGTCCGAGGCGCTGCTACGCGCCTACGGACGTTTCGTCCAGTCGCTGAACGGCCGCTACTACACCGCGTGCGACGTGGGCACCTTCAGCGAGGACATGGACCTCGTCGCCCGCGAGAGCCGCTTCGTCACCGGTCGCACGGTCGCCCACGGCGGCGCGGGCGACTCCTCCATCCTCACCGCGTACGGCGTCTTCCAGGGCATGCGCGCCTCCTCCTCCTTCCTGTGGGATACGGCTTCGCTGCGCGGCAAGCGGGTCGGGGTCGAAGGCGTCGGCAAGGTGGGCCACCGCCTCGTCGACCACCTCGTCGACGACGGCGCAGAGGTCGTCGTCTGCGACGTCAACGCCTCGGCCGTCGAGCGGGTACGGCAGCGCCACCCCTCGGTCGAGGTCGTGGCGTCGGCGGCCGAGATGACCGCGGCCGACATCGACGTCTACGCGCCCTGTGCGCTCGGCGGTGCGCTCGACGACGCCGTGGTCGCCCGGCTCCGTGCGAAGATCGTCTGCGGAGGCGCGAACAACCAGCTCGCCCACGCGGGAGTGGAGAAGCAACTCGCCGACCGCGGGATCCTCTACGCCCCCGACTACGTGGTCAACTCCGGCGGCGTCATCCAGGTCGCCGACGAGATCGAGGGCTTCAACATGGAGCGCGCGAGGGCCAAGGCGAGCCAGATCTTCGACACCACGCTCAAGATTTTCGGCATCGCGTCCGAGGAGGGCGTGCCACCGGCGGTGGCAGCGGATAGGCTGGCTGAGCGCAGAATGTCGGAAGTCGGGCGAATTAGGGCCATCTGGCTGGGCGGCTGACGCCCCACGTCCATACGACGTACCGAGCTGAGCGCAAAACAGGTACGGTAATAGGCGAACGAGAGACTGACGCCCAAAGTCATGGCGTCAGTGTGTGGTGCGTTAGCGACGAGGGGTCGGGGACGACCCCACACGAGGGGGTCGAGCCAATGGGGCGCGGCCGAGCAAAGGCCAAGCAGGTCAAGGTTGCTCGCCAGCTGAAGTACAACAGCGGTGGCACGGATCTTGAGCGTCTTCGCGATGAGCTCGGAGTCTCTGACTCCAACCACGATGACGACGCCGACGACCTCAACGACGAGCTGGCGGATCGCTATGCCGATTACGCCGATGACTACGGCGACGATGACGACGACCGGCCCTCCGGGCGTCGATAGCTGATCTGTTGTCGCGGTGAGCCCCGCGGGTGACCCACCCGTGGGGCACTTCCGCGTTTCCGCACTTTTCCCGAAGGCACACACGGCGGCGGTCCCTCCGAAGCCAGGCTTCGGAAGGACCGCGCCCGCGAGCTAGCGGTAGCGCGCCTGGCCTGTGCCGCCCGCCACGACCTCGCCCAGCACCCACGACTCGAGCCCTCGCGCCGCGAGCAGCTCGATCGCAGGGTCGGCCACCTCGGCGGGGACGATCGCCGCCATGCCGACACCCAGGTTGAACGTGCGGTCCATCGCCTGCCGCTCGATCCCGCCGTGCCCGGCGAGCACGCCGAAAACGGCGGGAACCGTCCACGACGAGCGGTCGAGCAGCGCGTCGAGGTGCGGGGGAAGCGACCTCGACAGGTTGCCCTCGATGCCGCCGCCGGTGATGTGCGCGTAGGCGTGCACCTCGAGCGTGCGGGCCAGCTCCAGGCAGTCGAGCGAGTAGATCCTCGTCGGCTCCAGCAACTCCTCGCCCAGCGGCCGGCCGAACTCGGGCACCTCGGTGTCGAGGGACAGCCCCGCCTGCTTGATGACGTGCCGTACCAGCGAATAGCCGTTGGAGTGGACGCCCGACGAGGCCAGGCCGAGCACCACGTCGCCCTCACGCACCCGGTCGGGGCCGAGCATCGCGTCGGCCTCGACGACGCCCGTGCCGGCGCCCGCCAGGTCGTACTCGTCGGCGCCCATCGCGCCCGGATGCTCGGCGGTCTCGCCGCCGACCAGGGCCGCGCCCGCCAGCCTGCAGCCCTCGGCCACGCCGCCGACGATCTCGGCGATCCGCTCGGGCACGACCTTGCCGCAGGCGATGTAGTCGGTCATGAACAGCGGCTCGGCGCCGCACACCACCAGGTCGTCGAGCACCATGCCGACCAGGTCGACGCCGATCGTGTCGTGCTTGCCGTACTGCTGGGCGAGCATGACCTTGGTGCCGACGCCGTCGGTCGAGGTCGCCAGCAGCGGCCGCTTGTAGCGCAGCAGCGCCGAGGCGTCGAACAGCCCGGCGAACCCGCTGGCGTCGTCGACCACCTCCGGCCGGCGCGAGCGGGCGACCTTGTCCTTCATCAGCTCGACGGCGCGCTCGCCCGCCTCGATGTCGACGCCTGCGGCCTCGTAGGTGCTCACTTGGGCGAACTCTCCAGTACGTACTTGCCGACGTTGTCCTGGTCGATCGGGATGGGGTACGAGCCGTCGAAGCACGCCCTGCACAGGCGCCCGGCGGGGATCGTGGTCGCCTTGGTCAGGCCCTCGAGCGAGATGTAGCCGAGCGAGTCGGCGCCGAGCGACTGGCGGATCTCCTCCACGCTGAGCGAGCCCGCGATGAGCTCGGCACGCGTGGCGAAGTCGATGCCGTAGAAGCAGGGCCAGGCGACCGGCGGCGAGGAGATGCGCACGTGCACCTCGCGCGCGCCCGCCTCACGCAGCATGCGGACGATCTGCCGCTGCGTGTTGCCGCGCACGATCGAGTCGTCCACGACGACCAGGCGCTTGCCCGCGACGACTTCCTTGAGCGGGTTGAGCTTCAGGCGGATGCCCAGCTGGCGGATGGTCTGCGACGGCTGGATGAACGTCCTGCCGACGTAGGAGTTCTTCACCAGGCCCTGGCCGTACGGGATGCCGCTCTCCTCGGCGTAGCCGACGGCGGCGGGCGTGCCCGACTCGGGGGTCGGGATGACCAGGTCCGCCTCGACCGGATGCTCGCGGGCCAGGATCCTGCCCACCTCCACCCTCGTCGTCTGGACGCCGCGGCCCGCGATCGTGGTGTCGGGGCGGGCGAGGTAGACGTACTCGAACAGGCAGCCCTTCGGGTCGGCCAGGGCGAACCTGCGCGAGCGCACGCCGCCCTCGTCGATCGTCAGCAGCTCGCCGGGCTCGACCTCGCGCACGAACGTCGCGCCCACGATGTCGAGGGCGGCGGTCTCCGAGGCCACGACCCAGCCGCGCTCCAGGCGGCCGAGCACCAGCGGGCGGATGCCCTGCGGGTCACGGGCGGCGTAGAGCGTCTTCTCGTCCATGAACACCAGCGAGTAGGCGCCCTTGACCTGCGGGAGCAGCTCGGCCGCGGCGTCCTCGATGGAGCGGGTGCGGTCCTGGGCCAGCAGGTTGGTGAGCACCTCGGTGTCGGTGGTCGCCCTGGTCACGCCTGGGGCCAGGCGCTCGGCCAGCTCGGGGGTGTTGATCAGGTTGCCGTTGTGGGCGAGGGCCAGACCACCCACCTCGGTCGAGCTCAGCGTGGGCTGCGCGTTCTCCCACACGCTCGAACCGGTCGTGGAGTAGCGGCAGTGGCCGATCGCGAGATGCCCGCGGAGCGTGCCGAGCACCGACTCGTCGAAGACCTGGGCCACCAGGCCCATGTCCTTGTAGATGAGGATGCGGCTGCCTTCGCTGACCGCGATGCCCGCGGACTCTTGCCCGCGGTGCTGCAACGCGTACAGCCCGTAGTAGGTGAGTTTGGAGACTTCTTCGCCTGGCGCCCAGACTCCGAAGACGCCACAGGCGTCCTTCGGTGCGCGGTCACGGGGGTCCAGGTCATGGCCCAGCAGGCCGTCGCCCTTCAGCACGTGGTTCAGTTTAGGTCGGCTGCGACGCTGCTCGCACACCAGGGGCCCTGATCACATCAGTTGACGTGTTCGTCCCGTATTGGAACGTTCTCCGATGATCTCTCTGCTGTGACCGCACCAACCCCATCTCGTCCGCCGCGTCCCCCCATTGGCGGGTCCTGGATTCCACCGCGTTCTCGGGTCTGTCGCGTTCCCGGGTCTGCCGCGTCCTCGGGTCTGTCGCGTCCCGGGGTTCGCCGCGTCCTGGGCTCCATCGCGTCCGGGGGTTCGCCGCGTCCTGGGCTCCATCGCCTCCCGGGGGGCCGTCGCGTCCTCGGGCCCGTCGCGTCCTCGGGTTCGGAGGCGCACGGGTCCGTCGCGTCCTTGGGTCCGCGAGGCGCTCGGGTCTGTCGCGTTCTCGGGTCCGCGAGGCGCCTGGGGTCGCCGGGTCCGTCTGGACCGCGGGGTGCGCGGGTCTGCGGAGCCCCGGGCCGTCGGGGTCCCGGCTCCGCAGGGTGTTCGGGTTCGTGAGGTCCAGGCAGAGGTCCGGGCATCAGAACTCGGGTTCACGGGGTGTTCAGGTCCGTGAGGTGCCCGGGCAGCAGGATTCGGGTTCACGGGGTGTTCGGGTTCGTGAGGTGCGGGCAGCAGGACTCGGGTCGGCTGGGTGCCCGGGTCGGGTGGGTCCTGTGGGTTCTGTGGGTCGGGTCCTCGGGTCGGCTGGTTCGGCTGGATCGGCTGGTCCCCCGGAGGTGCGGCCGGGTTTCGCCGTAAGTGAAACGGTTGTTCGCTCCTGGCACGCAAGAGCCGGGGGCAAGGCTCGCTTCGGCCGTTGCACATCCGCCCTGGGCGCTTGGCGCACTGTGACCCAAGGATCGCCACTCTTTTGCCGTGTCGCACCGTTTCGACGGGGTGTTCCGGGGGAGTGTGGAGTTCCGGCATGCCGACACGTCGGGGGAGACGTAGACCGTGACCACACCTGGAGACCCCAACCACCCTCGGCCGGGCCAGAGCCCGCGAGGCGGCGAGCCCACGGGCGATCCGACCGAGCCCAGCGCCGAGCGCAAGCCATCCGAGCCGGAGGCGGCTCCATGGCCTGACGAGGCGTCCACGACGCCGCACGGGGAGCCGATCGCGCCAGAGCCGCCCGCTTCCTCGGGGGAGGAGCCCACCAGGTGGGGCGGGCCGTACGAGCGTGAGTCCGACGTGCCCGTCTGGCCGACACCTGAGACGCCGAAGCCCTCCACACAGGGTTCGGAGGAGTCGAGCGGGGCGCACTCCACATGGTCCGAGGCAGAGGCGTCCCCGTCATGGTCGTCCGAGGAGTCGGAGTGGCCTTCCACGGCGTCGTCCGCGGAGTCCGCATGGGGCACGAGTGGCCCGGGCGAGCCGTACGGCACGCCGAGGCCTGCCGAGCAGTCCGCGTGGTCGGGTGGAGGGCCGGGAGACCAGTCGGAGTGGCCCGACCTGACCGAGCCCTCGTCGCCGGAACGGTCCCGGTCGTCGGGCAGCTACGAGCCGTCGGAATGGTCCGAGTCGTCGGCCCGATACGAGTGGTCGGAACGGTCCGAGCCGCCGGGGCAGCCTACGTCACCAGGTGGATACGAGTCGCCGGGGCGGCCTGCGTCGTCGGGTGGATACGAGTCGCCGGAGCAGCCTGCGTCATTCGGGAGGTATGAGTCGCCCGGCGGGTACGGGTCGCCGGGGCAGCCGGCGTCGCCCGGGGGTCATGGGTCGCCGGAGCGCTCCTGGGGAGAGGGCTCCTGGGGTGGGTACGAGCGGGCGGAGCAGCCTGCCGAGCCTGAGCGGCCGATCCAGCCTGAGCCGCCGATCGAGCCGGGGCAGCCGGTCCCGCCTGAGCCGCCGTTCGTCCCCGAGCCGCCGATCTCCCCGGAGCCGCCGATCTCGCCAGAGCCCCCGATCGTGCCCGAGCCGCCTTCCGTTCCGGTGCAGCCGGACGTTCCCGAGCCGCCTGCCACTCCTGAGCCCGGCCACCCCGACCTGCCGTCCGCGCCCGAGGTGCCCTCGCCGAGCCAGGGCCGGCAGTCTCCCGCCGGAGGAGACGCCGACGCCGACCGTACGCAGGTGTTCACCGAGTGGGGCAGGCCGGAGCCCGGCTACCAGGTCCCAGGCTCGACGCCCACCTATCCCGGCTGGGCGGAGGACGACCAGACCCGCGAGATGACGCCGCCCTCAGGCCCTTCCAGGTACGACCCGCCGACCCCGTCCACTCCTCCGTACGGCCAGCCTGCGTATCCGGACTCGGCCGACACGAACCCGAGCCACCTGTCCGGCGCGTCGCCGTACGAGGGAGGCCCGAAGGAGTACCCCAGAGACCTTCCCGGCCTTGGTGGCGCCGCCGCAGGAGCGTTCGCCGCGGGCGGTCGGGGCGAGCCCGACCCGTCGACTCCCGGCGTCTCACCCTCCAGTCCGTACGGCGGAGCCCCAGGCACGGGGACCACGCCCTACAGCACGTCCCGTGAGCAGACCCCGCCGAGCGGCTCCCTTTACGGCGCGGGCCGGCAGGGCGGCGGCGCCTACGGAGGCCCCCAGCAGGGCGCCAGCCCGTACGGCGGCCCCCGGACCGGCGGCAGCCCACAGGGAGGGCTTCCCGGGCAGGGAGCCGGCCTGGGCGGCGCCGAGACACCAGGCGGCGGGCCCTACGGGACCGGCGCGTTCGCCGGCGAATCCCCCGGCACTCCGGGAACCCCCGAGCGCCCAGGCACACCGGGCATGCCGGGCTCTCCAGGCGCTTCGGGCGTCCCCGGCGCTCCCGGCAGCGGCGGCCACGAAGGCGGGACCCCAGGCGCCCCAGGAGGCGGCCCGTATGGCGGCGTTCCCGGCAGCCCCTACGGAGGGGGCCAGGGCAGCGGCCCCTACGGCAGCGGCGCCCAGGGCACCACACCCGAGGGAACGGCGCCCGGCGCCTTCGAGACGCCCCCGCCGTACGCCGCCCCGGCAGGGGGAGCCGTCTACGCGCCTCCGCCCGGCGGCGCGGCCCCGTACCAGGGCGCCGGCTGGCGTCCGGCCAAGCCGGGCAACGGGCTGGCCACCGCTTCGCTGGTCCTGGGCATCGCGAGCCTGTTCCTGCTGCTGGTGTGCTTCACGGGTGTGATCACCGCGCTCGTCGGCCTCGTTCTGGGCGTGATCGCCCTGTCCAAGGGCGGCAGCAAGGGCAGGGCGTGGGTCGGCATCGGTCTCAGCGTGCTCACGCTGGTCCTGGCGGTGGGCGCGGCCATCTGGGTCTCCAACTACTTCGCGGAGTGCTCAGGCCTGCCGCAGCAGCTGGCCGAGCAGTGCGTGGAGAGCAAGATCCCGTGGCTCAACCGCAACTAGACCGGTAGATGGCCGGACAGGTCGGCACGGGCGCCGCTCGCGTGAACGGCGCCCTTCGCCATCGCCTCCGACCAGGTGATGCGGCCGACCGCGAGTTGGAGCCAGGTGCGCGGGTCGGTCTCGATGACGTTCGGCGGGGTGCCGCGCGTGTGTCGCGGTCCCTCCACGCACTGCACGGCCGCGTACGGCGGGACCCGGACCTCGACCGTCCGCCCGGGCGCCTTCTCCACCAGCCGGTCGAGCAGATGCCGTACGGCGAAGCGCCCGGCCTCCCGCTCCGGCTTCAGCCCCTTGTCGTAGGCGGCCATGACGGCCGCGACGCACGCGTCCACCAGAGCGGACGCGGGCCCGTCGAACGGCGGCTCGTCGAGCGCGACCAGCTGCGCGTCGAGCGCGGATCTGAGCTTCTCCTGGTCTATTTTGCGTGGCGCCATCCTCCTATTCTCTCCCGGGTACTCTCCCGGGAAGGGTTCATCGGAGAGGCGGCCTTCGTTCACCTCAGGTTTCAGCGGTCGCCGTAGCGTCCCGGCGGAACGACCGCGTATTTGATCTGGAGGACCCGTGTCGAACCTGGGCAGGCTGCTGCCGCTGCTCTCGACCCCGCACAAGAGCGGTCGAAGCGCCCTCACGTGCCAGTTCCGTTGCGGCAACGCCTGCGCGCACGAAGTGGCCAACACCAGTGACAACACCTATTTCGGTGACATCGCCGCACAGGCCCTGTCACGTCGTGGCGTTCTGCGCGCGGGTGGGGTGGGAGCCCTCGGAGCGCTGGTCGTGGGCGCGGGAGCCGTACCGGCCTTCGCCGACCCCGAGGCGCTCGGACAGCAGGGCGAGTACGGGCACGGCCGCGGGTCCCTGACCTTCAGCCCTGTGGCGCCCAACACACTTGACGCGGTGACCGTCCCCGAGGGCTACGCCTCGGCGGTCGTGGTGCGCTGGGGTGACCCGGTGCTGCCGGACGCTCCCGCGTTCGACTTCGACAACCAGACGGCCGACGCGCAGAACAAGCAGTTCGGCTACAACTGCGACTTCGTGACGATGTTCCCGATGGGTCGTGACCGCGCCCTGCTGTGGGTCAACCACGAGTACACCGACGAGAACCTCATGTTCCGCGGCTACTCGGGCGGTGCCACCGCCACCGAGGAGCAGATCAAGATCGCGCTGGCCGCGCACGGCGGCTCCGTCGTGGAGATCGAGCGGGTGCGCGACACGGGCCAGTGGGAGCTGGTCACGCGTGGTCGCCGCCGCTACAACAGGCGCATCACCGCGCAGACGCCGATGCGGTTCAGCGGGCCGGTCGCGGGCGACGACCTGCTGAAGACGGCCGCCGACGCGGACGGCACCAAGCCGATCGGCATGCTGAACAACTGCGCGGGCGGCACCACCCCCTGGGGGACCGTGCTGACCGCCGAGGAGAACTTCGACCAGTACTTCGTCAACGGCGACAAGAACGACCCGAAGATCGCCCGCTACACCATCCCGACCAGCGCCGCCTCCAGCAGCCGCAGGTTCGACCGGGTCGAGGAGCGCTTCGACCTGGCCAAGCACCCGCACGAGGCCAACCGTTTCGGATGGATCGTCGAGATCGACCCGTTCGACCCCGACTCGACCCCGGTGAAGCGCACCGCGCTCGGCCGCTTCAAGCACGAGGCCGCCAACACCACCCTGACCAAGGACGGCCGTCTCGCGGTCTACATGGGTGACGACTCGCGCTTCGAGTACATCTACAAGTTCGTCTCCAAGCAGCGCTACATCCCCGGGTACGACCGGCACAACCGCACGCTCCTGGACGAGGGCACCCTCTACGTCGCCAAGTTCACCGGCGACAGCCCCGCCACGGAGATCGACGGCTCCGGCAAGCTGCCCGCCGACGGCGTCTTCGACGGCTCGGGCCAGTGGATCCCGCTGGTGAGCGGCACGAAGAGCTTCGTGGACGGCATGACGGCGGCCGAGGTGCTGGTCTTCACCCGCGTCGCGGCCGACAAGGTCGGGGCCACCAAGATGGACAGGCCCGAGGACATCGAGCGCAACCCGGTCAACAAGGCCGTCTACGTAGCGCTCACCAACAACACCAACAGGACCGCCGCGCAGGTGGACGAGGCCAACCCCCGCCCCTCCAACAAGCACGGCCACGTGCTGGAGATCGTGGAGCGTCGCGACGACGCGGGGTCGACGGCCTTCGCCTGGTCGATCCCGCTGGTCTGCGGCGACCCGAAGGACGCGACGACCTACTTCGCCGGGTTCGACAAGACGAAGGTCTCGCCGATCTCCTGCCCGGACAACCTGGCGTTCGACAAGGACGGCAACCTGTGGATCTCCACCGACGGCAACGCGCTGAAGGCGAACGACGGGCTGTTCGTCATGCCGGTGCAGGGGCGGGAGCGCGGGTACGTCCGCCAGTTCCTGACCGTTCCCGTCGGGGCCGAGACGTGCGGTCCGCTGGTGACCCAGGACCAGCGCAGCGTGTTCGTCGCGGTGCAGCACCCCGGTGAGCTCGACGGCGCAACGCCGGAGGCCCCGGCCAGCCGCTGGCCCGACGGCGGCGCCTCGCAGCCGCGGCCGTCGGTGGCGGTGACGTGGCACACGCGCGGCAAGAAGATCGGCTCCTAGCCGGCACTTCCTCAGCCCGTGACCTTCCACGGTCACGGGCTGAGGCCCTTCATGGGCGATCCCCGTGCGGGCGGAACCGCTTGACCTCAAGTTAACTTGAGCCCCTACGGTCGTCCCCATGGACATGGAAGTCACCGCCTGGAACCAGCTCTACGGCGCCATGAACGCCCGGCAAGAGCGGCGCCCCTTCTCGATGGCCACCCTCCGCAGGATCGGCGGCTTCGCCCGTCCCCACAGGACCCGACTCGCCCAGTTCCTCGCCCTCAGCCTCGTCCTGGCCGCCCTCGCCGTGGCCGCCCCCGTCCTCGCCGGCAGGGTCGTCGACGCGATCGTCAAGGCGCAGCCCCTCGACGTGGTCGTCCGGCTGGCCGTCCTCATCGCGGGCCTGGCGGTGGCCGAGGCCGGTCTCGGCCTGCTCACCCGCTTCCTTTCCGCCAGCATCGGCGAGGGGCTCATCCTCGACCTGCGCACCGCCGTGTTCGACCACGTGCAGCGCATGCCGGTCGCCTTCTTCACCCGCACCCGCACGGGCGCCCTCGTCTCGCGGCTCAACAACGACGTGATCGGCGCCCAGCGCGCCTTCACCGACATCGTCTCCAGCGTCGCGGGCAACGTCGTCACCCTGGTGCTGACCCTCATCGTGATGATCGGCATCTCCTGGCAGATCACCCTGCTCGCGCTGCTGCTCCTGCCGGTCTTCGTGGTGCCGGCCAGGCGCATGGGCGGCCGGATCGCCAGGCTGCGGCGCGAGGCGGCCGACCACAACGCCGCCATGGGCACCCAGATGACCGAGCGGTTCTCCGCTCCTGGCGCGACGCTGGTCAAGCTGTTCGGCCGCCCTGCCGGCGAGTCGGCCGAGTTCGCCGGCCGGGCCCGCAGGGTGCGCGACATCGGCGTCCGCACCGCCATGACCCAGTCGCTGTTCGTCACGGCCCTGACCCTCGTCTCGGCGCTCGCCCTGGCCCTGGTGTACGGCCTGGGCGGCTTCTACGCCCTCGCCGGCCAGTTGGACCCCGGCTCGGTCGTCGCGCTCGCCCTGCTGCTGACCAGGCTCTACTCCCCGCTGACCGCGCTGGCCAGCGCCCGGGTGGACGTGATGAGCGCGCTGGTCAGCTTCGAGCGCGTCTTCGAGGTGCTCGACCTGGAGCCGCTGATCAAGGAGAAGGCTGACGCCCGCGAGGTGCCGGAGGGCCCGGTGTCGGTGGAGTTCGACGCCGTCCGCTTCGCCTACCCCTCGGCTGACAAGGTGTCGCTCGCCTCGCTGGAGGAGGTCGCCGCGCTCGACTCCCGCGGCGGGGTCGAGGTGCTGCGTGGGATCTCCTTCCGGGCCGAGCCGGGCCAGATGGTCGCTCTCGTCGGATCGTCGGGCGCGGGCAAGTCCACGATCGCCCAGCTGCTGCCCAGGCTCTATGACGTGGACGAGGGCGCCGTACGGTTGGGCGGGGTGGACGTCCGCGACCTGACGGCCGACTCCATCAGGGACACGCTCGGCATGGTCACCCAGGACGGGCACCTGTTCCACGACTCGATCAGGGCGAACCTGCTGCTGGCCCGTCCCGAGGCCACCGAGGACGAGATCTGGGACGCGCTGCGCAGAGCACGGCTCGCCGAGCTCATCGAGTCGCTGCCGGACGGGCTGGACACCGTGGTCGGCGAGCGCGGCTACCGGCTGTCCGGCGGCGAGCGGCAGCGGCTCACCATCGCCCGCCTGCTGCTGGCCCGTCCCAGGGTGGTGATCCTCGACGAGGCGACCGCCCACCTCGACTCGACCTCCGAGGCGGCGGTGCAGGAGGCACTCGGCGAGGCCCTGGACGGCAGGACCGCGATCGTGATCGCGCACCGGCTGTCGACCGTCCGCGCGGCCGACCTCATCCTGGTGGTCGAGGACGGCCGGGTGGTGGAGCGGGGGACGCACGCCACGCTGCTGGCCGAGGACGGCAGGTACGCGGAGCTGCACAGGACTCAGTTCGACGCGCCGGCCATCGCGGCCTGAGCCGTACGGCGCAGTGAGTAGAGGCTGACGGGGATGCCCACGGCCACGATGACCGCGGCGATCACCAGCGTGGACTGGTAGGCGGCGAGGAATGAGGTCTCGGCCTGCCTGGCGTTGAGGATGGCGCCCAGGACGGTGATGCCGAGTAGGCCGAACACCTCGCGGGAGACGTTCAGGACGCCGGACGCCACACCCGCCCGCCCCGAGGGGAGAGCGCCGAGGATCATCGTGGTCAGCGGGACCAGCATGCCGCCGCCCAGGCCGTACAGCAGGAACCAGGGGAGGACGTCGAGGTAGCCGCCGCCGGCGCCGACGAACGAGATGCCGAGCACGGACGTCGCCATCAGCCCCAGGCCGAGGGCGACGGTGCGGCCGTTGCCGAGCAGGCGGGCCAGGCGCTGGGCCTGGATCGCGACCGCGGCCATGAGCAGGGCCATCGGGACGAACGCGGCGCCGGCTTCGACGGGGGAGAAGCCCAGCGAGTTCTGGAGCCAGAGGGCGCTGAAGAAGTAGATGCCGAACACGCCGAACGACCACAGGCCCATCGCGAGCGTCCCGCCGGTGAACACGCGGTTCCTGAAGAGGCTCAGGTCGATCATCGGCTCGGCGGACCTGGTCTCGACGAGGGCGAAGGCGACGGCGGAGCCGACGGTGACGGCGGCGAGCGGGAGCGTCCATC
Source organism: Nonomuraea sp. bgisy101 (assembly GCF_057708945.1). Classification (NCBI taxonomy): domain Bacteria; kingdom Bacillati; phylum Actinomycetota; class Actinomycetes; order Streptosporangiales; family Streptosporangiaceae; genus Nonomuraea; species Nonomuraea sp. bgisy101. The sequence goes on from NZ_JBYITD010000045.1 coordinate 61,323, forward strand.
CCTCGATGAGGGCGTAGGTCAGGGCGAAGAGCGCCACGGCGGAGGTGCCCAGCCCGGGCAGGTCCAGCCTGCGCCGCACCCGCTCGGCGTCCGGCTTGATCGCCCACACGGCCAGCGCGAACGTGGCCACGCCGATGGGCGCGTTGATCAGGTAGATCCAGCCCCAGTCCAGGTGCTCGCTGATGAAGCCGCCGGCCGCGGGGCCGAGCGCCATCGACAGCGCGCCTGACGCGGTCCAGATGCCGACCGCGGTCCCGCGCTCGCGGGGGTCGCGGAAAGTCGACGAGATGAGCGCCAGCGCGGTCGGCGTGAGGAGGGCGGCGCCCACGCCCTGCACGGCCCGGGCGGCGATCAGCGTGCCGCCGTCGGCCGCCAGCCCCGCGCCGATCGAGGCGAGCGTGAAGACGGCGAGCCCGCTCAGGAACGTCCTGCGCCTGCCGAGCACGTCGGCCAGCCGGCCGCCGACCAGCATGAGCCCGGCGAACACCAGCATGTACCCGGTCGCCACCCACTCCAGGCCCGACAGCGTCAGTCCGAGATCTCGCTGGATCGTCGGGAGGGCGACGTTGACGATGTTGTTATCGAGATATGTCGTGAAACTGCCGAGTGTCACCGCGGCCAGGGCCCACCATCTCATCGCACTGCCTCCTATACGCCGTACTTGTACGACGTATAGTTGAACTTGTACGTCGTATAGTTGTCAACCGTGATGGGAAAGCTGACCGCCGAGGCGATCGTCGACAAGGCGCTCGAGATCGGCGACACCGAAGGGCTCGACGCGGTGACCATCAGGCGTCTCGCCGCCGACCTCGGGGTGACGCCGATGGCGCTGTACTGGCACTTCAAGAACAAAGAGCAGCTCATGGTCGGCATGGCCGACCATCTGATCGCCGGGTTCGCCCCCCAGGCGGCCGACGAGCGTCCGTGGCAGGAGCAGCTACACGACCTCGTCCTCGGACTGATCAGGGTCCTGCGCCGCTACCCGTGCGCGAAGACCCTGCTGGAGCAGATCGACCAGACCGCCGTGCCGCACTTCCTCGCCGTCTGGGACCGCGCTCTCGGCCTCGCCCACTCGGCCGGGTTCAGTCACGAGGAAAGCTGCGTGATCACCAAGTACCTGCTGCAGAGCGCCATCGCCATCGCCGACGCGCCCGTCCACTTCAGGCCTGGCCGTACGCCGGAGGAGGTCGCCGAGCTGGTCAGGGTCAAGAGGCTGTCCCTGCAGACGCTGCCCGCCGAGAAGTACCCGAACCTGGTGGCGATGGCCCGCCCCATGGTGGAGGGCATCAGCGAGGAGTTCTACGACAGCTTCGGCGTGGATCTCGTGCTCGGCGGCATCGCCGCGCTCGCCGCCCGTCGATAGGCTGCGGGGCATGACGTTCCAGCTGGTCTGCGAGATCGAACCGCCCACCAAGCCCGACCTCACGCACGTCCGGCACCAGATCGGCACCCTGGGCAAGCTCGCCCATTCCTTCCTCATCCCCGACAACCACATCGGCAGGGCGACGGTCTCCAGCGTCGCCGTCGCGCACGAGGTCCAGGCGATGGGCGGGCGGAGCATCGCCTGCCTCAACTCCCGCGACCGCAACCTGCTCGGCCTGCGCCGCGACCTGCTCACCGCGGCCGCCTATGGCGTGGACCGGTTCCTCTTCGTGTTCGGCGACAAGCCGACGAGCGGCAACAGGACCAGCGACCTGACGGTCCGTTCGATGATCGAGGAGGCGAGGGAGTTCTCGCCGTCCTTCCGCGTGGGCGCGGCCGCGGGGCTGCGGCCGCTTCCCGTGTGGAAGCGCGCCGCCGACTTCCTCTTCGTCCAGGTCAGCTTCTCCCTCGACGCGCTGCTCAGGTGGCGCGAGGCCAACCCCGTCGACGTGCCCGTCTACGCCGGGGTGATGGTGCTGGCCAGCCAGGCCCACGCCGAGCGGCTGGCGGCGGCCATCCCCGACATCGACATCCCCTCCGAGCTGGTGGAACGGCTGGGCGGAGACCGTATGGCGGGTGTGGAGGCGGCCTGCGAGCAGGTTCTGCGCATCCGCGACTCCGGAGCCTTCGACGGTGTCCACCTGATCCCCGTCACCCGCTACCGCGACGTCGAGTCCCGCCTCCACGCCGCCCTCTGACGCCCCGGCGGCCGGTCAGTCCCAGCGGCGGGCGTTGCCGGCGTGGATCCCCTGATCCTTGATCACGCAGAACGGCAGCCCCGCCGGATCCCGCATCACCCACCACTGCGGGGCCTGCCGTACGCGGGTCGCGCCCAGCCCTTCCAAGCGCGAGACCTCGGCTTCCAGATCGTCGGTGTGGAAGTCGAGGTGCACCCGGGGCTCTCCGTCACCCAGCCGCTGCACCAGGAGCCCGAACTCCTGGCCGGGCAGCATGCCGCCGTGGTACTCGGGGTTCTGGGGAATGCCGGGCAGGTCGTGACCCGTCGCGCCTCGCCAGAACGCCAGCTCCTCGTCGTGGTCGTGCGCGGGCACGTCGATCACGGCCAGGTGCAACCTGCTGTGGTGCGCCATCTGCCCCTCTTCCCGTCTGCTGGGCGGGTCGTTCACGTCCTCGCCACGTTCTCCACCGCCGATCATCGTACGGCGCGCGGGCTCCGGGCCAGCGCGGCGAACAGGCCGCCCGCCAGCGCCACGCCGAACAGCACGCCGTACGTCAGCCGGAAGCCCGCCATCAGCTGCTCCACCGCCACCGGTGACAGCCTCGACAGCGTCCCCGCGTACACCTGCGCGCGCAGAGCGGGGGAGACCGCGCTGGTCAGCACGCTCAGCGACAGGCCCACGCTGATCACGATGCCGACGTTCATGACCATCAGCCTGAAGCCGTTGACGACCCCCAGGCTCCCCGCCGGCAGGGCGCTCATCACCTGCGTGGTGTTGCCGGTCAGGAACGTGCCGCTGCCGCATCCGGCCAGGAAGAGCCCCACCCCGATGATCCAGTACGGCGTGCCCGCGCGCGCCGCCGCCATCAGGACCGCCAGCCCCGCCGCGCTGAACAGCGACCCCCCGATCGACAGCGCGTACGGCGAGACCCGACGCCCCAGCGCGCCCGCGATGGGCGAGGCGAGCGCCATCCCGACCGGTACGGGCAGCACGCTCAGGCCCGCGGTGAACGCGTCGACACCACGAGCAGCCTGGAAGTGCAGCGCGACCACGAGGATCAGCGCCGCCCTGGCCAGCGCGTTGCAGAACGAGGCCAGGTTGGCCCAGACCAGCATCCGGCCGCCGAACAGCCGCAGGTCGAGCACCGGATGTGAGGCCCGCCGTTCGACCAGGAGGACGAGCGGTGCCAGGACGGCGGCGACCACACCGCCCACGATCACCACGGGACCGCCGTTGCCGATCTCGGACAGCGCCAGCAGGAACGCGGTGAGCGCGGCGAAGATGAGCAGGTTGCCGAGGGCGTCGACGGGCTCGCGGGGGCCCCTCGGCATCCTGCGCAACGTGAACGCCCCCCAGAGCAGGGCGACCACTCCCGCGGGGACGTTCACCCAGAAGATCCACTGCCAGCCCGCCGCCTCCGCGATCAGGCCGCCGACGGTGGGTCCCGCGAGCTGCGCGATCGAGAGGGTGCCGATGTAGACGCCCATGCCCTGGCTGAGCCGGTCCGGAGGGAAGGCGTCGGTGATGATGACGGTCCCGTTGGCCAGGATCATCGCCGAGCCGATCGCCTGCAGGACCCGCATCGCGACCAGGAACCACACGTCGGGCGCGAGGCCCGCGAGGAGCGAGGCGACGGTGAAGAGGGCGAAGCCGGCCAGGTAGACCTCCCGCCGGCCGAGCAGGTCGGCGACCCTGCCGAAGAAGACGAGACTGGCGGTGTTGACGAGCAGGAAGGACAGGAGGATCCAGCTCGACTCGAAGGGGGTGGCGTGGAAGTGGCGGACGACGGCGGGCAGGGCGACGTTGAGGGTGCTGCCGGCGATCCCGATCAGCACCAGGCCGAGGCTGGTCACCGAGCAGACGCGCCAGGCGTAGCGGAGCCGGAGAGTGTAGTCGGGGGAGACGGCGACCATGCCTCCCACTATGACGTACGACGTACGTCCGTTTTATCCGGCCCGTAGGAATCCGGCCGAGTGTCGTTCAGCGGGCCCGTTTGCGCAGGCCCTCCAGGTCGTGGACCATCACCCGGCGTCGCCCCGTCTCGATCAGCCCCCGGTCCCGCAACGTCCGCAGCGCCTTGCTCACCGCCTCCCGCGAGGCGCCCGTCCACCCCGCCAGCTCGTCCTGCGACAGCGGCAGCGACACCCGCAGGCCCGAGTTCGTCGGCTCGCCGTACCGTTCGGCCAGCTCCACCAGCCGCGTCGCCACCCGGCCCGTCGTGTCGAACGCCCCGTACTCGATCCGCTTCCTGTCGGAGTCCCTCAGCCGCTCCGTGACCAGCTGCAGCAGCAGCACCGCCACCCGCCCGTGGGCCCGCAGGAACCCGGCGAAGTCACGGACCACCACCCCTCCGACGGGCTCCAGCGCCGTGACGGTCGCCGACCGGGCAGAGCCGTCGATGGCCGACATCTCGCCCAGCAGCCCTCCGGGACCGCGCACCGCCAGCACCACTTCCGTCCCTCCGCTGGTGTGCGAGGACACCTTGACCCGCCCGTCGAGCAGGAGCAGCACCCAGTCGGAGGTGTCGCCTTCGGTCATCACCACCTCGCCACGCTCCCAGCGCCTCGGCCGTCCCGCGGCCTTAAGGGCCTGGATCTCGTCTGGCGTGAGCATGGACAGGAACTCTCCGGCCTCTGCGGTCATGACCTGATTATGCGGGGCAACGCGGTCAACACGTACGCCTCCACCTCCTGCGCCTTGCCCTTCAGCCGCAGCGCGCCGAGCGGCGTGGCCGAGACGCCGTCGCCGAGCTGGGCGAGCGTGGTGGAGCCGATCACCACCGTGCCGGGCTCGGCCATGCTCTCCAGCCTGGCCGCCACGTTCACGGCGTCGCCCATCGCGTTGAAACCGCGCAGCTCAGGACTGCCGATGTTGCCGACGAGTGCCATGCCGGTGTTGATGCCGACCCTGAAGGTGGGCCACCCGTCGGCGGCGACCTCCATGGCCGCGTCCTGCATCGCCAGCGCGGCCCTGCACGCGGCGAGCGCGTGGTCGGCCTGGGTGGCGGGCGCGTTGAAGAGTGCGAGCAGCGCGTCACCCACGAACTGCACGATCGTGCCGCCGTTGTCGAGGATGCAGGGCACGGCGGCGGTGTGGTACCTGTTCAGCATCTCGACGATCTCGCCCGGCGTGACCCGCTCGGAGAACGTGGTGAACCCCTTGAGGTCGGCGAACAGCGCGGTCAGCTCGCGCAGCTCGCCGCCGAGCGCGGCCTGCCCCGGGTCGGCCAGCAGGCGGTTGGCGACGTCGGGCGACATGTACTGCCGGAAGAGGGTGTCCAGCTCGGCGTAGAGGCGGGCGTTCTCCAGCGAGATCGACAGCTGGCTGGCGAGGGTCGAGGCCAGGGCCTCGTCCTGCGCGGTACGGCCGAGCGGGACCTCCAGCGCCCCGGCCAGATGGCCCTTCACGGTGAGCGGGTAGGTGATGAGCCCGTCACGCCTGATGGGCGTGGTGCCGCTGAAGACGTACTCGCGCGAGCCGATGCTCACCTTGCCGTCGGCGACCAGGCCGATGCGGACGTCGCCGTAGGCCCGCCGTACCCGCTCCAGAGCGCTGGTCAGCAGGTCGGATTCGGCCAGCCGTACCCTCGTCTGGGTGCCCACGTCGACGAGCGCGGCGAGGCGCTCGGACAGCTCGCGCTCGCTGGCCAGCGCCTCGCCCGCCCGGTCGAGCACCGCCGCCTGCCCCTCGGTGAGCTGGAAGCGCCCCGCCAGCCGTACGGCGGGCAGTTTCGTGCCCTTGCGGACGTGCTCGACCAGCTCCTCCAGCGCCTGCTCGTACTGCGCCTGGATCCTGACGACGGTGGCCGACAGCGCCACCGAGTCGAACAGGCCCGCGCTCGACCCCTCGCGTCTGAACTGCAGGTAGGCGCTGTAGGCGACGAAGACGAAGGCCAGCGTCAGCAGGATGTGCCACTCCCACCACGACAGGTGCCAGTTCAGCTGGGACATGCCCGCGACCATGGCCTCGGCCAGCAGCGCGTAGGCGGTGAGCAGGCTCACCAGGATCGCGGAACGCCGCCTGCGGTGCAGGAGGAACATCATGATGGCGGCCGAGACGAACAGCACCAGACCGGGCACGGAGAACCAGCCGAACCACGGGATGGGCAGTGTCTCGGGCGGGCTGCTCAGCGGGGTCAGCCCGGGGACCAGCGAGGTGATGCCCCACACCACCATGATGCCCAGCAGGAGGGACCTGATCAGGCCCTGCGCCGCGAGCACCGACCTGGCCTGCCGCTCGCCGAGCGGGAACGCCGAGGCGAACGCGAAGACCGCCGCCATCGTCAGCCCGACCTGCTGGCCGATGTCGAAGCCGAGCGAGGGGGCCCCGAGGATGATCCGAGGCGTCGCCAGGCCGTGCAGGAAGAAGAAGCCGGCGCTGCTCAGGAACACCATCGAGACCAGGAACAGCCGCGCGTCCTCCCGCTTGCGCGCCGCCTCGCTGATCATCAGGCCGAGCACGACGTTGATGCCGGCGACGACGAGGATCATCCAGAAGTGGCTGGGATTGTGCTGCCACCTCACGTTGATCCCACCAGGGTCGGCGAGCAGCAGCCACAGGCCCAGCAGCGGCAGGACCAGATGGATCGCCCACACCACCGCTCTGACGGGCTGGGTGGCGGGCGGGAGGTAGGTGTTCACGGACGATTATCCCCACGCCCGGGTGAAAACCAATGCGTCGATTTACGGGTCCGCTCCCCTCGTGGAGCTGACGGGCCGTCAAACCAATATGTCACCCTCTGTTTTGTAACATACACGTTATGTGGTGACGGAATCCATTGGAACGGTTGAAGCGTGAACCTCATGCGCAACATGCGCACCATCTGTTCCTCTGGAAGGAAAGCCGTGGCAATCAAGGTTCGCGGTGGGCGCGCGCTCACCCTCGCCACCGTCGGGGCGCTGACCGCTTCGCTGTTCACCATCGGCGGCGTCGCCACCGCGTCGTCGACGGCCAACGAGGTGCACGCCTGCGTGCACAAGAAGACGCGCTACGCCCGCATCGTCAACCCGTCGACCCCGTGCAGGAAGACGGAGGAGAGGGTGCTGATCGGCGGCTCGACCACCAACGGCCTCGCCGGCACCCGCGAGCAGGGCCCCCAGGGTCCCGCGGGCCCCAAGGGCGCCGACGGCAAGCCGGGCGTCCAGGGCCCCGCCGGCCCGAAGGGCGTCGACGGCAAGCCAGGCATCCAGGGCCCGAAGGGCGAGACCGGTCCCCAGGGCCCCGCCGGCAGGAACGGCATCGACGGCAAGGACGGCAAGGACGGCGTCGACGGCAAGCCCGGCCTCCAGGGCCCGAAGGGTGACGACGGCAAGCCCGGCGTCCAGGGTCCGAAGGGTGACACGGGCCCCGCCGGTCCGCAGGGCAAGCCCGGAGAGAACGGCAAGCCGGGCGAGAAGGGTCAGACCGGGGCGACGGGTCCGCAGGGCCCCGCGGGCCCCCAGGGTCCGAAGGGTGACAAGGGCGACGCGGGCGGCATCAAGTCGGTCGTCGTCGTCACCGACACCTTCAGCGGCAAGTCCGGCTCGGTGTCCTGCCCGTCCGGCGCGGTCGCCACGGGCGGCGGTTTCTCCGGCGTCAACGGCACCGTCACGGCCAGCGCCCCGACGGGCTCCCCCACCCCGACGGGCTGGAAGGTCGAGCTGAGCGGCTACCACGACCTCGACAGTTCCTCCCAGGGCGCGGACAACAAGACCACCGCCACCACCCAGACGAACGGTGGCGGCAAGGGCGGCACGGTCTACGTGATCTGCGCCAAGTAGGAACGCCGCAGGGGCCGGTACGGCATGCCGTACCGGCCCCTT
>NZ_JBYITD010000046.1:0-68380 GCF_057708945.1 Nonomuraea sp. bgisy101
CCCCCCCCCCCCCCCCCCCCCCCCCCCCCCCCCCCCACCGCCCACTACCGCCCCTTGGGCGGGATGCGGCGCGGCGGCGCGATGGGCCGCTGCGGCATCTTGGGCATCTGGCGGGGAACCTGCGGCATCTCCCTGCCTGGCAGGGCGGTGCCGTGATTCTTCTTGCCTGAACGAACTCGCATGAGAATGCTCCTTTACGCGACTTGCGACGCGGCCGCATCAGGGAGATGGCCGGTCTGGCAAGCTCAGCTGCCGCGTCTGAACGGACGAGGTCTGACTGCTGAGAGGCGGTCGGCTGATCAGGTCAGCCCCGCGCATTACTGGTAAAGGCGCATGTCGACGACATTAGGTGCTCTCTCGTACCCCCCGCAACCTATTTATCGTCGGGTAGAAAGGATCAGGGTCTCGAGAGGGAGGACGAGCATGGATCGGGTACGGCGGGCCGTGGGCGCGGTGGTCGGATCGGCTGTCGGCGACGCGCTGGGGGCACCGTACGAGTTCGGACCCGCGGGCGCGTTCTCCTCCGCGTTCCCCGGCGCAGGGGAGATGCGTCCCGGCGGCGGCTGGGAGGCGGGCGAGGCGACCGATGACACGCAGATGGCCGTCCACGTCGCCGAGTCGCTGCTCGAACGCGGGAAGCTCGACCTCGCCGACGTCTTCGACCGGTTCCTGCGCTGGGCGGCGGCCGAGCCGAAGGACATCGGGCTCCAGACCGAGGCCGTGCTGACCAGCGGCCTGCCATGGGACCAGGCCGCGGCCGCTCACTTCCGCTCGACCGGACGGGCAGCGGGCAACGGCTCGCTGATGCGGGCCACCCCGCCGGCCGTCCACTTCGCGAGTGCGGGCCGCGCCGCCACCATGGACGCCGCCAGGCGCATCGCCGCCCTCACCCACGGCGACCCCGCGGCGTGGGAGGGGACCGCGATCTTCCACGACCTGGTGCGGATCGCGCTGGACGGCGACGACCCCCTCGCCGCGGTGCCCGACATCCTCGCCCACGTGGACCCCGGCGAGCGGGAGCGCTACGCGGTCGTCCTCGCCCCCGGATGGCGTCCCGACCAGGCCACCGAACTCAACGGCGCCGTCTGGCCGTGCCTCGGCTCGGCGGTGTGGGCGGTGCGCACCACCTCGTCGTACGAGGAGGCCCTGCGCGCGGCCGTCGACGTCGGCGGAGACACCGACACCGTCGCCGCGGTCACCGGCGGGCTCGCGGGCGCCGTCCACGGGATCGACGCGATCCCCGGCCGCTGGCTCGAACCGCTGCACGTCCCGCTGCCCGGCGCCACACCCGCCCGCGTGCTCCGCGCCGACGACCTGCGCGACCTCGCCGAACGCCTCTGACCGCCCGCCTAGGAGCGGTGCGAGCTCGTCATCGTCGCGTAGACGATGATGTTGTCGGTGTAGTGACCCGTGGAGCGGTTATAGATCCCGCCGCACGTGATCAGGTGCAGCTGGGCGTTGGCCTGGTCACCGTACACACGCTGCGTGGGGAAGGTCGCCTTCCCCGCCTGCTCGACCCCGCCCACGGTGAACACGGCCGTCGTGCCGTCGCGCCGCTTCACCTCGATGACGTCGCCGTTGCGGATCTCACCGAGCCTGCTGAACACCGCGCTCCTGGTGCGCGTGTCCTTGTGCCCCAGCATGACCGCGGGGCCCGCCTCGCCCGCCGTGGACCCGTGCCGGTACCAGCCGACCAGGTTCGGGTTGTCGATCGGCGGCGTCTGGATCGCGCCCTTCCTGTCCACGCCCACCGACGTGACGGGCGCGTTGATGCCGAGCCGCTTGATGACCACCCTGATCGGGTTCGACGGCTGCATCGGCGGCGCGGGAACCACCTGAGGCAGCGGCGGCGGCGCCGTCGGCGGCGCCTCGAACAGCACCTGCTTCGGCTCACCCCCCGGAGCGATCGCGTCCGGCTGGCTCGACAGCGACAGCGACTGCCGTCCCTCCGCCAGGCCGTACTCCTCGGGGCTCATCAGCATGAACACCAGCCCGACGACCACGGTCAGCACCCCCGCCACCGCCGCGAAGATCAGCGTCGACCTGAGGATCTGGCTGCCGCGATCGTCGTAGTGCGGCTCGGGGTACTGCCCGCTCACCGGGTCAGCCCCGAGACGTGGTACGGCGGCGCAGCACCAGCCCGCCCACGGCGGCGGCCAGCACGATCAGCGAACCGGTGACCACGAACATCCGCCCGTCAGGACCCAGCTCGCCACCACCACCGGTCTCGGCGGCGCCCTTCGGCGTCTTGGTCACCTTGCCGTTGCCCGCCCCGACGGGCGTCTGGGTGACGGTCGCGGTGACGGTACGGGTCGGCTTCGGCGTCGCCGACGGCGTGGGCGTCGGGGTCGGCGACGGCGTCGTACCCGTCCCCGTGCCAACGGTGAGGGTGTAGGTCTTGAGGTTGGCCGCGTTCTGGACTTCGCAACGGATCGCGGGGTCGGTCCCGCTAGCCGCGTTGGATCCGAAGTTGACGTTTCCCGGCTTCACCGTCGCCGTGCCCGCATTCGCGGATGTGGTCTTCATGTTGAAGGCGCTGGTGGGCAGCGGAATGATCTGGCCGGCCGTGACGGTTCCCGTGACACCCTCGCCCGTGGCCGAGGTCAGGTTCGTGATACCGGTGAGCGTGGCGTAGGGGAAGATCTTCGCGCTCAGGGTGCCGGTGGTCGGCGCCTTGAGCTCCTTGCCGGTGACGTAGGTGCCCTTCCACCCGATGAAGAACTGCTCGTTCGTCTTGGCGGTGGTAGGCATGGTCAGTTCGACCTTGATCTGGACATCCTGTGTGTCCGTGGTGCCCGGCCCCGTGCACCTGTAGGTGACGATGTCCTGCGTGCCGGTGCCGCCGCCGGTCCCGCCGACCGTGGTCGTCAAGCTCGCCGGGGTCGAAGTCTGCGCGGTGCAGGCGCTCGTCAGGGCCGCTGTCCCAGTGCTCGGTGTGACGACCAGGTCGAGGCTGGGCGACGTCCCTGGCGTGAGGGGCTTGGCGACGACGGACGTGGCACCCGCGGTGAGCGTCCCGTTCGCCGTCTTCGCGGGGATCGGGACGGAGGCTCCGGCGTTCACCCCGCTGGTCAACGTGTACTCCTGGTCCCACACGAGGTCGGAGCCCGAGGTGCTCACTCCGGTGACGTCGAGATCGGCCTCCACCTCGACCTTCGCCTGAGCCGTGAGGTTGTCCTTCACCTTCGCGGTGACGAACTCCCACTTGATGGGCACGGTCGTCGTGCCGGTCGCCACACTGTCCGGCATTGTGATCTTGACTTGAACCGTGCCGGGGCCCTCGAACGCACCGCCCGTGCAGTTGAAGGGGATGGTCATCGTCTGGTCCGCGGCACGAGCGGCCGTGGAGGCTTCGGCTGGGGTTGCCAGGCCGGCGATCGATCCGACGAAGAGAGCCAGCGTTCCCGCGAGGCCCAGGGCGGAGGTCTTCAGGGCGAGGCGGCGCCGCGCCACGGACTTCAGCACTGTCTCTCTCCGTTTCAACAGCAGGTGACCACTTCAACTGGCGTAACAGGATTCCAGTCCATGGTCACGGTTCGGTAGAGATCCTACGAACTGTCCCTGTGAATCGTCTTGAAACTCCAAAATTCAGCACAAATTTCCCTGCCGTCACCCCTTCTTCTTCGACAGGGTGGCGTAGACGACGACGTTGTCCTCGTAGTGGCCGTTGCCGCCGACCATTCCGCCGCACGTGATCAGCCGCAGCTGGGAGTTGTCCGTGTTCCCGTACACCCGCTTGGTCGGGAACGCCGACTTCTTCACCTGCTCGATCCCGCTGACCGTGAAGCGGGTGACCTTGCCGTCGGTCCGGTACACGTAGATCTGGTCGCCCTTGGCCAGTTCCTTCAGCCGCCTGAACACCGCCGCGCCGCTCTTCGTCGTCACGTGCCCGTTGATGATCGCCGGGCCCTTCGCGCCTGGCACGGGGCTGAAGCGGTACCAACCGGTGAGGTTCGGCTTGCTCAGCGGCGGCGCCTGCAGTTCGCCCTTGGCGTCGACGGTCACGCTCCCGATGGGCGCGTTGACCTTGATCTTGGGGATCTTGATGCGCAGCGGCTTGGCCTTGGCGTTCGGCTTGATGGGCGCGACGACGGCACCCGCGGGCGCGGGCGGCGGCGCGGTCAGCACGGCGGGCGCCAGCGGCGAGTTCGGCCCGCCCGGCCCCACCGACGGCAGGACGAACGAGTTGGCCACGTTGTACATGGCGACGGTCTCGGGGTCCTGTCCCGCCTGCGCCAGAGGCGCGGCGCCGTCGGATCCGTCGTCGACCGGCGTGATGAACGACAGCAGCCCCGCCATGATGGCCGCCACGCCACCTAGCGACCCAGCGATCAGGAGCCCGGGAAGGGCCTTGTTCAGCAGCGACTTCTGCTCGGTCATGATTCGCCCTCCCTCAGCGCAGGTTCCCGGCGTGCGCGGCCCGCCGCCGTCTCATGGCCAGTCCGCCCGCCGCGCTGCCGAGCAGCAGCACGCCGCCGCCGGCCATCAGCGCGTACGGCTGCCGTGAAGGCTCGGGCGCCTGTCCGGACGGCACGCCGCCGGACGGCGTCTTCTTCACCTGAGCGGCGATATAGGTGGTCGCCGTGGGCCCCGTCGACGTCTTGGCCGTCGGCGTGGCGGTGACCGTCGTGTTGCCGTGCACCGACACCAGCCGGTCGGCCGTGGTCTGGTTCCCGTTGTTGTTGTGGTTGCCGTTGTTGTTGCCCGGAGTGGTCGTCGTCCCTGTGGGCGTCTGCGTGGGGGTGGCGGACGGCGAAGCCGAAGGCGACCCGCTCGGCGACTGCGTCGGCGAGGTGCCGGGCTTGTCCCTGACCGTCACCTCGACCGCCACCGGCGCGCTCACCAGCTTGCACGAGGCCCGGTGGAAGTCCGTGGGCACCTTGGAGGTGTTGGTCGTCACCCGGAACGCGTCGAGCCACGCCTTGCTGGTGCTGCCGTTCTCGATCTTGATCGTGTGCTCGCCGTACGCGAGGTCCTGCGGCGACTCCCACAGCGTGAAGCCGCCGTTGCGCACCTCGTTCACCGGGTCGTCGTTGGCGTCCCTCGACGGGTCGACCTCGGCCCGCTGCGCGCCGTCCAGGTACACCTTGACGGGGCCGCCCTCGCGGTCGTGCGGGCCGATGTACTGCACGCCCGTGCCGATGAACTTCAGCTCCGCCGAAGCCCCCTGCTGCGCGGTCTCGTGGTAGTCGTTGTGGACGTGGTGCTCGGAGGAGAGCCGGTCGTTGAACTCGGTCCACGCGCCGTTGTAGGTGATCGTGTGGTTGCGCGGGTTGTCGTCGTCGTTGCCGTTGTTGACGGTCGCCTCGCCGTCCGGCGGAGCGAAGTCGACGACGATGTCCTTGGGCTCGATCTTGATCACGCCGGCCCTGGTGATCTGCCCGGGGTCGGCGATGCCCGCCGGCAGCGCGAGCGGGTCGTCCATGCGCAGGCCGTTGGCGATCGTCGTGGCACCCGTGGGCTGGAGCACACCCTGCCAGGCGCCGGTGATCTGGGCGTTGCCCAGGACGTTCATCTGCGCGCCCTTGGCGTAGTAGCCGGGCGAGGAGAAGCGGCTGCCGTCCTTGTAGGCGATCGACCACTTCAGGTCGAGCGCCCCGCCGACGACGAGGTCCGTCGCGAAGGTCAGCCGGGTCCGCAGCCTGACCGGCGCGTATTTGGCGATGGAGTAGGCGTTGCCGACGTCGTAGCAGTCGTAGTCGATGACCAGGTCAGCCGGCGCGGCCGACGCGGGTGTTGACGGCAGGACCACGCATACGCCGGCCACGAGCCCCACCGATCCGGCTGCTAAAGCGCTCCGCCATCGAGCCACCGCACACTCCGATCTCACAGAAAGCCAAGAGGAGATCTTAAGGTTTCAAGCACCTGGGACACAGGCGAAACGGGCGGCGAATGACACTTGTGATGAAGCCGTGTCCGACCGTGTCAATCACGGTCATCGGGTGATCATGTTCGCTTCAGAAAGGCCGGGACCGCGGGACGACCAGCCCGCTTTCGTAGGCGGCCACGACCGCCTGTGTCCTGTCCCGCAGCCCGAGCTTGTTCAGCACGCGGCTCACGTGCGTCTTGACGGTCTCCTCGGTGACGGTCAAGCGGCCCGCTATCTCCGGGTTCGACAGCCCTTCGGCGACCAGGCGCAGGACCTGCGTCTCGCGAGGGGTGAGCGTGGTGAGCGCGGCCGAGGCCGCGGGCTTGGGGCCCAGCTGGGCGAACTCGCTGATGAGGCGGCGGGTGACGGCCGGGGCCAGGAGCGCTTCGCCGGCGGCGATGACGCGTACCGCGTCGAAGAGCCGCTCGGCCGTGACGTCCTTGAGCAGGAAGCCGCTCGCTCCGGCGCGCAGCGCGTCGTAGACGTACTCGTCCAGGTCGAACGTCGTCAGGATGAGCACGCGGGGACCCGCGGCGGCGGAGCCGGCGAGCTGCCTGGTGGCCTCGATGCCGTCGGTGCCCGGCATCCGGATGTCCATGAGGACGACGTCGGGCGACAGCTCGCGGCAGAACCGTACGGCCTCGGCCCCGTCGGAGGCTGTGCCGACGACGTCGAAGTCGGGCTGGGTGTTGAGCAGTTCGGCGAATCCGGTGCGGACGACCAGGTGGTCGTCGGCGACGACGATGCGCACGGCCGGCGGTGTGGCGGTCATCCGGCCGCCCCTGGCAGGCGTGCCTCGACGAGGAAGCCGCCGCCCGTGGCCGGACCCGTGCGCAGCTCGCCGCCGACGGCCGCGGCGCGTTCGCGCATGCCGGACAGCCCGTGCCCACCTCCAGGTACGGCGTCGCGGGGGCCAGGCCCGTTGTCGCGGACGCGCAGGCTCAGCGCCTCGCCGGTGTAGCGCAGCTCGACGTCGACGGCCGCTCCTGGCGCGTGCCGCCTGGCGTTGGTGAGCGCCTCCTGCACGATGCGGTAGGCCGCGAGCTCGACGCCGGGATCGAGCGTGACCTGCGTGCCGTACAGGATGAGGCGGACGCCGGTGCCCGACGCGTCGCGGGACTCGTCCAGCAGCCCCATCAGCTCCGGCAGGCGCAGGCCAGGCTGGGGCCTGCGCTCCCCCGCCTCCGCTCCTGCGTCCTCGCGCAGCACCCCGAGCAGCCGCCGCATCTCGGTCAGCGCCGCCCTGGCGGTGTCGCCGATGGCCGACAGCCGCTGCGCGCCCGCGTCCGGCATCCCGGGGGTGGTCAGCCTTGCCGTCTCCGCCTGCACCGCGACCATGGAGATGTGGTGGGCGACGACGTCGTGCAGCTCACGGGCGATGCGCGCGCGTTCGCCGCGCGCGGTGTGCTCCAGCAGGCTGTCGGCGACCACCTGCCGGGCGGCGCTGTTCCCTTCGGCCTCGTGCTGCGCCCGCCTGGCGATCCCCGCCAGTGCCGCCGCAGGGGCCAGGCAGGCGAGCAGCAGGGTGTGGACCCGTGCCGCGCCGACTGCCGTGTCGGCCAGCGCCAGCACCGCGTACGGCGCCGCGAGAAGGACAGCGGGCCACCGCGAGCCGGTACGGCCCAGCCGGTACCCGGCGACCAACTGCGCGACCACGCCCGCCACCGTCAGCGTCTGGAAGGCCACGAGCGACAGCACGACCGACGCGGAGACGACCACGGCGGCCACCGCCTGCTGTCCCCGCAGCGCGATCGGCAGCGTGGTGGCGAGGCCGAGCAGCCCGAACACCACGAAGTACAGCCCGGTGGGCGCGTTCTCCACCAGGGGCGCGCCACCCGTGTGGGCGAGCGTCTCGCCCACCGGCCTGGCCACTGTGTACCCGAAGGAGGACACCAGCCGGGCGCCGCGGGCGTGCACCATCGACTCGGCCAGCGCGAGCACCGCCAGCAGAACGCTCGCCACGACGGGCGCGTGGGGAAGCGCCCACCTGGCGGCCCGTCCGCCTCGCCGCATGTCCGCCACCTCCACGAACGTCATTCTGTCGGCCTCCCCGCGTTCTGGCATCCCTCGTGGGAGGGACACCGCGTCCCTGGCGCCAGTGACGGCGAAGATGGCTCGGCGGCGGGACGACCGCGCCCCTCGCCGCTGCCTAACCTTCCTGGCATGGAAGCAACCATCGAGGTCACCGGGCTGCGCAAGCGGTACGGCCAGACCATGGCCCTGGACGGGATGTCCTTCGTCGTGGCCCCCGGGCAGGTGACCGGCTTCGTCGGCCCCAACGGCGCGGGCAAGTCCACCACGATGCGGGTGATCCTCGGCCTGGACGCGGCCGACGAGGGCAGCGCGCTGGTCGGCGGGCGGCCGTACGCGAGCCTGCGCGATCCCCTGCACCACGTCGGGGCGCTGCTGGACGCCGCCGCACTGCAGCCGAGCCGTACGGCACGCAACCATCTGCTGTGGCTGGCCCACTCACAGGGGCTGGGCGCCCGGCGGGTCGACGAGGTGATCGAGCAGGTCGGGCTGCGGTCCGCGGCCCGCAGGAAGGCGGGCGGCTACTCCCTGGGTATGCGGCAGCGGCTCGGGATCGCCGCGGCGCTGCTCGGCGACCCGCCGGTGCTCATGCTCGACGAGCCGTCCAACGGCCTGGATCCCGAGGGCATCGTGTGGATGCGCGGCTTCCTGCGGTCGCTGGCCGCCGAGGGCCGCGCCGTGCTGGTGTCCAGCCACCTGATGAGCGAGTTGCAGGACACGGCCGACCATCTCGTCGTGGTCGGCCGGGGCAGGGTCGTCGCCGACACCAGCGTCGCCGAGCTGATCGCGGCCGCCTCCGACGGCAGGGTCACGCTGCGCACCTCGGCGCGCCCCGAGGCGGTGACGGCGCTGACGCACGCCGGCGCCGCCGTGGCCGTCACGGACCGCGACACGATCATCGTCTCGGGGCTGACCGCCGAGCGGGTCGTGGCGGTCCTCAGCGCGCACGCGGTGCCGTTCTCGGAGGTGGCGGCCCACCGCGCGACGCTCGAAGAGGCCTACATGGACCTCACGAGGGACGCGGTCGAGTTCCGCGCGGCGACGGGGCGGGAGGCGGCACGATGACCACCGTCACCCCTTACCGGTCGGGCCTGCGGGCGGGGCGCGACGGCTTCGGGCGCCTGCTGCTGGCGGAGTGGACCAAGTTCAGGACGGTCCGCGGCTGGGTGATCGGCATGACGCTCTCCGCGCTGGTCGTCCTGGGGCTCGGGCTGCTGTCCGCGGCGGGCAGCCACATGTCGTGCAGCAAGGGTCCCGTCGAGGTGCCCTGTCCCGCCCTGCCGACGGGGCCGGGCGGCGAGGCGGTGAACGACCGGCTCTACCTCGTGCACCAGTCGCTGACCGGAGACGGCGGCATCACCGCCCGTCTGACCTCCCTGACCGGCCAGATCCGCCTGCCCGACGCCAACCCGGGGGTCCGTCGGGTCGTCGCGGGTCTCGTGCCGTGGGCGAAGGCCGGACTCATGGTCAAGGAGAGCACCGCGCAGGGATCGCCCTACGCGGCGGTGATGCTCACCGGCGCGCACGGGGTGCGGATGCAGCACGACTTCACCGAGGACGTCGCGGGCCGTCCAGGCGGCGTCTCCGCCACCGCCCCCCGCTGGCTGCGGCTGACCCGCTCCGGCGACACGCTCACCGGCTACGAGTCCCCGGACGGCAGGCGGTGGACCGAGGTCGGGTCCGCCCGCCTGCCGGGGCTGCCCGCCACGGTCAGGATCGGGCTGTTCGCCACCTCCCCCGGCGACCTGCGCGTCACCCAGGACGTTCTCGGCGGGGCCATCGCGGCGTCCCGCTTCACCGAGGCCACCGGCGTCTTCGACCAGGTCAGCCTGCGGGGCGGCGGCGCTCGTGGCGCCTGGAGCAGGGACGACATCGGCGTCACGACGGAGCTCGACGGGACGCCACACCATCCGGGCAGGCTCGTCGAGTCGGGAGGCAGGTTCGCCGTGACAGGGGTCGGCGACGTCGGACCGGCGGGGGCCGAGTACGCCCAGCCCGTCGAACGCACCCTCTCAGGGGCGTTGACCGGCCTCATCGTCGTGATCGTCGTCGCGGTCGGGTTCGTCGCCGCCGAGTACCGGCGCGGCCTGATCCACACGACCCTGCTGGCCAGCCCGCGCCGAGGCCGGGTGCTGGTCGCGAAGGCCCTCGTGATCGGCACGGTCACCTTCGCCACCGGCCTGGCCGCCGTCGCCGTCACGGTCCCCGTCTGCCTTTCGATCCTGCGCGCCAACGGCAACCAGATCCTCCCTGTGTCCTGGTTCACCGAACTGCGTGTCATCGTCGGCACCGCGGCTCTGCTGGCCGCCACCGCCGTCCTCGCCCTCGCGCTCGGCGCCCTGTTCCGGCGCGGCGCCGTGGCGGTCATCACCGCCATCGCGGTGATCGTCCTGCCCTACATCCTCGCCACCACCTCCGTCCTGCCGTTGGGCGTGGCGCAGTGGCTGCTGCGGGTCACTCCCGCCGCCGGCTTCGCGATCCAGCAGAGCGTCCCCGAGTACCCGCAGGTGCTCAGCCACTACGCGCCGCAGATGGGCTACTTCCCGCTGCCGCCGTGGGCGGGGCTCGCCGTCCTCTGCGCCTACGCCGCGCTCGCCCTCGGCCTGGCGGTCGTCCGGCTGCGAAGGAGGGACGCGTGAGGCGCGCACAACCCGACCGCCGCCGGGCCGCAAGGGAGACGGGCATGAGACGCGCGCTGCACGCGGAGTGGACGAAGGCGCGCACCGTCGCGGGCACCGGCTGGCTGCTGCTGGCGATCGTCGCGCTGACCGTGACCGTGAGCGCCGTGTCGAGCGCGGCCGTGACCTGCCCCGCCGAAGGGTGTGCCTACGACGTGCCCAAGCTGAGCCTCATCGGGGTCCAGCTGGGCCAGGCGCTCGTCGCCATGCTGGCCGTGCTGTCGATCAGCGGCGAGTACGGCACCGGCATGGTCCGCACGACCTTCACGGCAATCCCGCGCCGGGCCACCGTCCTGGCCGCCAAGGCGACCGTCCTCACCGGCCTGACGCTCGCCGCAGGGACCGTCGCCGTCCTCGCCTCCGTGCTGGCCGGACGGCTCATCCTGCCCCTGGGCGGCTTCACCCCCGCCCACGGCCACGAGCTGCTGTCCCTGGCGGACGGGCCGACGCTGCGCGCGGCGGCCGGGTCGGTCCTGTATCTGGCGCTGGTCGGGCTGCTCGGTCTCGGCGTCGCCACCGCCGTCCGCGACTCCGCGATGGCCATCGGCGCCGTGCTCGGCCTGCTGTACATCCCCACGGTCGTGATGCACCTGATCTCCGACCCGGACGGGCAGCGGCTCCTGTACAGCATCTCGCCGATGAACGCGGGGCTCACCATCCAGGCCACCACGCAGTTGTCCGCCCTTCCCCTCGGCCCGTGGGCGGGCCTCTCGGTCCTGGCCGGCTGGGCGCTCGCGGCCCTTCTCGGCGCCGGCCTGCTGCTACGGCTCCGCGACGCCTGACCGGTGCTCCACCGGACGGCATGGCGGCGGGATCTCGCCGTACCAGCGAACAGAATCGTATTCTGTTGCCGTACCCCACCATGGAGGCAACACATGCAGCGAGACCTCTTCGAGGAGGAGCACCTGCTCTTCCAGGAGACCGTGCGCGAGTTCATGGCCCGCGAGGTCCTCCCCCACCACGCCCGGTGGGAGAAGGAGGGAATCGTCCCGAGAGAGGTGTGGAAGAAGGCCGGCGAGATCGGCATGTTCGGCTTCTCCGTCCCCGAGGAGTACGGCGGCGCGGGCGTCACCGACTTCAGGTACAACACGGTGATCGTCGAGGAGATCATCCGCGCCGGGGCGTCAGGACTCGGGTTCTCGCTGCACAACGACGTGATGGCCCCCTACATGGTCGACCTCACCGACGACGAGCAGAAGCAGCGCTGGCTGCCCGGCTTCGTGACGGGCGAGCTGATCACCGCGATCGCGATGACCGAGCCGGGCGCCGGCAGCGACCTGCAGGGGATCAGGACGACCGCCGTCCGCGAGGGCGACCACTACGTCATCAACGGGCAGAAGACGTTCATCACCAACGGCATCAACGCCGACCTCGTCGTCGTGGTCGCCAAGACAGATCCGGAGCAGGGCGCGAGGGGGACGACGCTGTTCGTCGTCGAGCGGGGCATGGAGGGCTTCACCCGCGGCAGGAACCTCGACAAGATCGGCATGAAGGCGCAGGACACGGCCGAGCTGTTCTTCGAGAACGTGCGGGTGCCCGTGACCAACAGGCTGGGCGCCGATGACGGCCAGGGCTTCTTCCAGCTCATGAACAACCTGCCGCAGGAGCGGCTGTCCATCGCGGTCGGCGCGGTCGCCGCGGCCGAGGCGGTGCTGGAGCAGACGATCGAGTACTGCAAGACGCGCCAGGCCTTCGGCCGCTCCATCGGCGGCTTCCAGAACACCCGGTTCGTGCTCGCCGAGCTGGCCACCGAGACGGAGATCGCCCGCCACTACGTGGACAAGTGCATCACCGCGCTCAACGCCCGGCGGCTGTCGGTGGTCGACGCGGCGAAGGCGAAGTGGTGGACGACGGAGCTGCAGAACAAGGTGATCGACCGCTGCCTGCAGCTGCACGGCGGCTACGGCTACATGATGGAGTACCCGGTCGCGAAGGCGTGGGTGGACAGCAGGGTGCAGACCATCTACGGCGGCACCACCGAGATCATGAAGGAGATTATCGGCCGCTCCTTCGACTTCTAGCCCATACTGGTCCATATGGACGGCGGCCTGATCCTCCTGGTCTTCCTGGCGTTGCTGTTCGCCTGGGCCCTCAATCGCGTACGGCGAGCGCTGCGACTGAGCCCCGTCGGCTACGTCGGCGTGGTCGTCGTGTTCGTGATCGTCATGCTGGCCATCTGGGGGCAGACCCTTCGAGGATGACCCTGGCGACCAGCTCGGGGTCATCGCTCATCGGCACGTGCCCGCAGCCGTGCAGCAGCTTCACCCGCTGTCCCGACCACTTGGCCGCCCTGACGGCCTGCCGCCGGAGCAGCAGCCGGTCGCGCGCGCCCCACGCGATCGTGATCGGCGCCTTCGGCGGCGCGGGCGGCATCACGCAGGAGAACGACTCCAGCGTCGGGTGGAAGCCGGGCGCCGAGGCGAGCGCCTGGGTGGCGGCGGCGAGGGCGACGGGGTCGAGCCGTGACGGGTGGGCGACCAGGAGCGCTGCGCCGGCGAGGCCGAAGGCCTCGGAGGACATCAGGCGGCCGAGCCTGTGGGAGCTGGAGGCGGACTCCGCCGAGGCGCGCATCGAGCGCAGCACGTTCTGGCACCACAACAGCTCACTGCGCGACCAGAACCCCGCGGGAGAGAGCGCGGTGGCCGTACGGACCACCCCTCTGGAAGCCAGCTCCAACGCGAGGTAGCCGCCGAGGGAGTTGCCCGCCACGTGCGGTTCCCGCACGTCCAGCAGCGCGCAGAACGACTCCACCGCGTCCGCCAGCGACTCCGCCGTGTACGGCGTGCCGGCCGGCAGCTCCGGCGAGTTCCCGAACCCCGGCAGGTCGATGGCGATCACGTCACGGGAGGCGGCGAGCCGGTCCATGACGGGCAACCACGCCTGCCAGTGGTGGCCGATGCCGTGGACGAGGATCAGCGGCGGGCCGCTGCCGCGCCGCTCGAA
This sequence comes from Nonomuraea sp. bgisy101, assembly GCF_057708945.1. Taxonomy (NCBI): domain Bacteria; kingdom Bacillati; phylum Actinomycetota; class Actinomycetes; order Streptosporangiales; family Streptosporangiaceae; genus Nonomuraea; species Nonomuraea sp. bgisy101. The sequence goes on from NZ_JBYITD010000046.1 coordinate 13,522, forward strand.
GGCCAGCTCCATGCCATCGAGTGAACCACTCACCTGCTGCGCATGGGAATCTCGAACCAGACGGCTTTGCCTTCCTTGGTGGGTCGCGACCCCCACCGCTTGGCGAGCTGGTCGACCAGGTAGAGGCCGCGGCCGCCCTCGTCGTTCTCGCCGGCGCTGCGGATGCGCGGCAGGCGCAGGTCCTGGTCGAACACCTCGACCCACACCGACTCCTCGCCCCTGCGCAGCCTGAGCGTGAACGTCTTGTCGCCGACCAGTTCCTCCTCGAAGCCGGGCACGTCCCACGACTCCTCGAACGGCAGCGGCGGCCCCTCGACGACCAGTTCCCTGCGCGGGATGCTCGCGGTGGCGGCGTGCAGCACGACGTTGGTGACGACCTCGGAGACCAGCAGGCAGGCCAGCTCGGCGCGCTCCTCGGGGACGTTCCAGCCGGCGAAGGCCTCGGCGGCCATCCTGCGGGCCTCGCCCACCATGATCGGCTGGGCGGGGAAGTCGCGCTCCTCGACGTCGAGGTCGACGGGGCTGGCGCGCAGGACCAGGATCGCCATGTCGTCGTCGATCTCGCCGGGCACCGCGCGGGTCGCGGTGTCGGCGATGCGCTCGACGTTCTCCTTCGTGCAGGCGGCCAGCTTCTCCTGGAGGATGGCCAGCGTCTCCTCGTCGGAGGGCATCCGGCCGCCGAAGTCGCGTCCCGGCCGCCGGTCGACGAGGCCGTCGGTGTAGAGGACGAGGGCCGCGCCGGGCGGCAGCGTGCGGGACTCCTCCTTGTAGACCAGGTCGGCGTGCATGCCCTTGGCGCGGACGCCGAGCGGCTGGCCGACCTCCTCGATGTTCATCTCCAGGCACTGGCCGTCGTGCAGCAGCAGCGGGGGCGCGTGGCCGGCGTTGGCGAAGGACAGCTGCCGCGACCACGCGTCGTAGACGAGGTACTGGCAGGTGACGATCGGCGGCACGCTGATGTCGGCGCCCGACTCGTCCTGCTCGGGAGTGGCGATGATGCGGGTCCACTCGTCGAGCCTGGCCAGGATCTCGGCGGGCGGCTTGTCGTCCTGGGCGAAGGCGCGCAGCGCGGCCCGCAGCTGGCCCATGATGGCCGCGGCCTTGGCGCCGCGTCCCTCGACGTCGCCGATCACGATGCCGACCCGTCCGGCCGACAGCGGGATCACGTCGTACCAGTCGCCGCCGACCTGGGTCTGGATGCCCTGGCCGTGCGAGGCGAGGGGGGCGGCGGGGTAGTAGCGGACGGCGATGTCGAGCCCGTCGAGGGTGGGCAGAGCCCTGGGCAGCAGGTGCTTCTGGAAGGACTCGGCGGTGTGCCGCTCCTCCTCGAACAGCAGCGCGTTGTCGACGGCGAGGGCGACCCTGGTGGCGATGGCGCCGACGAAGTCACGGTCGAAGGCGTCGTAGTGGGGGCTGCGCCGGTCGGTGAGGTTGGACAGGCCGAGGTACATCAGCCCGAGCGTCTCGCCGCGCACGCACAGCGGAGCGACCACGGCGGAGGTCATCCCGATCTCACCGCACAGCCGCGCGCTGCCCTCGTGCGGGCTGGGGAAGCTGCTGGAGGCGAAGTCCTCGACCAGGATCGTCTCCTGGCGGCGCATCGCGGTGTCGGCGTAGTGGCCCGCCGGGTAGCGGATCTCCGAGCCGACCGGCTTCCACGTGTCGGGCGGCGGGGTCCATCCCTGCACGTGCTGGGATACCCTGCGCACCAGCCGCTCGCCCTCCATCAGCTCGATGAAGCAGTGGTCGGCGAACTGGGGCACGAGCATCTCGGCGACCCGCTTGAGCGTCTCCTCGACGTACAGGGAGCCTGCCAGCCGCTCGCCGATGCGCTCGAGCAGGCCGAAGCGGTCCTTCTCCCGCTCGTTGCTGCGCATGGCCTCGCGGGCGGTGATGACGATGCCCGTCACCGAGCCGGAGTCGTGCCTGAGCGGTACGGCCTGGGCCCGCACGTAGATCATCGTGCCGTCGCCGCGCTTGACGTCGAAGGTGCCCTCCCACACGCCGCCCTTGAGCACGTGCTTGGCCAGCTCGACGGCGAGCGGGTGGTCCTTCTCCATGATCCCGAGCGAGAGGACGGAGCCCTCTCGCACCGACCCCTTGCCCTGACGGCCGAACAGCTTCTCCGCGAACGGGTTCCAGTAGAGCAGGTTGCTGAAGCGATCCGTGACCACGACCGCCATCTCTGCGTGGTCGAGGACCGACGACGCCGACAAGAAGTCGGCCGCTTCCTGGGACAGATCCCCCCAGCGTTTCATCCGGCGACCACTCCTCGGGGAGGCATGTGCGCAAAGCGAACCACGGGCGCTCCTGCAACAGTCGTGTCCGGGGAGTGGAGGGACTCCCATGTGGGATTCAACCAAGCAGCAGCGCCGCCGTCAGCGCTTGGAGACGAATACGTGCGCGGCAACCTCACGCGGAAGCTCCGCGGGAGTGTTCGTCGCGTCGTTATCACCTGTCACCCGCACACCGTCGTCGCTCGCCGCGAGCGTCACCTCGCGTCCGGGTTGTATCCCAACTTGCTTGAGTTTAAGCATCACAGCGGGATCGCTTTGCACTTGTTCGCTAATTCGACGCACGACTACGGGTACATCCCTGGGTCCCGCCACATCGGCCATGCTGGGGAAGGCGGACCACGCCTCGGCCTCAGGGCCCGCGGCGCCCAGCTCCTCCAGCCCGGGGATCGGGTTGCCATGGGGGTCGAAGGTGGGGTTGTCCAGCAGCTTCACCAGCCGCTCCTCCACCGATTCGGACATCACGTGCTCCCAGCGGCACGCCTCGATGTGCACCTCTTCCCATGGCAGCCCGATGACCTGGGTCAGCAGGCATTCGGCCAGGCGATGTTTGCGCATGACGCGGGTGGCGAGGGTGCGGCCGAGGTCGGTCATCGCGAGGTGGCGATCGCCTTCGACACGGACCAGCCCGTCGCGCTCCATGCGGGCCACGGTCTGGCTCACGGTGGGGCCGCTCTGCTGGAGCCGCTCGGCGATGCGCGCACGAAGGGGAACGATCCCCTCTTCCTCGAGTTCGTAGATCGTGCGGAGGTACATCTCCGTCGTATCGATCAAGCCGTGTGCGGTCAAGGCTCCTCCCGTCCTGAATGCTACGTCGGTCATGGGGCACAGAAGCCGTAGAAACCCTAGTGGGAGAACGACCGACGATGGCAAAGGACGGAAACACCGGGGCGGCCCCGTTCCTTCCCGAGCGGCTCACCCTGACCGAGCTGCGGAGTGCGGCGGCCGGTTGCCGGGGCTGCGAGCTCTATCGGAACGCCACCCAGACGGTGTTCGGCGAAGGGCCCGAGGGGGCGCGTTTCCTGATCGTGGGCGAGCAGCCGGGCGACCAGGAGGACCGCAAGGGAGCCCCCTTCGTGGGCCCCGCGGGCCGGATCCTGGACAGGGGTCTGGAGGAGGCGGGCATCGCCAGGGACGAGGTGTACCTGACCAACGCCGTGAAGCACTTCTCCTTCACGCTCAAGGGCAAGAGGAGGATCCACCAGAAGCCGACGGCCGCCGAGATCGAGGCCTGCACGCCGTGGCTGACCGCCGAGTTCGCGCTGGTGAAGCCGAAGATGGTCGTGGTGCTCGGCGCGACGGCCGCCCGCGCCCTGCTGGGCCCGGCGTTCAGAGTGACCCAGCGGCGCGGCGAGGTGCTGGAACTCGACGAGGCGCTGGCGGTGGCGACGATCCATCCCTCCGCCGTCCTGCGCGCGCCCGACCGCGAGGAGGCCTACAAGGGTTTCCTGTCCGACCTCATTCTCGCCCGCCGCTCCTGTAGTTCCTGAAGGCCGGTACGGCCAGCCCCACCAGCAGGACGGCCAGCGCGCACGCCAGGCCCCCGCCCACCCACGAGCCCGTCAGGCCGAAGGCCGTGGCGGTGGCGCCCGCGCGCAGGTCGCCCAGCCGCGGCCCGCCCGCCACGACCACCATGAACACGCCCTGCATCCGCCCGCGCATCTCGTCGGGCGCGTGGAGCTGCAGGATCGACTGCCGCCACACCGAGGACACCACGTCGGCCATGCCGCCGACGGCCATGAACGTCACGACCAGCCACAGTTCGTGCGCCATCCCCGCCGCGGCCACCGCCAGCCCCCACACCGCGATGACGACGACGAGCGCCACTCCCTGCCGCCTGATCGTGCCGACCCAGCCGGAGAACACCGCGCCCACCACCGAGCCGAGCGCCATGGCCGAGGTCAGCCAGCCCAGGGCGATCATCGAGCCGCCGAAGCGCTCGGCGACCAGTTCGGGGAACAGCGCCCTCGGCAGCGCGAAGACCATGGCGATGATGTCCACGACGAAGGACATCAGCAGGACGGGACTGCCCGTGATGAAGCGCAGCCCCTCCCACACGGCCCTGGCTCCCGGCCGTACCACCGAGCCGAGCGGTTCGAGTGTCGGCAGCCGGAGCGCCGCGTAGAGGCTGGCGCTGAACAGCACGGCGTCGATGGCGTACGCGGAGGCGAACCCGCCCGTGGCGAGCACGACACCGCCGATCATCGGGCCGAAGACCGCGCCGATGCTGAAGACGAGCGAGTTGAGCGCGTTGGCGGCCGGCACGTACTCGGGGACGAGCAGCCTGGGGATGATCGCGCCCCTGGTGGAGGAGCTGATCGCGAACCCGGCCGCGCCCAGCGCGACGGCGACGAGGAGCACGTAGACGTTGCCGAGCCCGAGCAGCGCCTGGGCGACGAGGAGCAGCGTGCTCGCCCACGCGACCACGCAGCCGACGATCAGCAGCTTGCGCCGGTCCATGGCGTCGGCGACCGCGCCGCCCCAGAGGCCGAAGACGACCAGGGGGATCAGGTTGGCCAGGCCCAGCATCCCCACCCAGAAGGACGACCTCGTGAGGTCCCACACCTGCTGGCTGACCGCGACCACGGTGACCGCCACCCCGATGTGGGAGACGGCCTGTCCCCACCAGAGCCGCCGGTAGGCGGCGACCCGAAGAGGGCGCGTGTCGACAACAAAATCCCCGAAAGCCACTCACGGCACATTAGGGGGCGAGTCGCTCCAATACCCAACCAGGGTGAACCCGCCGGTAGCGCAGCCTGTCGTGCATGCGGTCGAGCTGGCCCTGCCAGAACTCCACCTCGGTCGGCACCACCCTGAAGCCGCCCCAGAAGTCGGGGACGGGCGGATTCTCGGGCCAGCGGGCGGCGAGTTCGGCGTAGCGGGCGTCGAGTTCCTCGCGCGAGCGCACGACGGCCGACTGGCGCGAGGCCCACGCGCCGACGCGGGAGCCGTACGGCCTGGAGTTGAAGTAGGCGGCGGAGTCCTCGTGCGGCAGGCGGATCACGCTGCCCTCGACGCGGACCTGACGCCGGATCGGATGCCAGGGGAACAGCAGCGAGGCGCGGGGGTTCTCGGCCAGGTCACGACCCTTGCGCGACTCGTAGTTGGTGAAGAAGACGAACCCGCGTTCGTCGTAGCCCTTGAGCAGCACGGTACGGGCGCTCGGCCGCCCCCCGGCCGAGGCCGTGGCGACCACCATCGCGTTGGGCTCGGGCAGCCCCGCGTCGAGCGCCTCGTCGAACCACTGGGTGAATTGCGCGATCGGGTCGGCCGCGACGTCTGATTCGAGCAACGGCTGTCCCTCATAGGTACGGCGGAGCCCCGCCAGCGATGGTGCGTCCACGAGAAGGTATTCTTGCGCGCTTGGTGGCGATCCCACACACAACCCCCTACCAGCGCCTATGGCGTTTCGGCGTGCCCGAAGACGAAGCACGTCCGGTTAGGGGGTTAAATTGACCCGCCGGTATCTCGACATCAACAGAAGCGGACGAGCTCCGGGGATGCGAACACGCTCCGAGGCGGCCGCGACCATGAGAACAGGATTGCCCACACGGCAAGAAAGGGAGGCGGCCGAGAATGTCCGACTTCAAACCCGGCCTCGAAGGCGTCGTAGCTTTCGAGACCGAGATCGCGGAACCGGACAAAGAGGGGGGCGCCCTTCGTTATCGGGGCGTCGACATCGAAGATCTGGTCGGCCGTGTCCCGTTCGGGCACGTCTGGGGTCTGCTCGTCGACAACAAGTTCCAGCCGGGCCTACCCCCTGCGGAGCCGTACCCCATCCCTGTCCACTCCGGTGACATCCGCGTCGACGTGCAGAGCGCGCTGGCCATGCTGGCTCCCGCCTACGGCTTCAAGCCTCTGCTCGACATCGACGACGCGCAGGCCCGCGACGACCTCGCGCGCGCGTCGGTGATGGCCCTGTCGTTCGTGGCGCAGTCGGCGCGTGGCCTCGGCCTGCCGATGGTGCCGCAGAGCAGGGTCGACGAGGCCAAGACCATCACCGAGAGGTTCATGGTCCGCTGGCGGGGCGAGCCCGACCCCAAGCATGTCAAGGCGATCGACGCCTACTGGACCTCCGCCGCCGAACACGGCATGAACGCCTCCACGTTCACCGCCCGCGTCATCGCCTCCACGGGTGCCGACGTGGCCGCCGCGCTCTCCGGCGCGGTCGGCGCGATGTCCGGTCCGCTGCACGGTGGCGCCCCCGCCCGCGTGCTGCACATGATCGAGGGCGTCGAGCAGCTCGGCGACGCCAAGAAGTACGTCCAGAGCGAGCTGGACAAGGGCAACCGCCTGATGGGCTTCGGTCACCGCGTCTACCGCGCCGAGGACCCGCGCGCCCGCGTGCTGCGCCGTACCGCGAAGGAGCTCGACGCTCCTCGCTACGAGGTCGCCGCCGCACTGGAGACGGCGGCTCTGGAGGAGCTGCACGCGCGCAAGCCCGACCGGGTGCTCGCCACCAACGTGGAGTACTGGGCCGCCGTGGTCCTCGACTTCGCCGAGGTTCCCTCGCACATGTTCACCTCGATGTTCACCTGCGCGCGCACGGCCGGCTGGGCCGCGCACATCCTGGAGCAGAAGCGCACGGGCAGGCTGGTCCGCCCCAGCGCGAACTACGTCGGCCCCGCCACGCGTCCGCTGAGCGACGTCCCTGGCGCCGGCGAGGTCGTCGGCACCATCTGACGCCTTCTTCCTCGGTAACGGCCCGCTGGTCATCAGCGGGCCGTTTCTCGTTTCCACCCGCAGGCCGCAGGTCGGCACGCATCTCATATCCCGGACCCAGGACAAGCCACGCGGGACGGCTCAGTAGGCTTGGGCAGGTGGCTGACATCGTGATTCCCGCTGACATCAAGCCCGCCGACGGCCGCTTCGGCTGCGGGCCCTCGAAGGTCCGACCCGAGCAGCTGTCCGCGCTCGCCGCCTCCGGCGCCGGCGTGATGGGCACCTCCCATCGGCAGAAGCCGGTCAAGAACCTGGTCGGCAGGGTCCGTGCCGGGCTCGCCGATTTGTTCTCCCTGCCCGAGGGCTACCAGGTCGTGCTGGGCAACGGCGGCACCACCGCGTTCTGGGACATCGCCGCCTTCGGGCTGGTGCGCGAGAAGTCCCAGCACCTGTCCTTCGGCGAGTTCTCCTCGAAGTTCGGCGCGGTCGTCAGCAAGGCGCCGTGGCTGGCCGACCCGACCATCATCAAGTCGGAGGTCGGCACCCACCCGGCCGCCGTCGCCGAGGACGGCGTCGACGTCTACGCCCTCACCCACAACGAGACCTCCACCGGCGTCGCGATGCCGATCAAGCGGGTCGGCGGCGACGAGGCCCTCGTCCTGGTCGACGCCACCTCGGGCGCGGGCGGCCTGCCCGTCGACATCGCCGAGACCGACGTCTACTACTTCGCCCCGCAGAAGAGCTTCGCCTCCGACGGCGGCCTGTGGATCGCGATCATGTCGCCGCGGGCGCTGGCCCGGGTCGAGGAGATCGCCGCGAGCGGCCGCTACGTGCCCGAGTTCTTCAGCCTGCCGGTCGCGATCGACAACTCCGGCAAGGACCAGACCTACAACACGCCGTCGGTGGCCACGCTGTTCCTGCTCGCCGACCAGATCGACTGGATGAACGGCAACGGCGGCCTCGCGTGGACCACCTCGCGTACCGCCGACTCCGCCCAGCGCCTCTACACGTGGGCGGAGAAGTCGTCGTTCGCCACGCCGTTCGCCGCTCCCGAGTTCCGCTCGCAGGTGGTCGGCACGATCGACTTCACCGACGCCGTCGACGCCGCCGCGGTGGCCAAGGTGCTGCGCGCCAACGGCATCGTCGACACCGAGCCGTACCGCAAGCTCGGCCGCAACCAGCTGCGGATCGCGATGTTCCCGGCGATCGAGCCGTCCGACGTCGAGGCGCTGACCACCTGCGTCGACTACGTGGTCGAGCGCCTCTAGCCTTCCTCCGCCCGGCGAGTCGGCTCGTCGGGCAACGCGAGCGCGTCCTCCATCTCGACGCTCTGCGCGAACCTCGCCGGCACCGGCAGCCTGTCGGTGCCGGCGGCCGGCGCCTCGAGCATCAGCTGGGTGACGTGCTCGTCGCGTGTGTGGGCCGCGGACCAATCGTTACCTATCTCGCTCGAGCCTGCCAGAGCGCGGCGCGAGCACTGCGACAGGAGTGACAGGAGTGACGTCCACCTCGGAGGCGCGCGCCGTGAGGATGCGGGGTCTCGGCTACGTGATGTTCGCCAGCCGGTGGCTGCAGGCGCCGCTCTACCTCGGCCTGATCGCGGCGCAGGCCCTCTACGTGTGGCAGTTCATGGTCGAGCTGTGGCATCTGGGCGACACGATCGTCACAGGCCACGTGAGCGCGGCGACGATCAAGGCCTTCGGCGGCGCCGAGTCCCTTCCCGGTCCCGAGGTCATCGTCATGCTGGCCGTCCTCGGGCTCATCGACGTCGTGATGATCTCCAACCTGCTCATCATGGTGATCGTGGGCGGGTACGAGACGTTCGTCTCGCGCATCGACCTCAAGGACCACCCCGACGAGCCCGAATGGCTCTCCCACGTCAACGCCAACGTGCTCAAGGTGAAGCTGGGCACCGCCATCGTCGGCATCTCGTCGGTGCACCTGCTCCAGACGTTCATCAGGGCCAAGGACACGCCCACGCAGACCATGATGTGGCAGACGTTCATGCACCTGGCCTTCGTGGCCTCGGCCATCGGGCTGGCCTACATCGACCGGCTGCTGTCCGCCTCCCCTGCCGAGCGCACCCACGCGCCCGCGGTCCACTGACGCTGCGCGCCGCCCAGAGGCCCGCTGAGGGCTTCGGGGCGGCGGCCGGGACTCCCACCCTGCGCCGGAGGAAGATCGGCTGTCCAGGGCGTCAGAAGGACGGCGACGCCGAGCTGATCGCCCGCTTGCGCCGCAGCACCCACGCGGCCACCACACCGCCGACGAGCCCGAACAGATGGCCCTGCCAGGAGATGTTCTGGTCGTTGGGCAGCAGGCCCCACACCAGCGAGTAGTACGCCACGGCCACGCCGAGACCCACCGCGATGTCGAGCAGGCGCCGGTCGAACAGGCCGCGGGCCACCACAAGGCCGAAGTAACCGAAGATGAGCCCGCTCGCGCCCACGGTGGGCACGCCGGGCGTGGTGGTGACCCAGGTGCCGACGCCGCCGATCACCATGATGATCAGCGTCGCCCACAGGAACTTCCCGAGGCCGCGGAAGGCGGCGAGGAAGCCCAGGACGAGCAGCGGCAGCGAGTTGGCCATCAGGTGCCCGAACCCGTCGTGCAGGAAGGGCGCGAACAGGATCCCGACCAGGCCGTCGGGCGACCAGGCGATGATGCCGAGCTCGTAGTCGAGGCTGCCCGGGGTGACGTAGTCGAAGATCTCGACGGCCCACATCACGACGAGCATGCCACCGACCAGCAGGAGGGCACCGAGCGCGCCCTGCAGGAGGCCGCTCGCGCCGCGCTTGGCCGACTCGTAAGGGGAACTCATGGGCTCTCCTGCCGCCGGGGGTTGAAAACGTCTCCCTTCACGGTAATGCGGGACGTCCCCTGCGCGCGGCGTCCATTTCGGCGGCGAGCCTCTCGCGACGGCCTGCCGTACCGCGGCGTCCGGCCGACCGGGCGCCGTGAGAAGGCGGACCGCGGCCGGCCGCGAGGACGGCTCCTCCCGCCACGGGGGAGGAGCCGGGAGAACCTACTCGCCCCTCCACTCGGGAGCGCGCTTCTCGGCGAAGGCGGCCGCGCCCTCCATCGCGTCCTTCGACCCGAACACCGGGTTGATGATCGGCCCCTGCTTCGTGAACATCTCCTCCAACGGCCAGTCCACCGACTCGATGATGACCTTCTTGGTCGCCGCCAGCGCCAGTGGCGCGTTGGCCGCGATCTTCCTGGCCAGTTCCAGCGCGCCCGCCAGCGCCTCGCCAGGGGAGGTGATCCTGTTGACCAGCCCGAGTTCGTACAGCCGGGAGGCCGGGTAGTGGTCGCCGGTCAGGGCGATCTCCATGGCCACGTGGTAGGGGATCCTGCGCGGCAGCCGCATGATGCCGCCCGCCCCCGCCACGAGCCCGCGCTTGGGCTCGGGCAGGCCGAACTTCGACTCGGACGAGGCCACGATCAGGTCGCACGACAGCGCGAGCTCGAAGCCGCCCGCGAGCGCGTACCCCTCGACGGCCGCGATCAGGGGCTTCTTGGGCGGCGACTCGGCGATGCCGCCGAAGCCTCTGCCCTCGATGACGGGGAAGTCGCCGGCGAGGAAGGCCTTGAGGTCCATGCCCGCGCAGAACGTGCCTCCCGCCCCCGTGAGGACGTAGGCGGAGATGTCCGAGCGGGTGTCGAGCGCGTCGAGCGCGGCCGCGAGGCCACGCGCGACGGCTCCGTTGACGGCGTTGCGGGCCGACGGGCGGTTGATGGTGATCACCGCGACGCCGTCGGACTCCTCGATCAGAACTTCGTCGGAGGACACGGGCACCTCATCACTTGGGCTGGAAGCGGATGCCGCCGTCGAACCTGATGACCTCGGCGTTCATGTAGTCGTTCTCGATCAGCGAGCGCACCAGGTGGGCGAACTCGTCGGCGCGGCCCATGCGCTTCGGGAAGACGACGGGGGCGACGAGCTTGGCCTTGAACTCCTCGGCGTTGCCGGAGAAGCCGTAGATCGGGGTGTCGATGATGCCGGGGCAGACGGTGTTGACGCGCACGCCGATGGCGGCCAGGTCGCGGGCCGCGGGCACGGTCATGCCCACGATGCCGCCCTTGGACGCGGAGTAGGCGAGCTGACCCGTCTGGCCCTCCAGCGCCGCGACGGAGGCGGTGTTGATGACCACGCCCCTGTGCCCGTCCTCGGAGACGGGCTCGGTCTTGGCGATGGCGGCCGCGCCGATGCGCATCAGGTTGAAGGTGCCGATCAGGTTGACCTCGATGACCTTGCGGTAGCTGGCGAGGCTGTGCGGGGCGCCGTCGCGGTTGACGGTGCGCTCGGCCCAGCCGATGCCCGCGCTGTTGACGATCACGCGGACCGGCTTGCCGGTGGCCACGGCCGCGTCGACGGCCGCCTGCACGTCGCCCTCGTCCGACACGTCCGTCCTGACGAAGACGCCGCCGAGTTCGTCGGCGATCGACTTGCCGCGCTCCTCGTTGAGGTCGGCGATGACCACGGTCGCGCCCTGGCGGGCAAGCTCGCGGGCCGTGGCCTCGCCCAGGCCGCTGGCCCCACCCGAGATGATTGCTACTGCTCCGTTGACGTCCATGTCACGGACCTTAACGCGAGAACCGAACGAAGTTCTACTTCGGGTGGCCCACTAATGAGAAACGCCTGCCCCAAGCGGCCGCACGGCGCTCGGTTCTCGTCAGATCGCGCCCACGGCGGTGTCGACGTCCGCATAGACCTTGATGCGGCGGTCGAGCCCTGTGGTGCGCAGGATGCGGGCCACCGGCGCCTGGGGCGCGGCCAGCGAGACGCACCCGCCTTCGCCGGTCGCCAGGCGCCACGCCTCGATCAGCACCGACAGCCCGCTGGAGTCCATGAACGACAGCTCCTGCAGGTCGAGCACGAGCCGCGCGCCGTCCTGCTTGATCGCGTCACGGACCTCGTCGCGCAGGAAGGGCGCCGTGAACAGATCCAGCTCCCCCTCCACCGCGACCACCACGGCGTCTCCCATGGCATGGCGCGCCAGCCGTAGCTTCATTCGGCCCTCCTCGATGAGCCACTGTACTTCGACATCCCCAGACGGGCGCCATGGACAAACTACGATCACCAACATGCGGGACGACCTTCCCGAGACCGGCGTCCGCCTGCCGAACCTCGCGATCAGCCCGATCAGGGCGGTCCTGCGCAGGGTCCTGTACGCCTGCGGGGCGCTGGCGGCCGTGTTCCTGCTGGTCGCAGTGGATCTCGACGGGTACAAGGACAGCTACGACGGCAAGGTCTCGCTGCTCGACGCGCTCTACTACGCGACCGTCACCGTGTCGACGACGGGGTACGGGGACATCACCCCCGTGTCACCGCTCGCCAGGGCGATCAACATCGTCGCCGTCACGCCGCTGCGCATCGTCTTCCTCGTCATCCTCGTGGGCACGACACTGGAGGTGCTGACCCAGCGCACCCGCGAGAACTTCCTGATCCAACGTTGGAGGTCCGGTTTGCGCGACCACACGGTGATCGTGGGCTACGGCACCAAGGGCAGGGCCGCGACCCGCACGCTGCTGGAGAACGACCGTGCGAAGGAGTCGATCGTCGTCGTCGACCCGCGGGCCGAAGCGATCGAGGAGGCCAACGCCGACGGCTTCGTGGGCGTCGTCGGCGACGCCACCCGCAGCGAGGTGCTCAACAGGGCGGGCGTCCGCCTGGCCAAGGAGATCATCATCGCCGTCCAGCGCGACGACACCACCGCGCTGGTCACGCTGACCTCCCGCCAGCTCAACCCGTCGGCCACGATCGTCGCCGCCGTTCGCGAGGCGGAGAACGACCCTCTCGTCCGGCAGAGCGGCGCCGACGTCGTCATCACCTCGTCGGACGCGGCGGGCAGGATGCTCGGCGTGGCCACGCAGAGCCCCGCCGTCAGCGCGCTGATCGAGGACTTCCTCGTCTACGGCAAGGGGCTCGACCTGACCGAGCGCCCCGTCAGGCCGCACGAGGTCGGCAAGGCGGCGATCGAGTGCGACGGCATGGTGATCGCGGTGGTCCGCGACGGCGAGATCGTTCCCTACGCCGATCCGAGGGCCGCCTCGGTGAGGGAGGGCGACCGTCTGGTGGTCATCCACGTTCCTCAGGAATAGCGAAGCCGTACGGCAGCTCCAGGCGGTGCTCGGCCAGCAGCGCGGAGTCGGCCAGCAGGGTGCGGGTCGGCCCGTCGGCGGCGATCACGCCGCCTGACAGGATGAGCGAGCGCTCGCACAGCTCCAGCGCGTACGGCAGGTCGTGGGTGACCATCAGCACGGTGACGTCGAGCGAGCGCAGGATCTCCGCCAGTTCCCTGCGCGCCGCGGGGTCGAGGTTGGACGACGGCTCGTCGAGCACCAGGATCTCGGGCTCCATGACGAGCACCGTGGCCACCGCCACCCTCCTGCGCTGGCCGAAGGACAGGTGGTGCGGCGGCCTGTCGAGGTGGTCGGCCATGCCCACCCTGTCGAGCGCGTTCTTGACCCTGCGCTCCAGCTCCTCGCCCCTGACGCCCATGTTGGCGGGGCCGAAGGCGACGTCGTCGCGCACGGTCGGCATGAACAGCTGGTCGTCGGGGTCCTGGAAGACCAGCCCCACGCGCTGCCTGACCTCCTTGAGCGTGTCGGCGCGCACGGGCGTGCCGGCGACGCTCACCGTGCCGTGCCCGGCGGTCAGGATGCCGTTGAGGTGCATGACCAGCGTGGTCTTGCCGGCGCCGTTCGGCCCGAGCAGCGCGACGTGCTCGCCCCTGCCGATCGACAGGTCGACCCCGAACAGCGCCTGGGTGCCGTCGGGATAGGCGTAGGCGAGCTCGCTCACTTCCAGAGACTTCACCACAGTGACACTCCAAGGACGGCCAGCGCCGTGACGGGCAGGGCCAGCGCGATCCCCCATTGCCGCCCGGATCCCGCGAGGTCATGGATGATCGGCAGGGAGCCGGTGTAGCCCCTGCTGAGCATGGCCAGATGGACGCGCTCGCCCCGCTCGTAGGAGCGGATGAACAGCGCGGCCGCCGATCTGGCGATCACCGGGATCTGCCTGAGGTTGCGCGCCTCGAAGCCCCTCGACTCCCTCGCCACCCGCATCCTCCGCATCTCGTCCATGATCACATCGAGGTACCGCAGCATGAACATCGCGATCTGCACCAGCAGCGACGGCAGCCGCAGCCGCTGCGCGCCGAGCAGGATCATCCGAGGTTCGGTCGTGGCCGCGAGCAGGATGGAGGCGACGACGCCGAGAGAGGCCTTGGCCAGGATGTTCCACGCCGCCCACAGCCCCTGCACGCTGAGCGAGAGCCCGAGGACCTCGGTCCGCTCCCCCATCCCGATGATCGGGATCGCCAGCGCGAACAGCACGAAGGGGATCTCGATCACCATCCGCCCTGCCACGTAGGGCAGCGGCACCCGCGCGATGCCCGCCACGAGCGCCAGCAGCAGCGCGTAGGCGCCGAACGCCCAGAAGGCCTCGCGCGGCGTGGCGACGACGACGCCCGCGAACACCAGCACCGCCACCAGTTTGCACTGCGGCGGCAGCCGGTGGACGGGCGTGTCGCCGGGCCGGTAGAGCTGGTGGTGGTGTCCCGCGCCCATCGCTAGACCCCGACGCCGGAACGGCGGCGGGCCGCGAACGCGACGGCGCCCGCGACGATCAGCGTGATGCCGACACCTACCACGCCCGCGATGCCGACGGGGATGCCGCCGACGTCCCCGTAGTCGGCCAGCGCCCACGAGCCGAACAGATGGTCGGTGGCCTGGTCGAGGAAGCCCTTGTTCTCGGCGACCGCCTCGAGGCCGTCGGGGTTGGAGGAGGCGTAGAAGGAGACGAGGCCGGCCAGCACGAGCGTCACGCCGATGCCGCCGACCAGGAACGGCCTGATGCCGCGGGCGGCGGGCCTGGCGGCGGGGGCCGCGTCGACGGGCGAGGTCGTGCCGTCGGCGCCCTTCAGGACGAGCGGCGTGGAAAGGCCGCGGGCGCCGTACACCAGGTCGGGCCGTACGGCCAGCACCGCGCCGACGGTCGCGGTGGTGATCAGCGCCTCTCCGATGCCGATGAGCACGTGGACGCCGCCCATGGCCGCGGCGACGGCGGTCGCGTCGATCGGCGCGGTGCCGCCGACGGCGAACAGCAGCGAGAACGCCAGCGCGGAGACCGGCACCGAGACCAGCGCGGCGAGGAACGTGGCCGCGCTGATCGCCGCCTTGCCCTTGGCCGCCCTGGTGACCAGTTGGAACAGCCCCCACCCGACCAGCACGGTGACCATGCCCATGATCACGACATTGATGCCGAGCGCGGTCAGCCCGCCGTCGGCGAAGAAGACGCACTGCACGAGGAGTACGACGGTCATGCACAGCACGCCCGTGTAGGGACCGACGAGTATCGCGGCGAGCGCGCCGCCCAGCAGGTGTCCGCTGGTCCCGGCGGCGACGGGGAAGTTGAGCATCTGGACGGCGAAGATGAAGGCGGCGACCAGCCCCGCCATGGGCGCGGTGCGGTCGTCGAGCTCCCGCCGGGCTCCGCGCAGGCAGACCGCCACGCCCGCGGCCGCGACGACACCTGCCGAGATGGATGTTGCGGCATTGAAGAAGCCATCGGGTACGTGCACGACCAAGCCTCCAGTAAGGGGGATGAAACCCTCCTTACTTTAAGACATGGCATTGCACCTGCATATGACTAGCAACTGGAACCGCCCAGCAGCCGTCGCAGGATGGCCATGGGGGTGAGCTTGCGGACGACCGTGCTCAGCCTGCCCTTGCCCGCCGTGGCATAGGGCCTGGCGCTGCTGCGTACCGGGCCCCGCCACCAGCTGCGCGGCTCGGCCACCATGCCCGCGTCGGCCTCGATCCTGAACCTCGCGGGCGGCCCGCCCAGCTCGAGCTCCAGGTAGGCGTCCCAGGTGCCTGGCGCGAACCTGCCGATCGCGGGCCTGGCCGCGAACACGCCGCCGGGCAGCGCCACCACCCGCTCCGCGCGCTCCCTGCCGGTGTGACGTTCCCTCCAGACCAGCCGCCTGACCGCTCCCGCCTCGGGGATCCCCCCGCCGCCCACGGTGATCTCCCCGTCAAGGATCAGGCGGTGCCCCAGCGTCCACCGCGTGCGGGTGAGGCGCACGCTGCCCGGCACGGTGAGCACGTGCCCGCCGACGTCGAGGCTCAGATTGCCGTTGGTCCTGGTGAAGTACGGCAGGGCGATCACGGTGCCGACCAGGCGCGGTGCCGGCCTGGTGATGCCGCCGTCCCGTTCGCCGCCCAGCCTGGCCAGGCGGATGACGCCCTCGCACTCGACGGCGACGTGGAAGTCCCAGACGCCAGAGGAGAGCTCGCCGGGGTGGATCGTCGCGGTGAATCCGCTCTCGCCCACCGGATCGGCGGGCATGACCAGTTCGCCGCCCTCCTCCTGCCTGGAGCGCAGCACCAGCGCGAGGCCGCCGTGCCGCTGCGGGCCCTCGAGCGCGGCCTCGCCCTCGACGATCAGCCTGTCGCCCTCCCACCTGAGCCCGGTCAGCCGCCTGCGCACGGTGGCGGCCTCGATCCCGGCCAGCCGTACGAGCCTGTCGAGGTCGTCGAGCGCGGCGAGGCGCTTCCGGTCGGTCGTGGTGAGCCTGTCCTCGACGCCGGGGGTCAGCCACCTGTCGCACAGCGCGGCCACCTCGTGGGCGATCTCCTTGCGCCGCATGTCGTCGGCCGCCAGGAAGGGGGCGCCGAGCTGGGCGAAGATGTCGAGCCTGAAGTGACGGCGGAGCAGGTGGTCGCGCAGCGGGCCCGCCTCGACGTGGGCGGCCATCAGCTCGATGGGCTTGCTGATCATGCTGAGCCACCCGAGCGGGTCGCGGCTGGCGGGCTGCTGCATGATGCTGCTGCCGTCGGGTCTGGCCACCAGGTGGTAGCAGTCGTAGTCGGCCACGATCGAGATGACCTCGGCGTGGCAGTAGGCGTGGACGCTGAAGACGATGTCCTCGCCGATGAGCTGCCCCTCGGCGAACCTCACGCGGTGGCGGTCGAGCATCTCCCTGCGGTAGAGCTTGAAGCAGCTGAGGCTGTTGTAGACGGCGCTCTCGCCCAGGTCGGCCCGGTCGACGCTGCGCTGGAACATCGAGACGGGCGCGCGGCGGCCGTGCCCGATGATCTTGCCGAGCACGATGTCGGAGCCGTTCCTGTCGGCCATGGCGACCATGCGCTCGAGCGCCTCGGGACCGAGGTAGTCGTCGGCGTCGCAGAAGAAGACGTAGCGGCCCCTGGCGTGCTCGAGCCCCGTGTTGCGCGGGCCGCCGGCGCCGAGCGCGTGCTTCTTGTGGATGACCCGCACGATGCCGCGGTGGTAGTGGGAGTAGAGCTCGAGCAGGTCGGCACTGCCGTCGGTGGACCCGTCGTCGACGACGACGATCTCCTTCTTCACTCGTTGGACCAGTGCGGAGGTCAGGCTGCGATCAAGATAGTCACGGCAGTTGCGGACGGGGATGATGACGCTGACGTCCACACTGTCCTCGTCGCACCCCGCTGGTTGTTCAGCCACAGCCGCGCCCCTCAGCCGTCACGTTCCGCTTCCACTCCGATCCAGTATGTGACCATGCCGGGGTTTCGCGTGGCCGATCCGGCGTGTTGACGGCTTTACTTTCAGGACAACCGACATATCCCCCGACAGCGCAAATTTGCTGATTAAGTTGGGTGAATAGCCGTCCCGCGGTGGCGCTGAATTCCCCCGCGCGTAGAGAATCATCCCCTCAGGGAACAGTGCCCTACCCCCTGCCAACCTGCGTGATCCAGAGGCGGGAATGGCGCGTCTACACTCAGGCAACCTTGACTGAGAGGTGGCGGGAATGGGAACGGAACTCAGCCGTCAGACGACCGAGGATCCAGCCGTGCGATCTGCCGAACGCGTCGTCTCCTCCGCACGACTCGCCGAGCTCTACGAGTGCTCGGCGTTGCTACGCCGTACGCGTCAGCGGGCGGAGCAGATCGTGAACGAGGCGCGTGCCATGCTCGCCGAGGCCGAGCTGTACGACGACCCCATCAGAGTGCTGGCGCTCAGCTCCCAACTCGAGGAGGCACGTGCGGCCTACCGCAGGATCCTGCAGGCATACACCACGATCTGCCGCAAGATCGGCGAGGAGCGCAACGCCATCATCATGGCCCAGGTCCAGGAGACCAGAACCGCCGTCCACGAGGGCTTGTCAGGTGTGGCCTGACAGAGTTAACGTCAGGCCATGCCTGACAACTGGAAGGACAAGCTCCGCTGCTCGTTCTGCCACCAGAAGAGCGCGGACGTCGGCAAGCTCATCGCGGGTCCAGGCGTGCACATCTGCGACCAGTGCGTCGCCCTGTGCAACGAGATCCTCGAGACCGAGCGGCTCGCCGCGCAGTCAGGGCCGCGGCTGCCCATGTGGGAGGAGATGTCCGTGGACCAGATCCTCGACCACCTTCCCAAGATCGCGGCGGTGCAGGTGCAGATCGACGACAACCTCCACGACTGGGTGCGCCACCTCCGCACCCGCGACGTGAGCTGGGAGCGCATCGGCGCCTCCCTGAACATGACCCGCCAGTCGGCGTGGGAAAGGTTCAGGTAAACCACTGTGACCACTGGGGCGTCTCTTGATCAGGGAGGCCCACCATGCAGGTTCTCGATGGCCTCGCGGCGCCCGATCTGACCGAGCTGGGGCTGGAGCTCCTGCTGGTCGTCGCGCTGCACGAGGAGGCCGAACGGCTAGCCGCCGAATGAACGGGCTCCAGCTCTCCGCCTCCGGCAGGGGAGCTGGAGCAGGGGCTCACTCCGGAAAGCCCGAGTCGAGCCTTCTCTTCTTCAGCGCCAGGTGGAGATGCAGCCTGGTCATGCCGTCGTCCAGGTCCGCGCCGAGCGCGTCACCGATGCGGCCGAGCCGGTAGTAGAGGGTCGTCCTGTGCAGGTGGAGTGCGGCGGCGGTGCGCTGCGCGTTACCGCCGAGGTCGAGATAGGTCTCCAGAGTGTGCGCCTGCTCGCCGTCCAGCGCGGCGAGCGGGTCGTCCGCCGCGCCGAGCAGCATCAGGTACGGCCCCAGCCCCGCCCACGACACGTGGCGGGGAAGCGCGGGATCCGCGGCGGCCAGGTGGGCGGCGGTCAACGCCTGCCGGTACGCCTCGGGAGCCGCCTCGGGCCCCGTCGTCTCGCTGTAACCACGGGTGACGCCCTCCTCCTCCGGCATGCCGTCCGCCGGCTGGCGGAGCAGGTAGGCGGCATGGGTATCGGTCACGAACCCGCCGATGGCGTTGCGCTCAGGCCGCCCCGAGCCGGGAAGGACGACGCACACCTGGACGAGCCTCGGCGCCGTCCTGTTCCAGCCCTGGCCCGTGGTGAGCAGGCGGCGGACCATCGCGTCGGGGTCCTCGTGCCACGCCGCCGCCAGTTCGCGGGCCGTCTCCTCGGCCAGCGCCAGCGCCCTGCCGTCCAGCGTCTGGCCGGGGTCGAGCAGCCACAGATGGCCCAGCGTCCGCCCGCCGTCCCTGATGGGCACGCAGACCCTGGCGCCCATCCCCAGCTCCTCGTTGGCGGGCATGCGCACCGGCGAGGTGGCGGTGGCGATGCCGTGCAGGTCCTGCCACCGCCTGACCTCGGGCGCCACCTGCCTGGACAGGATCGCCGCCACCCTGACGGGGTCGGCGTCGGCATGCCGGGAGCTGTAGGCGATCAGGCGGCCGTCGGAGTCGTCGACGGAGACGCTCCTCTCGATGGCCGCGGCGAGCGCGTCGAGCCATGCCTGCATTCCGACAAGTGTAGGAGCGGGTCCCTTCATCCACACCATGCGCTCGCGGCAGGCGTGTGCCTAACCTGGCCGTATGCTCGCCCCTCGTTCATGGGTGCCCGCCGCCTCCGATGACCTCGTGCAGCGCGGCGCGGCGACCGTCTCCTCCCAGCCCGCCTCGGACACACTCGCCGAGATCAGCAGGCTCACCGAGCGCAACCACCGGATCCACGACGTGGAATGCGTCAACCTCAACCCCGCGACCAACATCATGAACCCCCGCGCCGAGGCCCTGATGTCGGCCGGCCTCGGCTCGAGGCCCTCGCTCGGCTACCCGGGCGACAAGTACGAGATGGGTCTCGAGGCCATCGAGCAGATCGAGATCATCGCCGCCGAGCTGGCCGCCGAGGTGTTCTCCGCCCGTTACGCCGAGGTCCGCGTGGGATCGGGCGCGCTGGCCAACCTCTACGCGTTCATGGCGACCTGCAAGCCGGGTGACACGATCATCGCCCCGCCGCCCTCCATCGGCGGGCACGTCACCCACCACGCGGCGGGCGCGGCCGGGCTGTACGGCCTGACCACCCTCGACGCCCCCGTCATGGCCGACGGCTACACCGTCGACGTCCCCGCGCTGCGCGAGCTCGCCGTACGGGCCAGGCCCAGGCTGATCACCATCGGCGGCAGCCTCAACCCCTTCCCCCACCCGGTGGCCGCCGTTCGCGAGATCGCCGACGAGGTCGGGGCCTCCCTGCTGTTCGACGCCGCGCACGTGTGCGGGATGATCGCCGGGGGTGTCTGGCCGAACCCCCTGTCCCAGGGCGCGCACCTGATGACGATGAGCACCTACAAGAGCCTGGGCGGCCCCGCGGGCGGCCTGGTCGTCACCGACTCGGCCGCGCTGGCCGAGCGGCTCGACGCGATCGCCTACCCGGGGCTCACGGCCAACTTCGACGCCGGCCGTACGGCGGCGCTGGCCATCGCGCTGCTGGACTGGAAGGTGGCGGGCAAGGCGTACGCGGAGATGATGGTGGGCACCGCCCACCAGCTGGCCACCGGCCTGCAGGAGCTCGGCCTGCCCGTCTTCGGCGGCGGCACCAACTCCCACCAGTTCGCGCTCGTCGCCAGGGGCGGCGGCCAGGCCGCGGCCCGCAGGATGCGCCAGGCGAACCTGCTGGCCTGCGGCATCGGACTGCCCATGGCGGCGGTGCCCGGCGACGTCAACGGGCTGCGCCTGGGCACGCCCGAGGTGGCGCGCCTGGGCATGACCGAGGACGACATGCCCGCCCTGGCCGGATTCATCGCCCGCAGCCTGGACCCCTCCGTGGATCCCGCGTCGGTCGCGCCGGAGGTCACGGCGTGGCGGCGGAACTTCTCCGGCGTCCACTTCACCTGCTGATCTCTCTGAGAACACCGGTCCCCCTCAGTGGCCTGCCCGGGGCCGCGGCGCTCGCCGCCGCGGGTCCGGGCAGGCTCACGGTGACGCCCAGACCGCCCTCCGGCCGGGGC
Source organism: Nonomuraea sp. bgisy101 (assembly GCF_057708945.1). Classification (NCBI taxonomy): domain Bacteria; kingdom Bacillati; phylum Actinomycetota; class Actinomycetes; order Streptosporangiales; family Streptosporangiaceae; genus Nonomuraea; species Nonomuraea sp. bgisy101. The sequence continues at coordinate 34,682 of NZ_JBYITD010000046.1, forward strand.
AGCGCGGTGACGGTGCCGCCGTGCGCCTCGACGATGGCACGCACGATCGAGAGCCCGAGCCCCGCGCCCCTGTCGGAGCGCACGCGCTCGCCCGACAGCCGCCTGAACGGCTCGAACAGGTCGTCCACGTCGTACGGCGGGACCACGGGCCCGGTGTTCTCCACCGTGATGAGCCCGTCGGCCGACACCCTGATCCAGACCTGGCCGTCGCGCACGTTGTACTTGATCGCGTTCTCCACCAGGTTGAAGACGGCCCTTTCGAGGAAGAGCGGATCGCCCTCGACCTCGGCGTCGGACAGGTCCTGGTGGATGGTGACGCGGCGTCTGCGCGGCTGCAGCTCCAACTGCTCCAGCACGGTGCGCACGATGTGGCGCAGCTCGACCGGCCTGCGCGCGGTGAGCTCCTGCTCCGACTGCGCCAGGAGCAGCAGTCCCTCGATCAGCCGCTCGTAGCGCGCGTTGGTGCCCAGCAGTGCCCTGGCCAGCGCCTTGAGGTCGGGCGAGGCCTCGGGTTCCTCCAGCGACACCTCCAGCACCGTGCGGTTGATCGCCAGCGGCGTGCGCAGCTCGTGCGAGGCGTTGGCGATGAACCTGCGCTGCGCGTCGAACACCTTGTGCAGCCGGTCGAGCATCGCGTCGAAGGTGTCGGCCAGGCGCTTGACCTCGTCGTCGGGGCCGTTCAGCCCGATCCGCTCGTGCAGGGTGCTCTCCGAGAGGCGCTGCGCGGTCTCGGTCACCCTGTCGATCGGGCGCAGCGCGCGGTCGGCGATCAGGTAGGCGAGCCCCACCGCGATGATGCCGATGAGGATCATGACCATGAGAGAGGAGCGCAGCATCTCGGCCAGCACCTCGTTCGCCCGCGCCTGCACGTCGCTCTTGAGCGCGGTCTGCATCTGCTCCCTGGTCGGCAGCGCCGCTTCCGGGCCGATCTTGGCGAAGGCCAGCACGAACTGCTTGCTCAGCGCGTTGGCGGTCAGAAGGTAGGTGAGCCAGAGCAGCGCCGTGCCCGCGACGAAGAACAGCACGCCGTACGGGACGGTGAGCCTGGCGCGCAGCCCGAGCCTCACAACCGGTACCCCTTGCCGGGGACGTTCTCGACGAGGGCGGGCGCGCCGAGCTTCCTGCGCAGCGCGGTCATGGTGACGCGCAGGACGCTGGTGTCGGTGCCCGCGTACTCGTCCCACACGCTCCTGCGCAGCTCACCCGAGGTCACCAGCGCGCCTTCCGCTCGCATCAGCTCGCTCAGCAGGTCGAACTCCTTGCGGCTCAGCGAGACAGGCCGCCCGTCCCTGGTGACCGTACGGCGGGCGGGGTCGAGCCTGACCCCCGCCCGCTCCAGCACCGGCGGCGCCGCGGAAGAGGTACGGCGGGCCAGCGTCCTGATCCTTGCCACCAGCTCGGCGAAGGCGAACGGCTTGACCAGGTAGTCGTCCGCGCCGAGGGACAGCCCTTCCACCTTGTCGCGTACCTGCCCTGCCGCCGTGAGCATCAGGATGCTGCTCCTTCGCGTCAGCTCGCCGCAGACGTCGTCCCCGTGCACCTCGGGAAGGTCCCTGTCGAGGACGACGACGTCGTAGTCGGTGTAGGAGGCGCGCTCCAGCGCCTCCTGACCGTCGTAGGCCACATCGACGGCCATGGCGTGCAGCCTGAGACCGCGCGCCACGGCGTCGGCCAGCTGTTCCTCGTCTTCCACGATCAGCACCCGCATGCTGACGAGAGTGCAGCAAGGGCTGTTAGCCGCGAGTAAGCCGCTTATCTGGCTTTAGCGCCCGGTTGGGTGAAGTGAGCCGCATGAGAACACGAGTACTCGTGGCCGCGCTGCCACTGCTCCTCGCCGCCGCGTGCGGATCGGCCCCCTCCACCACCGCGCAGGTGGCCAGTACGGGCGACGGTGGCACCGCCGCCGCCGCCAGGCCGAGCGCCTCGGCCAGCATGGACCGCGACGAGGCACGGCTGAAGTTCGCGCAGTGCATGCGCGAGAACGGCGTCGACATGCCCGACCCCGACGGCAGCGGAGGCATCCGCATCCAGGGGAAGAAGGGCGAGCAGGCCAAGACCGAAGCCGCCATGAAGGCGTGCAAGCAGTACCTCGACGCGGCGGCGGGCGAGCGCAAGGCCATGGACCCGGCGCAACGCGACCAGCTGCTGAAGTTCGCGCAGTGCATGCGCGAGCACGGCGTCAAGATGGAGGACCCCGGCGCCGACGGCATGATCAAGATGCTCGGCAACGAGGGCGGCGAGCAGGCGATGAAGGCCGCCCAGGAAGCCTGCAAGGAGTTCGCCCCCGGCATGATGAAGGGGGGCGGATCGTGAAGAAGGTCGCTCTCGCCGGCGCCTGCGTCCTCGCGGTCGCCGTCGCGGGTGCGGCGGTCGCCGTACTGGCCGATGGCGGCACCGGGGCGGCGGCGCCGGCCGCCGCGGTGGCGCCCGCCACGGCACAGGTCACCAAGCAGGACCTGATCGACACCAAGACCGTCGACGGCGCGCTCACCTACTCGGGCGAACGCCAGGTGGCCGCGGGCGCGACGGGCACCCTCACCTGGGTCGCGGACGAGGGTTCCGTGATCAGGCGGGGCCGCCCCCTGTTCAGGACCGACCGCCACCCCACGGTCCTGATGTACGGCAAGCTCCCCCTCTACCGCACCCTGCAACTCGGCGTCGAGGACGGGCCGGACGTCGAGCAGCTCGAACGCAACCTGGCCGCGCTCGGCTACGACGGCTTCACGGTGGACGACGAGTTCACCTACGCGACCTACGAGGCCGTCGTCGAGTGGCAGGAGGACAGGGGACTGCCCGAGACGGGACGGGTGGACGCGGCGCAGGTGGTGTTCCTGCCGTCGCCGGTCAGGGTGACCGACGCCAGGGGCGAGGTCGGCGCCAGGACCGCCCCTGGCCGGCAGGTGCTCACGGTCAGCGGCCTCGACAGGGTCGTGCACGTCGACCTCGACACCGACGACCAGACGCTGGCCAAGAAGGGGGCCAAGGTCAGCGTCGAGCTGCCGGGCGGCGAGAAGATGGCCGGAAGGATCACCTCGGTCGGCACGGTGGCCAAGACCGCCAAGGAGAGCACGACCGTCGACGTCGACATCACGCTGAACAAGACTCCTCGCACCAAGCTGGACCAGGCGCCCGTCGAGGTCGAGCTGGTCAGCGAGCGGCGCGAGGACGTGCTCGCCGTACCGGTGGAGGCGCTGCTCGCCCTCCGCGAGGGCGGGTTCGGCGTCGAGGTCGTCGAGGGCGCTCGCACCAGGCTGCTGCCGGTCAAGGTCGGGGCGTTCGGCAGCGGCATGGTCGAGGTCACCGGTGAGGGGCTGGCCGAGGGCATGAAGGTCGGGGTGCCCGCGGAATGAGCATCATCGAGCTGCGCGGGGTCACCAAGACCTACAACGGGCACGTCCACGCGCTGCGCGGGGTGGATCTGACGGTCTCCGCCGGGGAGCTGCTGGCGATCATCGGGCCTTCGGGGTCAGGCAAGTCCACGATGCTGCAGATCATCGGCACGCTCGACCGGCCGACCTCGGGGACCGTACGGATCGCGGGCCATTCCGTCCTCGACCTGAACGACCGCCAGCTGTCCGCGCTGCGCGCCCGCCATCTCGGTTTCGTCTTCCAGCAGTTCCATCTCGCGCCAGGGGTGAGCGCGCTGGACAACGTGGCCGACGGCCTCCTCTACACCGGCACCCCGCTGCGGGTCCGTCGCGAGCGCGCCGCGGCCGCGCTGGACCGGGTGGGCCTCGGCCACCGGCTGGACCACAAGCCGAACCAGATGTCGGGCGGCGAGCAGCAGCGCGTCGCGGTGGCCAGGGCCGTCGTCGGCGACCCTCCGCTGCTGCTCGCCGACGAGCCGACGGGCAACCTCGACTCGGCCGCGGGAGCCGAGGTGCTGAAGATCATCAAAGAGCTCAGCGAGGCGGGGACGACCATCGCGATCATCACGCACGACAACGAGATCGCCGAATGGTGTCCCCGGCAGGTGCGGGTCAGGGACGGGCTGGTGCTGGCATGAAACCGGCCAGGCTGAGCCTCCCCGACGTCTTCAGGGTCGGGGCGTCGGGGCTGCGCGCCCGCCCGACCAGGGTGATCCTGTCAGCGCTCGGCATCGCCATCGGGATCGCCACGATGATCGCGGTGATCGGCATCTCGTCGTCCTCGCGGGAGCAGCTGCTGCGCCAGCTCGACAAGCTGGGCACCAACATGCTGACCGTCTCGGCGGGAAACACCGTCTTCGGCGAGCCCGCCAAGCTGCCCGTCGAGGCCGTGGACATGGTCGCGCGCATCGGCCCCGTCACCTCGGCCTCGGCCACGGGGACCGTGCCCGCGACCGTGCGGCGGACCTCCCACATCGACGAGGCGGTGACCAGCGGCATCAGCGTGCAGGCGGCGACCACGTCGCTGCTGGCCACGCTGGAGGGCGGCGTGGCCAGGGGAACCTGGCTGAACGACGCCACCTCCCGCCAGCCCGCCGTCGTCCTCGGCGCCAAGGCCGCCGAACGGCTGGGCATCACCCGCACCGGTGTGCGGGTGTGGATGGGCGGGCGCTGGTTCACGGTGATCGGGATCCTGCGTCCCACGCCGCTGGCGCCCGAGATCGAACGCTCGGCGCTGGTCGGCTTCCCCGTCGCCGAGGAACTGCTCGGCTTCGACGGGCATCCCACGACGCTCTACGAGCGCTCGGCCGAGGAGGCCGTCGAGGCGGTGCGCGACGTGCTGCCGCGCACGGTCAACCCCGAGCACCCCAACGAGGTCGACGTCAGCCGCCCCTCCGACGCCCTGACCGCCAAGGCCGCGGCCGCGGGCGCCTTCACCAACCTGCTGCTCGGCCTCGGCGCGGTCGCGCTGCTGGTCGGCGGGGTGGGCGTGGCCAACACGATGGTCATCTCCGTGCTCGAACGCCGTCGGGAGATCGGCCTGCGGCGCTCGCTCGGGGCGACGCGCGGGCAGGTCCGCATCCAGTTCCTGTCGGAGTCGCTGCTGCTGTCGGCACTCGGCGGGGTGGCGGGCGCGCTCCTGGGGGCGCTCGCCACCATCGGGTACGCGATGTCGCGCGACTGGCCCCCCGTCGTGCCCCCGTGGGCGATCGGCGGAGCGGTCGCGGCCACGCTGGTCATCGGCACCATCGCGGGCCTCTACCCGGCCATGCGCGCGGCCCGCCTGTCCCCCACCGTGGCCCTGTCGACCACCTGATCGCGGTACGGCGGCGGCATCGAGACCTGCTCGGTGCCGCCGTCCCGATCCCGCCCGGCGGCGGGCATGATGGGCCGGTGATCGAATCCGACGACCTGGTGAGCAGGGTCCTTGCCCGCGCCTCCGCCGAATGCGACGACCTCCGGCCGGCCTCGGAGGACGCCGTCGCCGAGGCCGAGACCCGCCTCGGCTTTCCCCTCCACCCCCTGTTGCGCGCGCTCTACGAGCGGGTGGGCGACGGCGGTTTCGGCCCCGACTACGGCGTGCTCGGCCTGCGCTCGGCGGTCGAGGAGTACGGGAGCCGCCGCGACGCCGACCCCTCGGATCCAGGCTGGTTCTGGCCCGAGGGCGTGCTGCCGATCCTCACCTGGGGCTGCGCGATGTACGCGTGCGTGGACTGCAGGAGCGACGACGGCGCCGTCCTGCTGTTCGAGCCCAACCCGATCTCCGACGGCAACTGGGCCGACGCCTGGTTCGTCGACGCGCCAGGCCTCGCCGAGTGGCTCGAACGATGGCTGGCAGGCCGCGGCTGGTACGAAGAGGACAACGTCGACGAGGAGATCGTCATGTCTCCCTGGACGGAGGTCGCCGGCCGCGCCTGACGGTCCCCGGGCGGGAGGTGCGCCGCGATCTCCAGGAGGGTCACCGGGCGGGCTGGTCGACGAAGCCGAGCCGCCGGTTCATCGCGATCGCCGACGCGTTGAGAGGGTGGTGGAACGTCGCCAGCCTGCGGTATCCGGCGGCCCTGACGAAGCGGACCGCCAGCAGCTTCAGCGCCAGCGACAGCCCCCGCCCCCTGTACGGCGCGAGCACGCCGGTCATCTCGCTGAACGCGTACCCCTTGTCCGGGTGCAGCGACGTCCCCGACATGCCGACCCACCGCCCGTCGTGCACCGCCAGCATGACCCCTGAGGCCTCGAACGACGGCACCTCGATACGCTGGGCCACGTATTCGTCGTAGGTGTAGAACGTGCCCCGCTCAGGGATGTCGGCGCTGCACGTCCTGTTGAGGTCGTAGAGCGCGCGACGGTGCTCGGCCGTGTCGCCGAGCTCGGCCATCGTCGTGAAGACGATCCCCGCGCCCTGCGCCCGCTGGAGGTACGGCTCGAAGACCGCCTCGTCGAATCCGTCCACATCCAGCTCAAGCCGTACCCAATCCACCATGAACACACCGTATCCACCCTTGACGTGAACCCCTGTTGAAGTCCGAAGCTGATCCCCATGGACGAAGAGATCTACGACAGCACGACGGGCTGGGTCGCCGACCACATCCGCACCTACCTGGAGACCGGCGGCGAGAAGGGCCACATGTACCAGGGCTGGCCGACCCTGCTGCTCACCACGCGCGGCAGGAAGTCGGGCAGGCTGCGCAGGACGGCGCTGATCTACGGTCAGGACGCCGACCGCTACCTGCTCGTCGCCTCCAACGGCGGTTCGGCCGCGCACCCCGCCTGGTACCTCAACGTGATGGCCGACCAGGACGTGACTCTGCAGGTGAAGGCGGACAGGTTCGCCGCCAGGGCGCGCACCGCGACAGCGGAGGAGAAGCCCGCGCTGTGGGCGGCGATGACCTCGATCTTCCCCCTGTACGACAGCTACCAGGCCAAGGCCGATCGCGAGATCCCCTTGGTCATCATGGAACGGGTGTAATGGACATGCGGCGGCCGATCCTGGTGACCGATCCCGCGGCGGAGCCTTCGCGGCGCCGGGCGGCCGTCCCGCGCGGGAAGGGCGCGGCGTGAGCGGGCGTCCTCGCGCCATGTGGCCGCTGTACGCCGCCGGGTTCACCACCGCGTTCGGCGCCCACGGCGTCGCCGCCAACCTGGGCGGCTTCAGCGACGACGCGGTGACCTCGCTGCTGGTGCTCGGCGGGCTGCTGGCCCTGTACGACGGGGCCGAGGTCCTGCTCAAACCCGTCTTCGGCACTCTCGCCGACCGCGTCGGCGCCCGCCCCGTCCTGCTCGGCGGTCTGCTCGCCTTCGCCGCCGCCTCCGCCCTCTACGCCGTGGCCGACAGCCCCGGCTGGCTGTGGGCGGCCCGCCTCGGTCAGGGCGCCGCCGCCTCGGCCTTCTCCCCCTCGGCCTCCGCCCTGGTCGCCAGGCTCAACCCGGCCACCGCGCACGGCCGCGCCTTCGGCGGCTACGGGTTCTACAAGTCCATCGGCTACACGCTCGGACCACTGCTCGGCGGGGTCGTGGTCTGGGCGGGCGGGCTGTCGCTCCTGTTCGCGATCATGGCCGTGCTCGGCCTCGCGGTCGCGGGCTGGTCGGCCGTCGCCGTTCCGGCCGTGCCCCCGCTGCCCCGCGCCCGTCAGACGGTGCTCGACCTGGCCAGGCGGCTCGCCTCCCCCGCCTTTCTCGGCCCGACCGCCGCCCTGGCGGGCGCGACCGCCGCGCTGTCGGTCGGGGTCGGCTTCCTGCCCGTCTCAGGCGCCGCCGCGGGTCTCAACCCCGTGGCGACAGGCGCGGCCGTGTCCCTGCTTGCCGCGTGCGCCGCCGTCGTGCAACCGGCCGCGGGACGCGCCCTCGACGCGGGACGCCTCACCACCCGCACCGGGCTGACCGCGGGACTGCTGGTCACCGCCGCGGGACTGGGCTGCGCGGTCCTGCCGGGACTGCCCGGGATCCTGACCGCCGCCGCCCTGGTCGGCGCGGGCACAGGGCTGATCACGCCGCTCGGGTTCGCCGCCCTGGCAGCCGCCACCCCGCACGAGCGCCTCGGCCAGACGATGGGGTCGGCCGAGCTGGGCCGCGAGCTCGGCGACGCGGGCGGCCCGCTGCTGGTGGCGGGCGTGGCGACCGTCTTCGGTCTCGGGTACGGCTTCGCCGCCCTGGCCGTCCTGCTGGCCGTGGGACCGCTCGTCGCCTACGGATCGCGGGGACGTAGCGCTACCAGATGATCGTGGGACTCTCGCGACCGCCTGCCCACGTGATCGTTCCCGTCCTCCTCCACCGCTGCCGCACGTCGAGCGTGGCACCGCTCTGCGCGACCGTGGCGGCGTGCGGGCCGCAGTGCACGATGCCGCCGCCTCCGGGCAGGGGACGGCCCTTGCAGATGAAGGGCCGGGAGACGACCCGTTCGGCGACCGTGTCGTACACCTGGACGTGGATGTCGGAGAGCACCCGGGTGGGCCCTCTCAGCTTCCCCTTGAGGAGGATCGTGTCGCCCTTCACCGCGATGCAGGGCGACATCTCCACGTCGGTGCCCGGCCCGGCGGAGATCCACGGGCGGCACTTCCAGTCGGGCTTCGCGGAGCCGTCCGGGCGATCCCCTCCCACCGGATCGCCGTCCACGAACGTCGTCTCCTCGGGGCGCGGCGTCTCCGGCGGTTGTTCCTTGGTGGTCTTCACCTGCTCGGTGTCGGTCTCCTTCTCGTCGTGGTCCTGCGGCGGCCGCGCCTCCGCCACCTTCGTGGTCTCCGAGCGGTCCGGGGGGTTCCTGCCGGTCTTGTCCTGCTTCGTCTCCGTCGTCACGACCGGCGGAGGCGGGGTGGTGGCCTCCGTCCCCACGTCGGCCTTCGAGTCGGCGGTCGACCCGCCGGATGCGCCCGGGGCGTTCGCCACGGCCTCCGGCGCCCGCCACGGCGCCACGAAGGCCACGGCCGCCGCGCTCAGCGCCAGGGCCGCGACGGCGGCGAGGGCGACCGTCAACGGCCGGCGGGAAGGCCCGCGCCGAGCCGAGGCGACGGTCTCTTCGGCGCTCACGAGAGGCCGCGACGCTCCTCCGGGCGAACCCGGCGCGACCGGGGGAACCGGCGCTCCCGATGCGGACGCCGCCGACACCGGGAGGGGCTTCGAGGTGGCGGAGGGGGGCTCCTGCCTGGCGACGCGGGGCAGCGCGGGCAGCCCCTCCAGCGACGGCGCCGCCGTACGGAGTGCCGTCGCGACCTGTGCCGCGCCGGGCCGCTCGGCCGGGTTCTTCGCGACGCAGGCCGCGACGACCGCCCACAGCGCGTCGGCCATGCCGGGCAGCCGCCGGGGTGTCGCGCTCGCGTGCTGCCTGAGCAGCGCCATCGGATGCTCGCCGACGAACGGCGGCCGCCCGGCGACCAGCTCGTAGAGGATCAGGCCCACGGCGTAGACGTCGACCGCGTGCGTGGGGGCGCTGCCGTCGGCCACCTCGGGCGCCAGGTAGGTCGGCGTGCCGATGACCGAGGTGGTCTGGGTCAGTCCGGGACCGTGGACGATGCGGGCCACGCCGAAGTCCGTCAGCCGCGCCTGGCCGGTGGCGGCGTCGATGAGGACGTTGCCGGGCTTGACGTCGCGGTGCACGATGTCGAGCGCGTGGGCGGCCGCCAGCGCGTCGGCGACCTGCGCCATGAGCTCGGCCGCCGCCGCCTGGGGCAGCGTGCCTGACCGCTGGAGCAGGGCGCGCAGGTCCCCGCCCTCGACGAGGTCCATCACGAGGGCCAGCCGTTCGCCCTCGATCACGAAGTCCCGCACGGTGACGACGTTGGGGTGACGCAGCGCCCGCATCACGTTGCGCTCCTGGACGAACCGCAGGACCAGGTCCTGGTCTCCGGCCAGACCGTCGCGCAGCAGCTTGACCGCCACGATCTCGCCGGAGTCCCGGCTGCGCGCCCGCCAGACGGTTCCCATCCCGCCGGCGCCGATCTCCTCCACGAGGACGTACCGGCTTCCCAGAGACTCCTCGGACCCGCCCGTCGCCATTGTTCGCCTTTCGCCCCTCAACAGAACTAGATCACCATAGTCACGTACATCAGGGCCAGAAAGATCACGCGGATGCGGCCGTATCCGATCGGGAACCGCAGTCGCCATGTGCAGGTGATCCCTCGAACCCCCGTCCGCGGTGGAAACCTATCCAACCCTCCCCGCCTCGCCGGCGTACACCCCCGCGCGGGCCGCGGCGGTGGCCGCCTCGGCGGCGCGGTGGGCGGCCGCCTCGTCCAGCGGGTCGCCGCTGGCGAGCAGGCGGTAGTAGAGCGGGGCCGAGACGGCGCGGATCACCTCGTGCGCGTCCGTTCCCTCGGGCACCTCTCCCCGCTCTACGGCCTGCTCGACGCAGGGCGCCCATTCCGCGATGCGGATCTCGTAGAAGCGGTGCAGCGCGGCGGCCGTCCTCTCGTCGCAGGTGGCGGCGGTGATCATCGCCTTGAAGAGCTCTCCCTGCCGGGGGTCGGTCAGCGTGCGCCGTACCAGGAGGGCGTTGGCCTGGAGGTCGCCGAGCAGGGTGCCGGTGTCCGCGCGCGGCAGCGACTGCTCGGCCATGTCGACCAGCAGGTCGGCCACCAGGGCGGCCGTGGTTCCCCAGCGCCGGTACAGCGTCGTCTTGCCCACGTCCGCGCGGCGTGCGATGTCGGCCAGGTCGAGGGCGGCGAAACCCTTCTCCACCAGGGCGTCCCCCGTGGCCTGAAGCACCGCCGCGCGTACCCGGGCGGTGCGGCCTCCAGGCCTGGTCGTGCCGGGCTCCGCGCCTTCACCGGTCATAACGGTTCTCCAGTTCCGTTAATTCTGCTACCGTCGTTCACATCTTAACGGGAAAACAGCCCCGTTAGATGGACCGCCACGAAGGAGATCTCCATGAGCCCGCTGAAGCGCAAGATCCGCGCAGGGCTGCTCGTCGCTCCGCTGCTCGCGCTCTCCGCGATGGCGGTCGGCGTCGAGGGCGCCGCCGCACAGCCACCCGAGGCCGCCCCCACCCCCGTTCACGCGACGGCCACCACCCCGGCCTCCAGCGCGGCCCCCACCGCCGCGGCGGGCGGTCGCGGCTGGACCGCCGGCTGGATCGCCTCGCCGCAACGGGCGAGCGCGGGGTTCGAGCCGAACTGGTCGGAGGAGGGCTTCTCCCAGCACAGCGTGCGGCAGGTCGTCAGGATGACCGCCGGCGGCTCGGCGCTCCGTGTCCGGCTGTCCAATCTCTACGGCACCTCGCCGTTGCGGCTGACGGGCGCGACCGTCGCCCGCGCGGGCGACGGCGCCTCGATACGGCCGGGCTCGCTCCGGCACCTGACGTTCGGACGGACGAGGTCGACGCTCGTCCCCGCGCACGGCCAGGCGGCCAGCGACCCCGTGCCGCTACAGGTCGAACCCATGGAGTCGCTGACCGTCACCCTGTACTTCGCGGGGACGACCGGTCCGGCCACCTTCCACTCCCAGGCATACGCCACCAGCTACCGCGCGGCCGGCGACCATCGCGACGACCAGGGCGGTGCCGCGTTCACCCGGACCACGCACTCGTGGTACTACCTCACCGGCGTCGACGTGATCGGCGGCGCGGGCGGCCGCGGCGCGGTGGTGGCCTTCGGCGACTCCATCACCGACGGCTTCGGGTCCACGAACGACGCCGGTAACCGCTACCCGGACGAGCTGGCCGAGCTTCTCGCCGCCGCGGGCGACCCACGGCCCGTGCTGAACGCCGGGATCGGCGGGAACATGGTGCTCAACGACTCCGCCTGGTACGGGGAGAGGTCGACGGCCCGGTTCCGTCGCGACGTGCTCGACCAGCCGGGGGCGAGCACGGTGATCGTCCTGGAGGGCGTCAACGACATCGGCTTCAGCGAGTCGGACACACCCACCTACAAGCCGAATCCCGTCGTGTCGGCACGCGAGATGATCGACGGGCACCGGCGGCTCATCAGGGAGGCGCACGCCAGGGGCGTCAAGGTGATCGGCGCGACGCTGCTGCCGTTCAAGGGCTCCGACCACTGGGGCGAGCACGCGGCGGCCGTCAGTGACGAGCTCAACCGGTGGATCCGTACCTCCGGTGAGTACGACGCCGTGGCCGACCTCGACCGGGCGATGGCCGCGCCGTCCGACCCCGACCTGCTCGACCCCGCCTACGACAGCGGGGACAAGCTGCACCCCAATGACGCCGGCTACCGCGCCATGAGCCAGGCGGTCGCCACCGCCCTGCGCCTCTCGGAATAAGTGGACGATCCGTCCGGTTACGGTTCCATGCCAAGTGGGCACACCGTCCGGTTGGCCTCCGATCCGGAGGGAGCACGATGGACACGAGCAACATCGGGGTCGTCTTCGGCAGCCTGACGCCGCCGGAGGAACTGACCGGGGGCGCGGCGCTCGCCGAGCGGCTCGGTTTCGGCGAGCTGTGGTTCGGGAGCTTCTGAACGGCGCCGCCGTCGACCGCCGGACGAGCACGCACGAGTTCGCCGGGATCCGACTGGAGTTCCCGCCGGAGCGGCCGCCCGAGCTGTGGATCGGCGCCGTCAACGAGCGCGCGCTCCGAGCCGCGGGGGCCGTCGCCGACGGGATCCTGCTGTCCGTTCTCGCCGGCCCCTCGTACGTGTCCTGGGCCAGGGAGCGGTCGGCCGCCGCGGACCGGCCGGCCCCGCCGATCACGGCGTTCGTCCTGGCCTCGGTGTCCGACGACGAGCAGGTGGCGCGGGAGTCCGCACGGGAGGCCGTCGGCTTCTTCCTCAGAGCGGAGTCCCACACGGCGCTGGTCACGCGGTCGAAGCACGGCGCCGAGGTACGGGAGCGGATCGCGGGCCTGGCGGACGGCGAGCCCCCCGTCGTCGAGGACGCCTGGATCGACGAGTTCGCGGTGGCCGGCACCCCCGACAGGGTGCGGGACCGGCTCCTGGAGCTGCGCGCCGCCGGCGCCGACTCCCTGGGGCTCTGGCTGTTCCCGCCCGAGCGGCTCGCGAGCCAACTCCAGCGGATCGCTGACGACGTCCTGCCCTCCACCGCGTGACCGCTCCGAGCTCCGGACGACGTCCCCGCCACCGCGTGACCACTCCGAGCCCCGGACGACGTCCCCGCCACCGCGTGACCGGCCCGAGCCGCAGGAGAGCGTTCGACCCGCCTCAGGCCTCCTTCGCCGGCCAGGCGGCGACGATCTCGATGCCGATCACCTGACCGTCCTCGTCCAGGTCGAGGTTCACCATCGCGTGGTCCACGGGGACCGTCCTGGCCACCCCGCCGGGCGCGATCGGCCCGCGCAGGTAGATGTAGGCCGCCTCGGCCTCGGGATCGTAGGTCCACATGCCTGGATGCTTTTCCAGCGTCATCGAGCCTCCTGGTGGCCGGCGAGCGACGTCGTCCTGCACGAACAGGAAAGCAGAGTTGCCCGTCACGGTCGCGCCGCCGAGCCGCCTGCCGGCCCGGCGGCGGCAGGCGACCGGTCAGGTCGATCACGGACTGAGCACCTGACCGGACGGAATGGAACGCGCCATTTCTCCTGGTAAACGCGCCGGTAACGCGCCAGCCAGCACTTATGCCCTGTTTGACACATTGGTTGACCAAAAATCGACTCCACAGGTCGATTCGGGCGTCCGTTGCCCGAAAGTAAGGGACCGGAACACTCGTTTCGGTCATATCCTCCTGGTGATCCACCGTGACAGGGAGTGTCCGATACAACGTCGCACCAGGAGCGCAGCGCCCCAACCGTCAGACCTCGCCCCAACCGAAACCCCCCATGACCTCGATCTTGTTCGTTTCGAGACAATTGAATGTCCAATTTGTCACAATGCCCGAAATCAATATTTAGACATTGCTTGAAACTTCACCCCTTGACTGAGTTTCGGACGAAATAATAGGAAGGGCGTGGCTTGGCGCTGACCGATCCTCGGCAGGACGAAACCCTGCACGAGCGATCCCGTACTCCGCTGTTCGTGCGACGACCTCGCATGGGCTGACGGATCCGTCTGGGGGTGACTTCGCGTAGCAATGCGACAGGATGACGTGCTACTCGATCCACCGTTCGCCTCGCTGACGCGATCCCTGCCCGGCGCTCCGTTGCTGTTCTGCATCCCCTACGCCGGCGGCGACGTCTCCGCCTTCTGGGCGTGGCGGCATGCCTTCGAGGGCGCCTTCGACGTGCGGGTGGTGATGCTCCCCGGCCGTGATGGCCGGATCGCGAGGCCCGGGGCACTCGCCCCGGAATCCATCGCCCGCTCCATCGCCGCCCACCTCCCCCCTGTCGCCGGCCCGGCGTACGCGATCTACGGGCACAGCATGGGCGCGCGGCTGGCCTTCGAGGTGGTCCGCGAGTTACGGCGGCTCGGCGCGCACCCGCCCCTGCGCCTCTACGTCGGCGCCGCGCACCCGCCGGAGCGCCAGGAGACGCTCGCCCGGTGGACCAGCCTGGACGACGAGGAACTCCTCGACGAGGTGATCCACCGGCTCGGCGCGCCCACGGAGTTACGGTCGCAGCCCGAGGTCAAGGCGCTGCTCGTCCCCGCGCTCCGTACCGACATGGCGTGGCTGCGCGGCTACCGCCACACGCGGCAGGCCCCCCTGTCGCACCCGATCGTCGCCTTCGCCGGCGCGCACGACCGCGAAGTGGTTGACCCGTCGATGCTCGGCTGGGCCCGCCACACTTCCTCCGGGTTCCGCCTCCACACGCTCGACGCGGGCCACCTCTTCCTCAACACGCACGGCGAGCAGGTGGCGAGGGCGATCGCCGAGGACTTCCACGGCACGGGCACCCCGGACCAGCCCGGCGAGGACGATGTGCACGTCTGGCTGGCCGACCTCGCGCGGCTGCCCGAGGCGTGCGCGGCGGTCGGCGAGCTGTCGCCCAAGGAGGCGGCGCGGGCCGCCAGGTTCCGGCGCCAGGAGCACAAGGACTGGTACGTGGGCCGCTCGGTGGTCCTCAGGCGGCTGCTGCGCGACTACGGCGTCGAGACCGGCGTCGAGGAGTTGCGCATCAAGCCAGGCGGCAAGCCGTACACGGGGACGGACCTGACGTTCAGCATGAGCCAGTCGGGCGGGCTGGTGCTGGTGGCGCTGGCCTGGGGCCGCGAGGTGGGCGCGGACGTCGAGCGGATCCGCCCGCTTGCCAACGAGCAGGCGTTCTGCGAGGGCGCGCTCGACGAGCGGGAGGCGGCCGAGTTCGCGGCGCTGCCCGAGGAGCTGCGGCTGCAGAGCGCGCTGCGCACGTGGACGGCCAAGGAAGCAGTGCTCAAGGCGAGCGGGGACGGGCTGCGGGTGGATCCCGCGCTGTTCGGGTTCGCGGGGCAGCAGCCGGGGGCGACGTGGGTTCCCGAGGCGGCGCCCGAGGTGGCGAGGCTGGCGGAGTGGCAGGTGACGCACCTGCCGCTGGGACGGGCGATCGGCGCGGTCGCCGTGCGTTCCCCCCGCTTCCGCCTGCGTTTCGAAACGGTACGGCAGGGCCAGACGGAACCGCATCGCGTGGAGGCCGCAGGATGACGCTGACCTCGCTCGGCACGAGCTGGACGCACGGGCCCGCGCACACGCCACCGGACGGGTTGCTGAGCGACCTGATCCTGGCGCAGGCCGCGCGGACGCCCGACGCGCCGGCGATCCGGCAGTGGGGCGCCACGCTGACGTACGCCGAGCTGGTCGCGCGCGCGGCACGCCTGGCGGCGCGGCTGGCCGAGCTCGGGGTGGGTCCGGAGACGCGCGTGGGCCTGTGCGCGCGGCGGACGCCGCTGATGCCGGTGGCCGTGCTGGGCGTGCTGCTGGCCGGCGGCGCGTACGTGCCGCTGGACCCGGGGCATCCGCGCAGGCGGCTCGAAGAGGTGCTCGACGACGCCGGGATCGCCGTGGTCGTCGTGGACGGAGCCGGCAGGGAGCTGCTCGACGGCTGCGGCCGCACGCTCGTCGCGGCCGACGGCACAGGGGCCGGCGGCTCCGCATCCCACGGCGCCGGAGCGCACGGCCTAGGAGCGCGCCCCGGAACGGACGGCACAGGAGGCGACAGCGCCACGGCGGGACCGGCCGTGGCGGGGAACGCCGCGTACGTTCTCTACACCTCGGGGTCTACGGGCCGGCCTAAGGGCGTGGTCGTCAGCCACCGCAGCGCCGTCGCCTTCGCCACCGCGACCGTCGCGCACTTCGGCCTGGACGGGTCCTGCCGCTCGATCGCCTTCTCCGCCCTCGGGTTCGACGTCTCGGTGATGGACATGCTGGCTCCTCTCACCGCGGGCGGATGCGTGCAGCTCGTGCCCGACGAGGACAGGGTGGACCCCGCCAGGTTGCAGCGCTTCCTCGAGGAGCACGAGGTCACCTGGGGGTTCATCCCTCCGGCGCTGCTGCCGCTCGTCGATCCCGCGCGGCTGCCGCACCTGCTGGATCTCGTGACGGCGGGCGAGCCGCCCGGCCCCGAGCAGGTGGCGCGCTGGTCGGCGCACGCGCGCTTCCACAACTGGTACGGCCCGACCGAGTCGACGGTGTGCGTGGTCGGCGGCGCGTTCGACGGCGTGTGGGAGCGCCCGCTGCCGATCGGGCGTCCGCTGGGCGGCTGCAGGGCGCACATCCTGGACGACGACCTGAACGAGTGCCCGCCGGGCGTGCCGGGCGAGCTGTTCATCGGAGGCCCTCAGGTCAGCCGCGGCTACCTCGGCCGCCCAGGCCTGACGGCCGAGCGCTTCGTGCCCGACCCGTTCTCGGCCGAGCCCGGGGCGCGGCTGTACCGGACGGGCGATCACGTGGCGTGGGAGGACGACGGCCGTATCTCGTTCATGGGCCGCCTCGACCGGCAGGTGAAGGTCCAGGGGCAGCGGGTGGAGATCGGCGAGGTCGAGTCGGCGCTGCGGGCGCACCCGGGAGTGCTGCAGGCGGTCGTGGACTTCGCGGGCGAGCTGGTCGCCTACGTGACGCCGGAGGACGCGCCCGACCTGGCGGCCCTGCGCGCGGACCTGTCGGTGCGGCTGCCGCCGTACATGCTGCCGAGCAGGCTGGTACGGCTGGCCATGCTGCCCCTGAACGCCTCGGGCAAGGTGGATCTGGCGGCGCTCAAGGCGGCGGCCCAGGCCGGGACGGCGCAGGCGCGGCCGAGCGCCGGCGGGACGGCGCAGGCCGATCGGGCCGATCGGGCCGAAGAGGTGGGCGAGGCCGGCGGGCTGGCCGGGATCTGGGCCCGCGTGCTCGACGCGCCCGTCCCCGGCGACGAGGACGACTTCTTCGAGCACGGCGGCCACTCGCTGCGGGCGATGCGCCTGGTGGCCGCGGTCCGCGCGGAACTCGGCAGGGACGTCTCCGTCGAGGACGTCTACGCGGCGCGCACCTTCGGCGGGCTGAACACCCTGGTCGAGCGGGCGCCGCTCGACACCGGTGACGCCCCGCCCACCGGCAGCCCAGCGGCCCTGTCACCGGCCCAGCGCCGGATGTGGTTCGTGGAGCAGCTCGCGCCAGGCTCGACGGCGCACAACATCGCGATGGCCGAGCGGGTCCGCGGCCCGCTGGACCCGGCGGCGCTGAGGAGCGCGCTGACCGCGGTCGTGACCGCGCACGAGGTGCTGCGCTGGCGGGTCGCCTCGCGTGACGGGATGCCCGAGGTGTCGGTGGCGCCGCCGTACGAGGTCCAGCTCCCGGTCGACGAGCTCGCCGACGCGGAGGATCTCGCCGGGCTCCTGGAGGCCGAGGCGCGGGCGAGGTTCGACCTGGCCGCGGGGCCGCTCCTTCGGGCGAGGCTGATCCGGCTGGCACCCGACGACCACGTCCTCTGCCTGACCGTCCACCACCTGGTCTTCGACGGCTGGTCCCAGGACGTCCTGTACCGCGACCTGGCGGCCGCCTACCGCGGGCACTCACTGGTCGAGCCGGGCCACGGCTTCGCCGACTACGTGCGCTGGCTGCGCGAGCAGGGCGGCGGCGCCCTCACCTGGTGGCGCGACCACCTGAACGACGCGCCGCTGGTGCTCGACCTGCCCAGGGACCACGCCAGGCCGCCGGAGCAGACGTTCAGGGGAGCGGCCTGCCGCGCGGGACTGGACGCGGCGACGGCCGGCCAGGTAGGCGCGCTGGCGGCCAGGCTGGGCGCGACGCCCTACTCGGTGCTGCTGGCCGCCTTCGGCCTGCAGCTGGCTCGCCTGTCGGGCCGCGACGACCTGGTGATCGGCGCGGCGTACGCGGACCGGCCGCACGTGGCCTTCGACCGGCTGGTGGGCATGTGCGTGCAGATCCTCCCGCTGCGGCTGCGGCCCAAGGACGGGTTCGACGAGCAGGTGACGGCATGCGCGAGGGAGCTCAACGCGGCCATCAGGCACAGGGACGTGCCGCTGACGCCGCTGATGGAGCTGCTGCGCCTGCCGCGCGACCTGGGCCGCAACCCGGTCACGCAGGTGCTGTTCAACATGTACAACTTCGCCGAGGCGCGGCTGGACCTGCCGGGCTGCGCGAGCGAGCCGCTGCGGCCTGGGCTGCCCGGCGCGCTGTTCGACCTGACCATGTACGTGAGCGAGCGCGCCGACGGCTACGCGCTCGAACTGGTCTACAACCCGGACCTGTACTCGGCCGAACGCATGGACGCGATGCTCAAGGGCTACGTGGACCTGCTCGGCGAGCTGCTGACCGGACGTCGTGAGCCGCAGGCCCCTGAGCCCGAGCTTCCCGGCTGGGACGGCCCTGGGCTGCTGGACGGCGACGCCTACGGCAGCCTGCGGCGCAGGACCGTGGCGGCCATCAGGCGCGCTGGGGTACGGCCCGGCGAGACGGTGGCCGTGCTGGCGTCCAGGGTGCCGGAGCTGCCGGGGCTGCTGCTCGGCGTGCTCGCCTCGGGGGCGCGGTGGCTGGTCGTCGACTCCGCCCATCCGCCCGCCGTACAGGAGAGGCAGGCGGCGGGGGCGCGGGCGGTGATCAAGCTGGCGCCCGGCCTGGAGGGGCTGCCCGAGATCGTCCTCACCGACGAGGAGGACGCCACGATCCACGCCGAGCGCGGCTACCTGTCGCTGACGTCGGGCACCACCGGCGACCCCAAGCCGGTCGTCACCACGGACCGCCCGCTCGCCCACTTCGCCGACTGGTACGTCAGGACGTTCGGGATAACGCCGGAGGACCGGTTCGCGCTGCTGTCGGGACTCGGCCACGATCCGGCGCTGCGCGACATGTTCGTCCCGGTCAGAGCGGGCGCGACGCTGTCCGTCCCCGAACAGGAGCTCCTCCGCGACCCGGTACGGCTGGCCGCGTGGCTGGCCGAGCACGCGATCACCGTCCTGCACCTGACACCGCAACTCGCCGCCATGCTGGCGGGCACCGGCACCACGCTGCCCGCCGTCAGGCTCGTCGGCGTGGGCGGCGATCGCTTCATCTGGGCCGAGGCCGCCAGGCTCCGGCGGCTCGTGCCGGGTGCCAGGCTGGTCGCCTTCTACGGCACCACCGAGACGCCGCAGGCCCACGCGTGGTACGAGCTGGGCGAGCCCACGGCGGACCCGGTGCCCATCGGCCGGCCGGTCGAGGGCAGCGAGATCCTCGTCCTCGCCCCGGACGGCCGCCGCGCCGCGGTGGGCGAGCTGGGCGAGGTGGTGGTGCGCAGCCGCCACCTCTCCACCGGCTACCTCGACCAGGAGCTCACGAAGGACCGCTTCGACGGCGACAGGTTCCGCACCGGTGACCTCGGCAGGCTCAACCCCGACGGCACCGTGACCCCGGCCGGCCGCGCCGACGACCAGGTGAAGGTCCGCGGCTTCCGGGTGGAGCTCGGCGAGGTGGAGGCCGCCCTGGCCGCCTGCCAGGACGTGCGGGCCGCCGCGGCCGTGCCCGCCGCCCTGGCGGAGGGCGGGACGCTGACCGGCTACGTGGTGCCCGCCAGACCGGGACTGACCGCGCACCGGGTGCTGGAGCAGCTCCGCCGCGTCCTGCCCGAGCACGCGGTCCCCGGCGAGGTGGTGCTGCTGCCCGCGCTGCCGCTCACGCCCAACGGCAAGGTGGACAGGGACGCACTGCGCCGCCGGCCCGCGCGGGCCGCCGAGACGGCCAAGGGCGACAGCCATCTGGACGGGCCCACGCAGAAGGTGGTCGCCCAGGTGTGGCACGCCGTCCTGGGCGTGCCACGGCTCGGGCCCGACGACAACTTCTTCGAGATCGGCGGCCACTCGCTCGCCATCGCCGCCGTCCAGGCGCGGCTGAAGG
This sequence comes from Nonomuraea sp. bgisy101, assembly GCF_057708945.1. NCBI lineage: Bacteria > Bacillati > Actinomycetota > Actinomycetes > Streptosporangiales > Streptosporangiaceae > Nonomuraea > Nonomuraea sp. bgisy101. Next base: position 54,658 of record NZ_JBYITD010000046.1, read on the forward strand.
CCGCGACCGGCCGTGACATCCCGATCGTGGAGCTGTTCCGCCACCCCACGATCAGCTCGCTCGCCGCCCACCTCGACGGCGGGGGCGGCAGCCCCGGCCTGGACAGGGCGGCCCGCCGCCTCGCCGTGCGGCGAGACCGGCTGAGGAACCGAACCGAGAAAGGGACGACCCCATGACCGAGCTTGTCCAGGTCATCAATCACACAGGGAGGGCGCATGACCGACGAGCCCACGGTTGAGCCGATCGCGATCATCGGCCTGTCGTGCCGGGTCCCTGGAGCGGGTGACGCGCAGCAGTTCTGGCGCAACCTCGCCGACGGCGTGGAGTCGCTGACCACCTACACGCTGGACGAGCAGCGGGCGCTGGGCGTGTCCGAGAGCTCGCTCGCCGACCCGGCCTTCGTGCCGGCGGCGATGGTGATGGACGACCATCAGGGCTTCGACGCGGCGTTCTTCGGCATGTCGATCAGGGAGGCCGAGGTTCGCGACCCGCAGCACCGGCTGTTCCTCGAGCTGTCGCACACGGCGCTGGAGGACGCGGGCTACGACCCGTTCCGCTACCCGGGAGAGATAGGCGTCTACGCCGGGTCGGGTTCGGACTTCTACCAGTGGATCAACATCCGCAGCAACGCCCAGGCGCACGCCAACGCCGGATGGCTGGCCATCATGGTCGGCAACCACGTCGACTACTGCGCCACGCTCGCCTCCTACAAGCTCGACCTGCGCGGTCCCAGCTACACCGTGCACACCGCGTGCTCGACGGCGCTGGTGGCGCTGCACATCGCGTGCGAGGCGCTGCGCAACGGCGAGTGCGACATCGCGCTGGCCGGAGCCGCCATGCTCGACCTGCCGCAGGGTCAGGGCTACGTCTACGACCAGGACGGCATCGTCTCCCCCGACGGCCACTGCCGCCCCTTCGACGCCAACGCGGGCGGCACGATCTGGGGCAGCGGCGGCGGCGTGATCGTGCTGAAGCGGCTGTCGGAGGCGATCGCCGACCGCGACAACATCCGCGCGGTCGTGCGCGGCAACGCGATCAACAACGACGGCGCGGGCAAGGTGGGCTTCTCCGCGCCGAGCATGGACGGCCAGGCCGCGGTCATCGCCCAGGCGCTCGGCGTGGGCGGCGTGGACCCGCGCACGGTCACCTACGTCGAGGCGCACGGCACGGGCACCGCACTCGGCGACCCGATCGAGGTGGCGGCGCTGTCCAGCGTGTTCGCGCGGGACACGAGCGACACCCAGTGGTGCGGCATCGGCTCGGTCAAGAGCAACATCGGCCACCTCGGGCAGTCCGCGGGCGTGGCCAGCGTGATCAAGGCGGTGCTGTCCCTGGAGAAGGGGCTGATCCCGCCGACACTGCACTACGAGAGCCCCAACCCGAAGATCGACTTCCCGTCGAGCCCGTTCTACGTGGTCTCCACTCCGGTCAAGTGGGAGCGCAACGGCTTCCCCCGCCGCGCGGGCGTCAGCTCCTTCGGCATCGGCGGGACCAACGCGCATGCCGTACTCGAGGAGGCTCCGCCGCGGGCGGCGCTCCCCCGCGAGCGGCCCGCTCACCTGCTGAAGCTGTCGGCCAGGACCGACGCCGCGCTCGCCGCGGCGCGGGAGCGGCTGGCCGCCCACCTCGCCGAGCACCCGGACGCCGACCTGGCCGACGTGGCGTTCACGCTGCGGGTGGGCCGGCGCGAGCTCAAGAGCAGGGCCGCGGTGGTGGCGACCTCGCCCGCCGACGCGATCGCCGCGCTGGCCGACCCCAAGCGGATCGTCTCGGGGAGCAAGCCGAAGCGGGCGCCGCAGGTGGCGTTCCTGTTCTCCGGCCAGGGCGCGCAGTACGGCGGCATGGCGGCCGAGCTGTACGAGAACGAGCCCGTCTTCCGCGAGGCCGTCGACGAGTGCTCGGCGATCCTGGACATCAGGGAGCAGATCTTCGCCACCGGCGAGGAGGCCGACGAGCGGCTGCGGCAGACCTCGCTCACCCAGCCGGCGCTGTTCACCGTCGAGTACGCGCTGGCCAGGCTGTGGCTCTCGCTCGGCGTCGAGCCCGCGGCGATGATCGGGCACAGCATCGGCGAGTACGTGGCCGCGACCATCGCCGGCGTGTTCACGCTGCCGGACGCGTTGCGCCTGGTGGAGGCGCGAGGGCGGCTCATCCAGGGCATGCCGACCGGCTCGATGCTGGCCGTGCAGCTCATGCCGGACGAGGTCGCGCCGCTGCTGCCCGACGACGTGTCGGTGGCGACGGTCAACGGCCCCGGCACGTGTGTGGTGGCAGGGCCGTCGGCGTCGGTGCGCGAGCTGGCCGAGATGCTGGAGGAGGAGGGCGTCGGCTGCACCGCGCTGCGCACCTCGCACGCCTTCCACTCGGCGATGATGGAGCCGATGCTCGGCGAGTTCCGCGCGCTGGTCGCGGCGACCGAGCTGAGCGCGCCGAGCCTGCCGTTCCTGTCGAACGTGAGCGGCACGTGGATCACCGCCGCCGAGGCCACCGACCCGTCGTACTGGGCCAGGCACGTGCGGGAGCCGGTGCGCTTCGGCGACTGCGTCGCGAACCTGATCGCCGACGGCGAGTGGATCATGATCGAGTGCGGGCCTGGCCGCCAGCTGTCCGGGCTGGCCAAGGCCCAGCTGCCGGCCGGCGCGGTCGGCCCGCTGCCGTCGCTGCCTGGGCCGCGCGACAAGGCCGGGGACGTGCAGGTGTTCTCGCAGGCCGTGGGCGCGCTGTGGGTGAACGGCGTCGAGCTGGGCGACTTCGGCGCCCCGGGCTACCGGGTGTCGCTGCCCGGCTACGCGTGGGAGCGGCAGCGCGCCTGGATCGACCCCGACCCGCAGGGCGCGTGGGTCGGCGGCGTCGCCAGGGCCCAGCAGGTGCAGGGCAACCTGCCGCCCGAGCGGTGGTACGGGGTTCCGGTCTGGCGGCAGGCGTCGCCGGGGCCGTCCCGCCCCGAGCCGGTGACACGGTGCCTGGCGTTCGTCGACGACGACTCGGCCGCGCTGGCCGCCGCGCTGCGCGCGTCGGGCGCCGAGGTGCTGGAGGTACGGCAGGGCGCCGGCTTCACCGCCGACGGCGACCGGTTCACGGTACGGCCGGCCGTACGGGAGGACTACGACGCCCTGCTGGAGGCGGTCGGCGAGGTGCCCGAGCGGATCGTCCACGCGTGGGCGACGGCAGGCGCGCAGGACACGTGGGAGGCGCAGGAGCACGGCTTCTTCGGCGTCCTGGCCCTGGTGCAGGCGCTGTCGGCGGCGCAGCCCGCGGGCGGCGTCCAGCTCGATCTGGTCACCACGGGGACGATGGACGTCGTCGGCGACGACCTGACCAGGCCCGAGCACGCGACGCTCGCGGCGTTCGCGCGGGTGGTGCCGCTGGAGACGCCGTGGCTGCGCGTGCGGCAGATCGACGTCGCGGGGACCGACTGGGTCAGGGGCGCGGCGGCCGAGCTGGGCAGGCAGGCCGAGCCTGGCGAGGCGGGGCTGCTGGCTCCTGTCGGACTGCGTGGAGGCCGGCGCTGGCTGCTCGGCTACGAGCAGCTGGAGGTGGCCGAGGAGCCGGGCGAGCCGCGCGACGGCCAGGTGTACGTGATCACCGGCGGTCTGGGCGGCATCGGCATCTCGCTGGCCGAGGACCTGGCCGCGCGGGCGCGGGTGCGGCTGGTGCTGCTCTCGCGCGGCGGCCTGCAGGACGGGCCGCCGCGCTCGGCGCGCGAGGCCAGGGCCGCGGCGGCGATCCGCCGGATGGAGGAGGCGGGCGCGCAGGTGCTGTGCTTCGCCGCCGACGTCACCGACGCCGCCGACATGCGGCGGGTCAGGGACGAGACGCTGGCCGCGTTCGGCCGGGTGGACGTGCTCGTGCACGCGGCGGGCCTGCCCGGCGGCGGCATGGCCGAGGTCAAGGAGCGCGAGGCGGCCGAGGCCGTGCTGCGGCCCAAGGTGCTCGGCACGCTCGCGCTCCAGGCCGCCTTCGGCGATCTCGAGCTCGAGGCGGTGGTGCTCTGCTCGTCGATCACCGCGGTGGCCGGCGGGTTCGGGCAGATCGACTACTGCGCGGCCAACAACTTCCTCGACGCGCACGCACGCGCAGGGCGCGGCTGGAACACCGCCCAGCTCGTCAGCGTGAACTGGGGCAAGTGGCTGGAAGTCGGCATGGCCGCGGAGACGGCGGCACCCGCGGGGTTCGTCGCCCTGCAGCGCGGCGACCGGATCAAGGCGATCGACCACCCCGTGATCAACGCCAGGCACGAGGGCGAGAGCCTCGACTGGTGCAGCGGCACCCTGTCTCCCCAGACCCACTGGGTGCTGGACGAGCACCGCATCTCCGAGGTGCCGGTGCTGCCCGGCACCGGCCACGTCGAGCTGGCCAGGACCGCCGCCGAGGCGGTACTGCCCGGCGACGGGCTGATCGAGCTGCGGGACGTGGTCTTCGTCGAGCCGCTGTCGGTGGCCGACGGCGCGACCGCCGAAGTGCGGGTGATGTTCACGCCCGAGTCCGACGGCGCCGAGTTCCAGGTGCAGAGCATCGTCGGCGACTCCCACCGCACCCACGCCCGCGGCGTGGCGGCCAAGGTGAACCCGGGCGCCGTCGACCGCGTGGACCTGCGGACGATCATGGACCGCTGCGCGCTGTCGCCTGACGGCCAGGGTGGGGTTCCGCTGTCGGGCCTGCTGACGCTGGGCGCCCACTGGGGCAGGAACCTGAGCAGCGCGCACGTCGGCCGGCACGAGGCGCTCGGCCTGTTCGAAGCCGACGACGTGGTGCTGGAGGACCTGGACCGGTGGGGGCTGCACCCGGCCCTCATGGACAGCGCCACCTCGTTCAGCTGGGTGGAGGTCGAGGGTCACTACCTGCCGCTCGGCTACGGCCGGATCACCGTGCGGGACCGCCTGCCCGAGGCGTTCTGGAGCCACCTGCGCATCACCGCCAGCGACACCGACGAGGTGCTGGCCGTGGACGTGACGCTCATCGCGCCCGACGGCACGGTGCTGGTGCAGATCTCGGACTACGTGCTGCGCCGCATCGACACCGACTCCGTCGTCGCGGGGGTCGTCGCCAACGCCGACTCCCAGCGCGAGGGGAGCACGGTGGCGGCCGCCCCGGAGGACGCCGTCGGCATCAGGCCCGCGGAAGGGGCGCAGGCGCTTCGCAGGCTGCTGGCCGCACCGCTGGGCCCGCAGGTCGTGGTGGCGGCCACGCCGGTCGCCGACCTGATAGCCGGCGTCGGCTCGCTGACGCAGGAGACGGTCGAGTCCGAGCTCGATCCCGCGGCCGTCGCCGATCGCCAGGCCAGATCCCCCGGCGAGGGCTACGTCGCGCCGCGCGGCGAGGTGGAGACCACGATCGCCAGGCTCTGGGGCGAGGTGCTCGGCGGCGAGCACATCGGCATCGACGACGACTTCTTCGAACTGGGCGGCAACTCGCTCATCGCGGTCCAGCTCATCGCCCTCATCCGCAAGGAACTGGGCGTGCGGCTGCCCATGCGCAGCCTGTTCGAGGAGCCGACCGTGGCGGGGGTCGCGGCGCTCATCGACGAGGCCAGGCGCGCCCCCGCCGCCGATCCTGCCGGTCAGACCATCCCACGGCTTCCGCGAAGGAGCGAGCAGTGAGCGACGTCAAGGTCGTGCTCAACGACGAGGAGCAGTACTCGATCTGGCCGGCGGGCAGGGAGAACCCCGCGGGCTGGCACGACGCGGGCTTCTCCGGCACCAAGGACGAGTGCCTTGCCCACATCGAGCAGGTCTGGACCGACATGCGGCCGAAGAGCCTGCGTGAGGCCATGGACGGAGGAAGCGTTCTGTGAGCGACGCCTTCCCCGCATCCTCCGGCCAGGAGCGCATGTGGTTCCTGGCCCGCTTCGAACCCGACCTGGCCGTCTACAACATCGGCATGCTCATGCCGATGACCGCCAGGCAGCCGGTGGATCCGCGCCGCCTGGAGCAGGCGATCGACCTGGTGGTGCGTCGGCACGAGGCGCTGCGGACCACGTTCGAGTTCAGGGACGGTCAGGTCACGCAGATCGTCACCGGCTCCGCCCCGCCGGCCTCGGTCACCGAGACCGACCTGACCCACCTGCCCGCGGCCGAGCGGGAGCCGGAGCTCAAGCGGCTGGCCAGGGCTGACGCGGCGGCGCCGTTCGTGCTGGAGCAGGCGCCGCTGTGGCGGGCCAGGCAGGTCCGCATGGCCGACGACGACCTGAGGCTGGTCATCGTCTTCGACCACACCGTGTTCGACGGCGTCTCCAGCATGATCCTGGTCGAAGAGCTGGAGGAGTGCTACGACGCGATCGGCGAGGGCAGGGCGCCCAAGCTGGCGGAGCTGCAGATCCAGTTCGCCGACTTCGCGGTGTGGCAGCGCGGTCGCCTGACCGGCGAGTTCCTGGAGAAGGAGCTGGCACACTGGCGGCAGCGGCTCGCCGGTGTCCCGGCCGACCTGGGTCTGCCCGGCGACCGGCCGCGTCCGGCCCGCCGTACCTATCGGGGAGAGATGCGGCTCGGGGCCTACTCCCCCGAGCTGAGCTCCCGGCTGGAGCGGCTCGCCAAGGACCTCAACACGACGCTGTTCACGGTGATGCTCACCGCCTACGCGGCCGTGCTGTCGCGCTGGTCGGGCCTGGACGACATCGTGGTGGGCACCCCGATCGCCGGGCGCCTGCTGCCGGAGACCGAGCCGGTCATCGGGATGTTCGTCAACGCGGTGCCGCTGCGCGTGGACCTGTCGGGCTCGCCGAGCTTCCGCGAGGCGGCCACACGGGTGCGCGCCACGGTGGCCGAGGCGCTGGACCACCAGGAGCTGCCGTTCGAGCGGCTGGTGGAGGACCTACAGCCGACCAGGGACCTCAGCGTGCCGCCGCTGTACCAGGTGATGTTCAACCTGGCCAGCGGCACCAACGAGGGGCAGATCGCCAACGGCACCGCGAAGGTCGACATCCAGCTCGACCTGAACATGCGCGACGGCAGGCTGCACACCCGGCTGGAGTACGCCACCGACCTGTTCGACCCCGAGACGATCGAGCGGTTCGACGACCAGCTGCGCACGCTGGTCGAGGCCGCGGTCGCCGACCCCGACCAGGCGGTGGGGACGCTGCCGGTGCTCACGCCCGAGGCGCGGGAGCACGTGCTCGCGCTCGGCGCGGGCGGGGAGCTCGAGCGACCGGAGACCACGCTGTCCGCGCTCGTCGAGGCGCAGGCGGCTGCCACACCCGACGCGCCCGCCGTCGTCTTCGGCGACACCACCCTGACCTACGCCGAGCTGAACGCCCGCGCCAACCGGCTGGCCCGCTGGCTGCGGAAGATCAGGGTCGGGCGCGGCCACCCCGTCGCGGTCTGCGCCGAGCGCTCGCCCGAGCTGGTCGTGGCGCTGCTCGCGGTGCTCAAGGCGGGCGGCGCGTACGTGCCGCTCGACCCCGAATACCCGCGGCACCGGCTGGCGTACATGCTGTCCGACAGCGGCGCCAGGGTGCTGCTGACGCAGCGGCACCTGCGCGAGGCGCTGCCAGGGGGCTCGGTCAAGCCGGTGCTCCTGGAGGACGACTTCGACGAGCCGTCCGACGACCTGGACCCGGTCACCGGCCCCGACGACGCCGCCTACCTGATCTACACCTCCGGCTCGACCGGCCGGCCGAAGGCGGTGGTCAACTCCCATCGCGGGATCGTCAACCGGCTCGCCTGGATGCAGGACAGGTTCGAGCTCACGGCGTCCGACGTGGTCATGCAGAAGACGCCGACCAGCTTCGACGTGTCGGTGTGGGAGTTCTTCTGGCCGCTGGTCCAGGGCGCGAGCCTGGTGCCGGTCCGCCCCGGCGGTCACCGCGACCCCAACCACCAGCGCGACCTGATCAAGCGGCACGGCGTCACCACGATGCACTTCGTGCCCTCGATGCTGGCGCTGTTCCTGGAGGAGCCCGGCATCGAGTCGTGCACGTCGCTGAGGCGCGTGGTGTGCAGCGGCGAGGAGCTGACGCCGCGGATGGCGGCCCGCTTCTTCGAACGGCTGCCCGGCGTCGAGCTGCACAACCTGTACGGCCCGACCGAGGCGGCCGTCGACGTCACCGCCTGGAAGTGCGAGGACGTCGAGGGACGCGCCACGCTGCCGATCGGCCGCCCGATGCCGGGCTGCCGCCTGCACGTGCTCGACGAGCGGCTGGAGCCGATGCCCGTCGGCGTGCCCGGGCACCTGCACATCGGCGGCGTCCAGGTCGCCCGCGGCTATGCGGGCCGCCCCGGTCTCACGGCCGAGCGGTTCGTGCCCGACCCTTACGGCCCGCCGGGCTCCCGGTTGTACGCCACCGGCGACCTGGCCAGGCTGCGGCCCGACGGCGAGCTGGAGTTCCTCGGCCGGATCGACGACCAGGTGAAGGTACACGGCTGGCGGGTCGAGCCCGGCGAGGTGGAGGCGGCGCTGGCCGAGGACCCGCGTGTGCGGCGGGCCGTGGTGGCGCTGCGCGACGACGCTCCAGGCGGCCGCGGGCTGGTCGCGTACGTGGACTGGTCGGGCGAGTCGCACGAGCTGGCCCACGCCATGCGCACCACGCTGGCCCGCAAGCTGCCGCCGCCGCTGCTGCCGCAGGCGTTCGTGCAGGTGTCGGAGTTCCCGCTGGGGCCGAGCGGCAAGCTCGACAGGGCCGCGCTGCCGGCGCCCACCGGGCCTGGCCGCACCGACCTCGGCACCGCCTACGCCGAGCCTGGCACGCCGCTCGAGGCCGAGCTGTGCGCGCTCTGGGGCGAGCTGCTGGGCCGCGACCGGGTGGGCGTGGACGACGACTTCTTCGAGCTGGGCGGGCACTCGCTGCTGGCGGTGCTGCTGGTCACCCGGTACAGGGAGGTCTACGGGATCGAGATGGACCTGCGGGTCTGCTTCGAGCTGACCACGGTGGCCGAGCAGGCGCTGGCCGTACTGGAACTGCAGCTCGGCGACGCCGAGCTGGACGCGCTGCTGGCGGAGGACCCTGTGGAGGATGCGGACGCATGAGCGACATGCGGGGACGGCTGGCGCGGCTGAGCCCGGAACAGCGCGCGGCGCTGGAGCGCAGGCTCCGGCGGCAGGCACCGGTGCGCGCGGCGGGCATCCCGCCGCGCCCCGACCCGGACGGCCCCGCGCCGCTGTCCTACGGGCAGGAGCGGCTGTGGTTCCTGCAGCGGTTGGATCCGGCCGACGCCTCCTACAACATGTTCATGGTGCAGCGGCTGCGCGGTCGGCTCTCGATCGAGGCGCTCGGGCACGCCCTGGACACGCTGGTGGCGCGGCATCCGACGCTGCGGGCGCGCTTTCCCGCGGACGAGGGCAGACCGGTGCAGGTGGTCGAGCCGTCGATGAAGCTCGAACCGGTCATCGTGGACCTGGGCGACGTCCCCGCGGCCGAGCGGGAGGGGCGGGCCACGACGCTGGTCGCCGAGCTCACGAACACCCCGTTCGACCTGGCCGCGGGGCCGCTGGTGCGGGTGCACCTGCTGGCGCTGTCGGACACCGACCACGTGCTCTGCCTGGTGCTGCACCACATCGTGGCCGACGGCTGGTCGCTGAAGCTGCTGCTCGGCGAGCTGGTCAGCGCCTACGCGGCCGCGTCGCGCGGCGGCCGGGCGGACCTGCCTGAGCCGTCGCTGGACTACCGCGACTTCGCGGCGTGGCAGCGCTCCCGTGAGCCCTCGCAGCGCGACCTCGACTACTGGCGCGCGCAACTGGCAGGGCTGGAGCCGCTCGAACTGCCGGTGGACCGGCCGCGGCCGGCGGTGCGCACGCCCAGCGGCGACTACAAGGTGCGCAGGATCGGCGCCGAGCTGACCGCTCGGCTGGAGCGGCTGGCCCGTGACGAGCGGTGCACGCTGTTCATGGTGCTGCTGGCCGCCTACCAGACGCTGTTGTGGGCGCATTCCGGACAGGACGACGTCGCGGTCGGCTCGGTGATCGCCGGGCGCGACCGGCCCGAGCTGCAGGACGTCGTCGGCTTCTTCCCCGAGACGCTGGTGCTGCGCGGCGACCTGTCGGGCGACCCGTCCTTCCGTGACCTGCTCACCCGCACCAAGGCGACGGTCCTGGACGCCTTCGCCCACCAGGACATCCCCTTCGAACGCCTGCTCAACGACCTCGGCGTTCGCCGTGACCTGAGCACGACGCCGCTGTTCCAGGCCATGTTCGTGATCCAGGACAAGGACGCGTCCGCGCTGCCGCTGCCGGGAATCGAGGTGGAGGTCTTCGACCCTGGCGCGGCACAGGCCAAGTTCGACCTGATGCTGGACGTCACCCAGCGCGAGGGCACCCTGTACGCCCTGCTGTCCTATGCCGCCGACCTGTTCGACGAGGAGACGGCGACCCGGCTGCTGCGCAGGTGGGAGCGGGTGCTGGAGACGGTGGCCGACTCCCCTGAGGCGTCGCTGTCGGCGTTGCGGGCCGCGATGACGCTGCCGGAGGACCGGCTGCCGGAGGCAGGGCCCGCCGCCGAGAGCGCGGCGCGCGACGTGGTCGAGCTGTTCGAGGAGCGGGTACGGCTGTCGCCGTCCGCGGTCGCGGTCACCCAGGGCTCGCGCAGCCTCACGTACGCGGAGCTGTCCTCGCTTGCGTCACGGCTGGCCGGACGGCTGGTCGAGGCGGGCGTGGGAGCGGAGACCGTGGTGGGCCTGTGCGCCCGCCGCTCGGTCGAGCTGATCGCCGGGATGCTGGCCGTGGGCAGGGCGGGCGGCGCCTACCTGCCCCTGGACCCCGCCTACCCGGCCGAGCGGCTGCGGTGGATGCTGCGGGACTCAGGGGCCGAGGTGCTGCTGTCGGAGGACGGCCTGCTGGAGTGCGACCTGCCGATGGTCTCGCTCGGCGATCCAGGCGAGGACGTCGCGGGACTCGCCGCGAACCCCAGGTCACTGGCCTACGTGATCTACACCTCTGGCTCCACCGGACGGCCCAAGGGCGTCGAGGTGCCCCGCGAGGCGCTGGCCGCGCGGGTGGACTGGATGCGGGCCGCCTACGACGTCGGACCCGGCGACCGCGTCCTGCAGTTCGCGTCGGCGAGCTTCGACACGCACGCGGAGGAGATCTACCCGGCGCTGGCGGCGGGCGCCGAGCTGGTCCTGTGCCCGGACGAGCCGCTGCCCGACTTCCTGAAGACCCCCGCGGGCGCCGCGCTGACCGTCATGGACCTGCCCACCTCCTACTGGCAGGAACTGCTCGCCGCCGGCGCCGCCTGGCCGCCGGAGCTCCGGCTGCTCATTCTCGGCGCCGACCCGCTTCCCGGCCCCGCCCTGGCCGCCTGGTACGCGTCAGGGCCACAGGGCGCCCGCGTGGTCAACAGCTACGGCCCCACGGAGACGACGGTCATCGCGACCGCCGCCGAGCTGGACCCGTCGGAGTCCGAGCGGCGCCCGACCGTGGGCCATCCGCTGTCGGGCACCACGCTGGAGGTGCTCGCCCCCGACGGCGGACCCGTCCCTCCGGGTGTGGCGGGCGAGCTGTACATCGGCGGGGCGGGCCTGGCCCGCGGCTACCGGGGCGCGCCCGCGCTGACCGCCGAGCGTTTCCTGCCCGGTCCCGGCGGCACGCGCCGCTACCGGACAGGCGACCGCGCCCGCTTCCGACTGGACGGCCGGCTGGAGATCCTGGGCAGGCTCGACCGGCAGGCGAAGGTGCGCGGCTACCGGGTGGAACCCGGTGAGGTCGAGTCCTGCCTGCTGTCGCATCCCGCGGTGGCCCAGGCGGCCGTGGTGGTCCGCGACGGCGGCCTGATCGCCTACGCCGTGCCGGGCGCGGCCGGAGATTCGGGCCTGGAGGCCGCCCTGCGCGAGCACCTGGGCGCGGAGCTGCCGCCGCACATGGTGCCGGGGGCGATCGTCCTGGTGGACCGGATCCCGCTCACGCCCGGCGGCAAGGTCGACCAGGACGCGCTGCCCACGCCCGAGCGGCGCGCCGCCACCGGGTACGAGTCGCCCGCGACGGCGGCCGAGGAGCTGGTGTGCGCGGTGTGGGCCGAGGTGCTCGGGCTGGAGCGGGTGGGCGCGCTGGACGACTTCTTCCAGCTCGGTGGCCACTCGCTGCTGGCCACCAGGACCACGGCCAGGATCGCGGCCGCCGCCGAGCTCGACGTGCCGCTGAAGCTGGCCTTCACCCACCCCACCCCGCGTGACCTGGCCGCCGCGCTCGAACGGCTGGCCGAGGCGGAGTTCGACGAGGCGGGCGACGCCCGGACCGACAGCGACGGGACCGGTTCCGGTGAGACCGGCGGCGGCGAGGAGGCGAACGCGCGTGGATGAGCGGCGGGCCCGGCTCGAGGCGCGCTTCCGCAAGGCCGTGACCGGGCTGAACACCGAGCAGCCGATCGCGCGCCGGCCCGGCGGGGTGGCGCCGCCGCTCTCGTTCGCGCAGGAGCGCCTCTGGTTCATGGAGCAGTTCGCTCCCGGCACGGGGGCGTACGTGCTGCCCGCCTCCGCCCGGCTGCGCGAAACCGTCGACGTGGCGCTGCTGCGGGAGCGGCTCGACGCCACGGTGGCGCGGCACGAGAGCCTGCGGATGACCTTTCCCGCCGGGCCGGACGGCCGGCCAGAGGTGCGCGTCGCCGCGTCGTCGCGGGTGCCGCTGCGGGTCGTGGACGCGGCGTCGGAGGAGGAGGCCAGGCGACTGCTCGGCGCCGAGCTCGCTCTGCCGTTCGACCTGGCCACGGGGCCGCTGCTGCGCGCCCTCCTGGTACGGCTCGCCCCCGACGACCACGCGCTCCTTGTCGCCGCCCACCACATCGTGACCGACGGCTGGTCCGCCGACCTGATCCTGCGCGAGCTGCTGAACGACCCTGGCCCTCCGCCAGGGATCGGCTTCGGCGACTACGCGCTGTGGCAGCGGGAGCGCCTGACCGGTGACGTGCTGGAGCGCGATCTGGCGTTCTGGCGCGCTGAGCTGGCCGGGGTGGCGCCGCTGGACCTGCCGCTCGACCTGCCGCGCCCTCCCGTCCAGGGGATGAAGGGCGGCTGGTGCGATCTCTCGGTGGACGCGGAGGTGACAGGACGGCTGCGTGGGCTGGCCCAGAGCGAGGGGGCGACGCTGTACATGGCGTTGCTCGCCGCCTTCCAGGTCCTGCTCGGCCGGTGGTCGGGCGCGGCCGACTTCGTGGTGGGCTCGCCGGTGGCCGGGCGGAGCAGGCCGGAGTTCGAGTCCGTGGTGGGGTTGTTCGTCAACCTGCTGCCGATGCGGGCCAGGCTGGGAGGCGATCCCGGGTTCGCCGAGCTGCTCCGCCGTACCAGGGACGCGGCGCTGGAGGTCTACGGGCACCAGGAGCTGCCGTTCGAGAAGCTGGTGGCGGAGCTGGACCCGGTGCGCGACGTCAGCAGGCCGCAGTTGCAGGTGCTGCTCGCCCTGCAGAACTACCGGGCCGGCGGTGAGGGCTTCGAGCTGGACACCTCGACCACCCGCTTCGATCTGGAGTTGTACGTCACCGAGGCCGGCGAAGGGCTGACGGGGCGGTTCGTCTACAACAGCGAGCTGTTCCTGCCGGAGACGATCGAGCGGCTGTCGCGGCGGTTCGAGGCGCTGCTGCGGGCGATCGTGGCAGGGCCGGAGACACCGGTGGGCGAGCTGGAGTTCCTGCCGCCGGAGGAGCGGGAGCTGGTGGTGTCCCGCTGGAACGCCACCGACCGGGAGCATCCAGGCGGGACCCTGCACGGCCTGGTCTTCGAACAGGCAGAACGCACCCCCGACGCCACAGCCCTGGTATTCGAGGGCGACCGGCTGACCTACCAAGAGCTCGCCCAGCGGGCGCGAA
>NZ_JBYITD010000047.1:0-68102 GCF_057708945.1 Nonomuraea sp. bgisy101
CACACCCCCACCCCCCCCCCCCCCCCCCGCGCCTATCCTGCTTTAGCGCTTACGACACCGTGTCGTGGTGGTGCGGGTCGTTGTTGCGGTTGTCGAGGTCGTTGTCGTTGTCGTTGTTGTTGTGGACGTTGATGTTGTTGTGGATCCTCACGTGACCGCCCCTGTGGTGACGGCCGCAGCAGCCGCGACGGCCCCAGCCGCCCCAGCCGCGGCCGAAGCCGCAGCGACGGAAGCCGCAGCCACCGCCCCAGCCGCCCCAGCTGGCCTGGTAGGAGACGGAGGTGGTGCTTGCGGCGGCCGACGTGGCGGTGGTCGCTGCGCCGAGGGCGACGACGCCGCCCGACATGGCGGTGGTGAGAGCGAGGCCTGCGATGACGCGCTTGAAGCTGGTCATTGGGTTTTCCTCCTGAAAGGACTGACTGCCCGTGAATGACGAATTCAGGGTGGTTGAAATGTTCTCAATGGTCACGAGCGACCATCCCTGCGCTGTCTTGATTTCCGGGCGGCATGCCAGACAAACGACTCAACGCCCCATTTTGCTATACATTAACAAGCCTATTGCTCTGAATAAACATCTATGCGTCCTTATAGCCCGATTTGGTCGGTTATAACGGGACGAGTGAATGTACAAAAGTTGCATTTCTCATAAAAGGGGCGAATAGGTCTATATCCGGACATCTCGCCCCATCTTGATCTCCGTGCAGCAGGACGTCCCTGTCCCCGGCCGAGAGCTCGGCCAGCGCCGCGGCCGGCTTCGGCTGCATGACCGCGGCGGACACGCGGCCCGCCACCTGGTCGTCGTGGCTCGCGTGGTCGGCGGGTTCGACGCTCCTCGCCATCGCCCGGTACCCGCGGGCCTCGCCGCGGGCGTGGTCGGCGATGAGATTGGACGCGATGCCGTACAGCCGGCCGCGGGCGCCGGCCCTGGTGGTGTCGAACTGCCTTCTGGCGCGGAAGGCGCGCAAGAAGGTCTCGGCGGCGATGTCGTCGGCGGCCGACTCTCCCAGGCGCAGGTGGGCGTAGCGGTGGATGGCGTCGGGTCGAAGACGCCGCCGAAGCGCTCGGGGCGTTCGAGCGACGCGTGGATCAGGTCGGCGTCCGTCTCGGCCAGAACGGTCGTGGGATCCTGCGTGGGGCTGACATGCATGGTGGCCCTTCGGTGAGTACGTCGGACACGATTGGTACGGCGCAGCGCCGATTCGTATTCACGCCCGATCGACCGGCCGGCCGGAGAACGGGTGCCGCCCCGCCGATCCGGCACGATCAGGTCCATGCCGGTAACCTCCGCCTCGCTCGACCCACGGCCGCCGAAGAGGGCCTGATGCGGCGGTTACGACCTCTCCGGCCGAACGATCCCCGGCACATCGCCGGATTCTCCCTGCGCGGGCGGCCAGGGCAAGGTCTTCCTCTGCACCTCGCCGAACGGGGAGGAGGTGGCCGTCAAGCTCCTGATCCTGGAACGGATCTTGGCGGAATGTGCAATGTTCGTGTCATTGACGCCATCGCACTGTTCTGACCAGCATGAAAGACATGCAGCGACGCGTCGTCATCGTGGTCTTCGAGGGATTCCAGCTGCTCGACATGGCGGGTCCCGCCGACGTGTTCGCCCTGGCTGACCTGATGGCCGGTGCCGACGGCTACCAGGTCGAGGTGACCGCCGTCCGCGCGGGAAGCGTGACGGCGCACAACGGGATCGCGACCGTCGTGAGCACGCCGCTGCACAGGGTCGACGGGCCGATCGACACGCTGATGGTCGCCGGCGGGCTGACCACCATGGAGTTCCTGCCGGACAGGGAGCTCGTCGGCGGCATCGAACGGCTCGCGGGCCGGTCCCGGCGGATCACGTCCGTGTGCAGCGGGGCCCTGTTCCTGGCCGAGGCGGGACTCCTGGACGGCAGGCGGGCGACGACGCACTGGCTGATCGCCGACACGCTGCGCGGCCGGTACCCGCGGGTCGACGTGGACGCCGACCCCATCTACGTCAAGGACGGGAACGTGTGGACCTCGGCGGGAGTGACCGCCGGCGTCGACCTGGCGCTCGCGCTCGTCGCCGAGGACCACGGTCACCGGCTCGCCAGGGACGTGGCCTGCGGGCTGGTGGTCTACCTGCACAGGCCCGGCGGGCAGAGCCAGTTCAGCATGCCGATGAGCGCGTTTCCGCCGCGCAGCGAGCCGCTACGCGAGCTGCAGGCGTTCATCGACGCGAACCCGGCCGACGATCTGAGCGTGCCCGCCCTGGCCAGGCACGCCGGGATGAGTGAGCGGCACTTCTCCCGTGTCTTCACCGAGCAGGCGGGCATGCCGCCTGGCCGGTACGTCGAGCGCAGCAGGGCCGACGCCGCCAGGCGCCTGCTGGAGGTCACCGACCACCCGCTCGAGCGCGTGGCCAGGGAGGCGGGGCTGGGCACGCCGGAGACCCTCTACCGCGTCTTCCACCGCCACTGGCGGATCTCACCCGGCGCCTACCGGCGCCGGTTCCAGGCAAAGGAGAGCTGAGCATGCATGTCGCCATCCCCCTCTATCCGCGTTTCACCGCGCTCGACGCCGTCGGGCCGTACACCGTGATGGCCTTCGCCCCCGGCCACACCGTCACGTTCGTCGCCGCGGAGCCGGGGCCCGTCACCGACGACCGCGGCAGCCTCACCCTCCAGGCGACGGCGTCCTACGCCGACCTGCCGCACCCCGACGTGGTCATCGTGCCAGGCGGCGTCGGGACCTTCGACGCGCTCGCCGATCAGGCGCTCGTCGACTGGATCGCAGGGGCGCACGCGCACGCCCGGTGGACGACGTCGGTCTGCAGCGGGTCCCTCCTGCTGGGTGCGGCGGGCCTGCTCGGCGGCAGGAAGGCCACCACGCACTGGGCCCTGCTCGACTTCCTGGCCAGGTACGGCGCCGAGGCGGTGAGCGAGCGGGTGGTGACCGAAGGCAAGATCGTGACGGCGGCCGGGGTGTCGGCGGGGATCGACATGGCGCTCACCCTGCTGGCCCAGACGAGCGACGTGGAGACCGCGCAGGCGGTGCAGCTGGTCATCGAGTACGACCCGCGGCCGCCGTTCGACGCCGGTTCGCCGAAGACCGCGCCCGAGGGGCTGGCGGAGCGGGCGCTGGCACTGCTCGGCTGAAACGCGGCGGGGGCGGCGGCCTACGAGGTGCGTTCGATGGCGATCTCGTAGGAGTAGCGGTCGCCCCTGTAGAGCGACTTGGCCACCTCCACCGCGCGCCCGCGCTGGTCGTAGGCGGTGCGCTCGACCAGCAGCGCGGGGGACAGGGGCATGGCCTGCAGCAGCTCGGCCTCCTCGGGATCCAGGACGGTGGCGCGGATGACCTGGTCGGCGCGTACGAGCCGGATCCTGAAGCGGGTCTCCAGCAGGGAGTACAGCGAGCCTTCCAGGGGGAGGTCGAGGAGGCCTGGCGCGAGGGCCAGGGGGACATGGGAGGTCTCCAGGCACATGGGCGCGTCGTCGGCGGTGCGGACGCGGCGGACGCGGAACACGGGGTCGGCGGGGCTGATGGCCAGGGCGTACCCGATGCGGGCGCCCGCGGGGGTCTCGACGGCGTCGAGCAGCCGGGAGCCGGGC
This sequence comes from Nonomuraea sp. bgisy101, assembly GCF_057708945.1. NCBI lineage: Bacteria > Bacillati > Actinomycetota > Actinomycetes > Streptosporangiales > Streptosporangiaceae > Nonomuraea > Nonomuraea sp. bgisy101. The sequence goes on from NZ_JBYITD010000047.1 coordinate 3,579, forward strand.
GACAGCCCGCGGCTGCGCATGTCCTCGCTGAAGGACGTGAACTCGATCGTCTTGGTGATGGGACGCCGGCTCGCGAAGGTGCCGGCGCCCTGGACCCTGTAGACCAGACGTTCGCTCTCGAGACGGTCGAGCGCGCGGCGGACGGTCAGCCTGCTCACCCCGAACTCGTCGGCCAGCTCGCGCTCGGTGGGCAGCCTGTCGCCGGGACATAGCCGCTCGCCGACCAGCGTGGAGAGGTGTTCCCTAAGCTGATCGGTCTTGGTGAGCCTTTGGTCCGCACCAATTGTCGACATACCACGGAGCATAACAGCAGTATTGACGCTACTTTCAGAATTGGGCTATACCAATGTCGACATGGAGGTAGCCGTGATCCGACCAATACCCCGCACTTCGCGCGTCCCTGTTGGGTCGGCGTCGGTATTCGCCCGCGGTGAGGTGGCCGCGACGACAGAAAAGGGCGGCCCAATCGCCATCACCTTCTCCTGCCTGCGGGGGCGCCACCAGGAACCGATCGCGGACCGGACGCGATGACCGGCACCCTCATGGCGATCCGCGACGGTCTGGTGGTCTCCTGCCAGGCGCCGGACGGGCATCCGCTCCGCCGTACCCCGGTGATCGCGCTGCTGGCCGAGTGCGCCGAGCGCGGTGGCGCGGTCGGCCTGCGCGTCAACCATCCCGACGACGTCCGGGCGGTGAAGGACGTGGTCAGGCTGCCGGTGATCGGCCTGACCAAGGTGGTGAGACAGGAAGGGCGGGCGCTGATCACCCCGGAGTACGGCCTGGCCGAGCAGCTCGTCGCGGCGGGGGCCGACATGGTCGCCGTCGAGGCCACCGAGGAGGTGGAGGCCCTGTACGGGGACCCGCGCGCGCTCGTCACGCGGATCCGCGAGGGGCTCGGCGTCCAGGTCATGGCCGACGTCTCGACCCTGGAGGAGGGGTTGCGGGCCTGGGACGCGGGGGCGGACGTGGTGTCCAGCACGCTGTCCGGGTACACGCCCGCCTCTCCGGGCGCGGGCGGCGAACCCGACCTCGACCTGGTGGCCAGGCTGGCGTCCAGGGGCGTCAGGACCGTCGCCGAAGGCCGGCTGGCCACGACCGGGCACGTGACGACCGCCTTCGCGGCGGGCGCGTGGGCCGTGGTCGTCGGCGGGGCCGTGACCGACCCGCTGGCGATCACCCGGCGGCTGGCCGCGGCGACCCCGCTCGGGACCCGGCGGTGAAGGCCGTGCCGCGGGCCCCGGAGGCGGGGGAGACCGTGCTGGGGATCGACATCGGCGGCACGAAGATCGCGGCGGGACTCGTGAGCGCCGAGGGCGTCGTCCTGCGCAGCCGCACGGCGCGCACGCCCGCGCGCGAGGGCGCCGCCGCCGTCCTCGCCCAGGCGGTACGGCTGGCCAGGGAGGTCTGCGCCGAAGGGGGCGAGATCGTCGCCTGCGGAGTGGGCAGCGCGGGCACCATCGACGCCGAGGGCGTCGTCACCCACGCCACCGCCGCCCTGCCCGGCTGGATCGGCACCGACCTGCGTTCGGCCTTCTCCTCGGCACTGCGACTGCCCGTGCGGGTGCTGAACGACGTGCACGCGTGGGCACTCGGCGAGGCCCGCTTCGGCGCGGCGGCGGGGGCGGAGGACGCCCTCGTGGTCACGGTCGGCACCGGCGTCGGCGGCGCGATCGTCCGCGAAGGCCGGGTCGTGCGCGGCGCGACGAACTCGGCGGGCGCCATCGGCCACATCCCCGCCCCGTCCCCCCTCCCGGGCCGCGCCGCGCGCCCCCGCCGCTGCCCTTGCGGGCGGATCGGGCACCTGGAGGCCTACGCCTCGGGTCCCGGCATCCTGGCCACCTTCAGGGAGCGCGGCGGTACGGCCGACGATCTGGCCTCGATGGAAGGCGGCCTGGCCGACGAGGTGATCGACGAGGCCGCCACCCTGCTGGGCCGCGCCCTGGCAGGGGTGATCACCGTCCTCGACCCCGAGATCGTCGTCATCGGCGGCGGCGTCGCCCGGTTGGGCGAGCGGTTGCTGCTCCCGCTGGCGCGAGCCGTCGGGCGAGAGGCCCTGCCGGGACCGGACAGGGTCACCATCCGCCCCGCCGCGCTCGCATCGGCGGGCGGCGTCGTAGGCGCCGCGGCGGCGGCGATGTAGGGCGCGCCCCCTTCGTCCACCGCACCGATCCTGGATCGGCGGGTGAGGTGGCCATGCGGCGAAGGGCCGGTGACCGGGGCCGCGGCCTGCGGCTCGGCCACGCCGAGGCCGGTTTCCCTCTCGCGGGAGAAGGGGAGGGGACAGCTATCGGTGAAGCGGGGGCCGCCGCGGCAGGCGGGGGGACCCTTCGGGGTGGCCGCGCTCGGAGGGGACTCTCGCGGAGCCTGCCATTCGCCAAGGAGCGGGTCATGGGGTTCGAGGAATTCAAGAAGCGGCAGAGTGTCGTCTGGGGGACGGGGCCGTACGAGCGGTTTCCCGAGCACTACGAGCCGCTGCTCGACCACGTGGCGCGGGCGCTCGCCGCCGCTCCAGGGGAGCGGGTGCTCGACGTGGGCACGGGGACGGGCGCGCTGGCGACCAGGCTCGCGCGCACCGGCGCGGAGGTCACCGGCGTCGACCTGGCGCCGGCGCTGATCGCGACGGCGAAACGGCTCGCCGCCGACGACGGCCTCGACATCGGCTACGACGTCGGCGACGCCGAGCGCCTGCCGTACGAGGACGCGAGCTTCGACGGCGTCGCCTCGAGCGTCGGCTCGATCTTCGCCCCCGACCACGCGGCCGTCGCCAGGGAACTGGCGCGCGTCTGCAGGCCGGGCGGGCGGCTGGCGCTCGGCATGTGGAGCGACGAGCGGGGCGTCGTGGACATGTTCCAGATGATGCGGCCCTTCATGCCCGCGCCGCCGCAGGGGGCGGGCTCGCCGTTCCAATGGGGCAGCAGGGACTACGTCGAGCAGCGCCTGGGCGCATACTTCGAGCTCCGTTTCGAGGAGGGCGACGCGCCGCAGACCGGCGAGTCGGGCGAGGAGGTCTGGGAGCTCTTCTCCACGGTCTACGGTCCGGCCAGGACGCTCGCCGAGTCACTCGAGCCCGGCCGTCGCGAGGAACTGCGCCGCGCGTTCGTGGAGTTCTACGAGCGCTACCGCACCAAGAGCGGCGTGCACCAGCCCAGGCCGTACCTCGTCGCCGTCGGGGTCCGCCGCTGAAACACCAAGATCCCTGAATCCCCTGTGACCACGGTTACACATGTGTAGCTTTTTCACTCTATCCGTGACTGTGGGGGTGGAGATGGGGTCAAGTGAGCGGCTCGCCGAGGCCATGCGACTGTGGGGAGAGGGCGATCTCGACGGCGCCGCCGTGCTCCTGAGACAGATCGCCGCCTCAGGAGACCCCGAGGGCTCACACCACCTGGCCAGGCTGCTGGAGGAGCGGGGCGACCTCGAAGGGGCGGAGGCGGCGCACCGGTCGGTGATCCAGTCGGGTCACCCGGTGCTCGGACAGCATTCGGCCATCTCGCTCGGCATGATCCTGGTGGACGCCGGTGAGTGGGCCGCGGCGCACCGCGTGCTGACGGTCGCCTCGGACGGCGCCGACTTCGAGGTCGCCGCCCTCGCGGACACGGCGCTCGTGCTGGTGCTCAACAAGCTCGGCGACCAGCGGGGGGCGATGGAGGCGCTGGAGCGGGCGCGCCGATCCGACAGCCCCTCGGTCGCGGAACTGGCCGCGCGGCTGGAGCTGCCGGAGTTCGGCGGGCCTGACCCCGCGGCGGCCCGCGAGATGTACGAGCTGGCCGTGCAGATGGACGACGAGGACGCCTTCCGGCACCTGCTGACCTGCGGCGATCCGGAGATCGTGGCGCTGTCGGCGTTCCGGCTCTACTCCGTCTACGCCGACGACGAGGACTACGAGGCCGCCCGCGAGGTGTGCGAGCGCGCGATCGCCGTCGGCCATCCCGACCATCTGACGATGGCCTACAAGTTGCTCGGCGCCGTGCTGGTCGACCTTGGGGAGTACGCCGAGTCGCTGGAGGCCTACCGCAGGGCCGCGGAGGACAGCAGGCCGGAGCTGCGCCTGCCGGCGCTCATCGAGCAGGCGAAGGTGAGCGCGCAGCTCGGCGACGTGGAGACGACACGGGCGATCTTCCACAGGGTGATCGCGAGCGGCCACGCGGAGTTCGCGGTCGAGGCCCACGCCTGCCTGGGGCAGATGGCCGTCGAAGCGGGCCAGTACGCCGAGGCGGTCGAGGAACTGCGCGCGGTGCTCGACGCGGGCGCGTCGGAGTGGTGCTCGATCAGCGTCTCCATGCTGGGCATGCTGCTGGATCAGGCGCCGGCCCATCGCGAGGAGATCCTGGCGATGCTGCGCGCGGCCACGGAGCACGAGGACCAGGACGCGGCGTTCAGGGCGGCGCTGGTCCTGGAGCAGGCCGTCCTGCAGGAGCCGCTCGCCGACCCGGTCGAGGAGCAGGCGCTCCAGGACGTCGACACAGGCCTGCAGCTGCTGAGAGAGGGCGAGCTGGGCGAGGCGCGCAGGCTGCTGCGCCGCGCCTGCGACTCGGGCGCGCGGGAGCAGTCCGTGCGCGCCATGATCGCGCTGGCCGAGCTGGAGATGGCCGAAGGAGACCTGGAGCAGGCCGACGAGCTGCTGCGGTACGTCGCGGAGGGCGACGACATCCGCCAGGGCCTGTTCTGCGCCGTCTTCCTGCATCTGCTGGAGCAGCAGGGCGACGGCCTGCATCCCGTGCTGCGGGCGGTCGCGGTCCATCAGCGGCTGGGCAGGCAGGAAGGACTGGCCGCCTACCGGGAGGCCGCCGAGCACCCCGACTCCGGGGTGGCGGCGATCGGCACGGTCTTCCTGGCGCAGATCCTCGCCTCGATCGGACTCGACCTCTCCGACGCGGCCAAGCTGTTCGTCCGGGCCGCCGACTCGGGCGACCCGTTCGCCCTGTCGTACACGGCGCTGCTCTACAGCGAGGTGCTGGCGGGGCAGGAGAGGGAGGAGGCGCTCGACCTGCTGCGCCGCGCCCACGCGGACGGGCACGAGGCGCTCGCGCCGTGGGTCGCCTACGAGCTGGGCCGGATGGTCGGCGACGAGGAGGACGGTTGGGCCAAGGCCCGCGCCGCCTATACTCCCCTGCTCGACGCGGGCCACGCGGGGCTGCGCTCGGAGGCGGCGGCGGCGCTGCTGCAGGTGCTGGAGAACCAGCAGGACCTGCTGGCCGCGTGCGCCTTGCACGAACGCGTGATCGCCCAGGGCGACCCTGAGCAGGCGCCGCGCAACGCGCTGCTGCTCGGCCTGACCCTCCTGCGGCTGGACGAGCCCGAGCGCGCACGCGTGGCCTTCGACCTGGTTCCCGAAGGCCACGGGGAACTGTCGCACGACGGCGTCTACGCGCGCGCCCTGCTCGACCGCGACCTCGCCGGCGCCTCCAGGGCGCTCGCCCTGGCGGGCGCCGGCTGGGTCGCCACGATGATCGCGATGCAGGCCGCGCACGCCTGGCAGCGTCGAGGCGAGATCGCGGCCGCCGACGGGGCGCTGTCGCTGGCTCTCGAGACGGGCCACCGGTCCTTCCGCCAGGAGGCCGCCGTCTACCTCGGCGCGCTGCGCAACGACGCGGGCGACGGGCGCGGCGCCATCGCCGCGTGGCGGCAGGGCGTCGACGGCGACAGCGAGCGGCTGACGAACCTGCTCCTGCACCGCATCGGGACCGCCGCGAACGCGCTGGGTGAGCACGACACCGCGGCGGAGGCCTTCCTGCGCGTGCTCGAAGAGCCTGACGACGAGCACGCGCGCGACGCCACCACGGGGCTCGGGCAGGCGCTGGTGGCCACGGGCCGGATCGACGAGGCCCGCGAGCTGTTCTCGGGCGCCTTCGGTGACCGGGCACCGTTCCACCTGGCGCCCGAACTGGACAGGGCGGGCAGGCCCGAGGAGGCGATCGCGGAGTACCGGACCGTCGCCCACCACCCCGAGCTGGCCGGGCCCGCCTCGATCAACATCGCGGTCGTCCTGCGCGCCCAGGACGACCTGCGGGGCGCCATCGCCGCGGCCCAGGCGGCCGTGGCACGCGCGAACGCCGAATGGGCCGCCGAGGCCGCGCGGACACTGGGCTCGCTGCTCGCCGAAGCGGGAGATCCGGCGGGGGCGAGCGCGGCCTACGAGCAGGCGGTGCGGGCCGACCGGCAGTCGGCGGGCACGAGCCTCCTCGAGCTCGGCCGCGTCCTGGAGGAGGCGGGGGAGTTCGAGGCCGCCAGGTCGGCGTACGAACGGGCGGCGGCGCAGGACGACGACCAGCGCGCCGCGGCCATCGCCGTCCACCGGCTCGGCATGGCCACGCCGGAGGAGCGCCCGTGGGCCATGCTGGCCGACGGAGACAGGACCGGCGCCCTCGCGGGACTCACCGAGCTCACCGGGTCGGCGCCGCTGGCCGAACTCCTGCTGGCCCTCGACGCGGGCGACGTGGCCGAGATCGGCGTGCTGCTGACCGCCGACTCCGGCGAGGACTGCTTCGAGGAGACGATCCAGGCGGCCCGCGCGGACCACGACGACGCGCACGCGCTGCTCCGGCTGGTCATCGACCGCGGCGGACCGGTTCAGGCGGCCAAGGCCAGGCTGGTCGAGGCGGGCATGCTGGCCGAGGAGGGGCACCCGTGCAGGGCCGAGCTGTGCCTGGTCCCCGTGACCACGTGCGGTGAGGCCGAGTTCGAACGGTACGCGTGGAAGAACACCGCGATCCTGCGCGAGCGGCGGGGCGACGTCGACGGCGCCGTCGAGGCCTACCGCGCCGCGATGCCCGGCACGGTGGGGGAGGTGGTGCGGCTGCTGGAGGCTCGCGGCGACGAGGACGGCGTCCTTGAGACCCTGTACGGCGGCGCGGACGCGGGCGACCTGGAATCCCTGCGGTTCCTGCTGGGCCACCTGCTGCTGCGCCAGGACCACGCGCGGGCCGCGGCCATGGCCGAGCGGGCGGTCGCCACGGGCGACAAGGAGACCGTGGCGATGGGCTACTGGACGTGGGGCGACGTGCGCAAGGCCGAGGGCGATCCGGCGGGCGCGGTCGTGATGTACCGCAAGGGCATGGACGCCGGCGACCCCGACACCCTCGAACCCATCAGGGTCGACCTCGGGCAGGCGCTGCACGCTCAGGGCGACGTCGAGGGCGCTCGGGGGGAGCTGTGGCGGGCGATCGAGTCGGACAGCCCGGACGCGGTGGCCAGGGCGGGGGTGACGCTGGGCATGTGGTCGTACGAGGACGGCGACCTGCTCGGCGCGGCCAGGGCCTTCGCCCGCGCGGCCGCCACGGAGAGCCCGTTCGCCGGCAACGCGCTGACCAACCTCAACGCCGTCGCCTACCAGGCGGCCGGCCGGGGCGAGCACGCGCTCGCCGTACGGGTGCTGGAACTGGTCGGCGCGGAGGCGGCCGACACCGCGAGGGACCTCGCCGCCGAGTGCGCCGACCCTGAGGCGGTCCGCGGCTACTACGCGGTGATCGGCGCGGACCCGTACACCGAGCTGGGCCTGGCCGGGCGGCTCGCCGAGCTCGGCGAGACCGGCCAGGCGCGTGCCGTCTACGAGCGGCTGCAGGAGCACGACGATCCGAAGATCAGGTTCATCGCCGGCAGCCAGGCGCTGTCGATGCTCGACAAGGACGAGGACGGTGAGGCCGTCTACGAGCTCACCGCCCGGCGGGCGGCCGACGCCGACAGCCCGCTCCACGACGTGTTCGGCAGCCTGCTCGGCCTCCTGCAGAGCGAGCGGGGCGACGCCGAGGACTCCCTGCGCACCCTGCGGGCCGCGGCCGAGGGCGGCGCGCCTATGGCGCTCAGCGTGCTCGCGCAGGCGCTCGTCGCGGCGGGCGAGGTGGACGAGGCGCGCGAGACCTACGCGCGGGTGGCCGAGGGCGACGACGCCGACCTGGCCGCCCGAGCCATGATCTCCATCGGCCGGACCTACCACGACGAGGACGAGGAGCGGGCGCGCGGGTGGTACCTGCGCGGGGTCGCGGCGGGGGAGGGGCACACGGGCGCGGTCGCCGCGATGTACCTCGGCGCGCTGGCCAAGCGGGCCCGCGACTTCCCCGAGGCGCTCACCTGGTACCAGCGGGTGCTCGACTCGGGCGACTCCGAGTCGGGGATGGCCGCGGCGCACCTGGGCGAGCTGTGTTACTGGCTGGGCGACAGGGACGGCGCGCTGCGCTTCTACGAGCTGACGCTGAGCCTCACCGAACAGCCGGACCTGGTCGCCGAGGCCGCGCACCGGCTGGGCGAGATCCGTTTCGCGCACGGCGATCTGGCCGCGGCCCGCCGCATGCTGGAGATCGCGATCGAGACCGGTGACGCCGCCTTCGCGCCCCAGGCTCGTGACCTCCTGGCGCGGTTGCCCTGATGCGTGATCACGCTTCTACCTGCGGTGATCGTCCCGTTCCAGGTTGATCGGGTTTCGCAGACCCTCGCCGGCAAGACGCCGATCCGCAAGAGCGTCGTCTACCAGGACATGATCTACCACGCCGGCGGCGGGACCGCCTGCTCCGGCTGACGTCCTGATCCCGTACGGCCCGCGCGATCGAGCGCGCGGGCCGTACGGGCGGTCACATGCGCACCGGCAGCCGCACGGGCCGGTGCACCAGGTTCCCCTCGGTCCACGGCAGGTCGCCGGCGGGCTCGGTGAGCGTGAGCCCGGGCAGCCGCTCCACCAGGACGCCCAGGATCTCCTGCAGCTCCATCCGGGCCAGGTTCGCGCCAAGGCAGAAGTGCGCGCCGCGGCCGAACGTGATGTGCTGCGGCCCCTTCCTGTCCAGGGCCAGGGTCTGCGGGTCAGGGAAGACCGACGGGTCGTTGTTGGCGCCGACGAAGGCGGCGATGACCCCCTCGCCCTTGCCGATCGTGCCCGAGGGAAGCTCGACGTCCTCGGTGGCGACCCTGATCATCGCCCCCTCGCCGGGCGTCTCCAGCCGCAGCAGCTCCTCGACGGCGGTCGTGATCAGCTCGGGATCGGCGACGAGCCGCTCGTAGCCCTCGCGCGGGTCGAGCAGCCTGAGCATCGACCTGGCCAGCACCGAGCCCGTCGTCTCGTGCCCGGCGAGGAAGAGCCCGACCGTCATGCGCACGAGCTCGTCCTGGCTCAGCCGGTCGCCCTCGTCCCTGGCCTCGATCATCGACGCGAGCAGGCCGTCTCCTGGATCGTGGCGATGGGCGGCGATCAGGTCGGCGCCGTAGGCGTAGAACTCCATGGCCGCCGCGAGCTTCTCCTCCGAGGTCAGGCTGGAGGTCGACAGCATCGCGTCCGACCAGCCGCGCACCTGCTCGGTGTCGATGCCCGCCACGCCCATGACATCGCAGATCATCTGGACGGGAAGGGGGAAGGCGAGCTCGCCGACGAAGTCGAACTCGCCGGGCAGCGTGTCGATCAGCTCGTGCGTGAGCGCCCGCAGCCGCGGCCGCCAGGTGGCGACCTGCCGCGGGGTGAACGTGCCCGAGAGCAGCCTGCGCATCCTGGTGTGCTCGGGCGGATCGGTGTTCATCAGGCTGCCGGGGGAGTCGGCGATGTTGTACCCCTCGAACATCCTCGGCGCGCCCGGATAGCTCAGGTCGCGGCTGAACCGGGGATCGCTCAGGACCGCGACGACGTCGTCGTACCTGGTCACCAGTGTCACCACGTCGCCGCTCGGCAATTGGACCCTGCCGAGCGGATCGCTCTCGCGCCGCTGCGCGTACCGCGCGTGCGGACACCCACGTGGGCCGGTCAGAAAGGGAAAACTCTCGAGTTCGGCCATGGTTCGGACGGTACCCAGCGATCGGCGGGCTGAATAGCCTCCCGCCCTCATGAGGGACGGTCCTCGGTCAGGGGCCGAGACGGCGCATGTGGGAGCGGCGGTGCGCGAAGCCGAACACCATCACGGCCACCCACACGAAGAACAGCACCTTGAGCACCGTGAACCCGCCCACCGCGAGCCCGATGACGAGCGCGACGAGCAGGATGGGGGTGAGCGGCCCAGGACCCCTGTGGTGGCGGTGGCCTCTCATGTGCGCGTGGCGCAGGTGGCGCATCCGCCGCGCGTGCATGCGTTGCAGGTGCCGGTGGTGACTCGGGTGCGCCATGGCCCACTCCGGGGCGTATCCCTCCGGTCCCATCGGCCGGCCGTGGCCGAACTCCTCGAAATCCGGGTACCGCCCGGGCCTGCGCCGGTCCGCCTCGTAGGCCGCGAGGCGGCTCCCTGGACCCGGCAGGTCGGCGTGGACCCGGGCCAGGTCGCCCACGGTCCGCGCGGACAGCGCGAGGTCGAGCCGCTCGTCGAGCTCCTCGCGGGTCAGCCGGCCCTGCGCGAAGTGCTCGCGCAACGCCTCCATCGTCTCGTCGCGCTCGGCGTCGCCGATGCGCAGCTGGTCATCGGTGCTCATGCGTGGCTCCTTTCGGGAGCTCCTTCCAGGGCTCCCGGCCTGCGCTCTGCCTGGACTCTATGCGGCCTGCGCCCGCTGCGCGCGCCTGCTCGGGCCTCGAACCGCGGGTCCCGGCGAACCCGCGGTCGGAGACGTTCTCGTCGGAGCCCGTCCGGGCTCGGGGCCTCATCGGAGCCCGGACGGGCTCGGGGCGCGGCGCAGGGGATCACGGCCGGGGATCACTCGTCGTCGTCGCCGTCGGCCAGGATCTGGTACAGCTTGCGGCGCGTCTCGATCAGCGCCTTGCGCGCCTCGCGGACCTGCGCCTCGGTGCCGCTGTGCAGGATCTGCATCATCGCGAACGCCGACTGCTTGGCGATGTCCATCAGCTCGGCCGAGTTGTCGTCGATGTCGGGACGCATCTCGTCCCAGGGAGCGCGCACCTCGTCCGGGTGCTCGGCGATGTAGGTCCTGCCGGCCTCGGTGAGGCGGAAGGTCTTGCGGCCCTCGCTCTCCTCGGCGATGACCAGCCCCTCGTCGGTGAGCTGCTGGAGCGCCGGGTAGACGGCTCCCGGGCTGGGCTTCCAGCCGCCCTCGCTGCGCTCGGCGATCTCCTGGATGATCTGGTAGCCGTTGCGCGGCTCCTCGGCGAGGAGGGCGAGGATGGCGGCGCGGACGTCGCCGCGCTTGGCCTTGCGCTGCCTGCCGCCGAAACCGTGGCGGCCGAAGGGACCGCCGGGGCCGCCCCACGGGCCGCCTCGCCCGAACTCGAAGGGGAAGGGGCCAGGCCTGCCCCTGCCGCGCTGCCGGTGGTCGTGCGGGCCGCCCTCGCCCTCCGGCCGGGGGCCGCGCCGAGGGTGGTGGTGATGCCCGCCGTGCTGCTGCCACGCCTCGGACATCATCCGGAACGCCTCACGCGCGGCGCGCTTGATCTCTCTGGCGTCGCCCCACTGGCCGGCGCCTGCTGCTTGTGCGGAAGTCATGATGAGCTCCATTCGCACGCGATCGACCATCGATCGCTCTCGATGCTTCAAAGATATATCGCTAATGTGTCGATAGCAACCCTTCGTTCCGCTCCACGTCATGACTTGGCCAACAGAGTGAGCTAGATCACGAAAAAGTCGCGGAAATCGGGAACATGCTGGGGGATGGAGGCCGTTAACTAGAGCAGACGAGGTCGTTCCGCGTCGGCAGGGCTGGGGGGTGCTGTCGCCGAGGTAACGACCTCGTCTTTGTCTTTCCCTGGGCGCGGCGGTTCCCGCCCGTGGAATCTCCGGGGAATCTCCGGCGCGTCCCCGGCTCCCGCGCCTCCGCGTGGCGCGCCGGGCCATTCCATCGCATGGCGCGCGCTTTGCCCTACGATGACGTAGCGTGATCTTGACATGATGGGGCACACGCACGCGATGACCGGAGCCGTCGCCTGGCTGGGCCTGGCGCCCGCGCTGGCCGTGCTCCCGTTGCTGAACGAGTCGAGCCGGTTCATCGAGACCGGCATCATGGTGGGGGCTCTCAGTCCCGCGGAGATCATCGCGGGCGCGCTGGTGTGCGCGGGCGCCGCGATGCTCCCCGATCTCGATCATCCGAGCGCGACCATCGCGCAGACCTTCGGCCCGGTCACCTGGCTGCTGAGCAAGGCGGTCTCGTGGCTGTCGGGCGGGCACAGGGGGGCCACGCACTCCCTGGTGTTCGCGGTCGCGATGGGCTTCGGCGCGCACTGGCTGGCCGGCGCCTATCCGATCGGCAGGGACATCATGGTCGTCCTGCTCATCGGGCTCGCGTTACGCGCGATCGGCATCGGCATCCCCGGCAACAAGCTCGGCTCGGCGATGGTCAACATCGGCCTCACCGCGGGGTTGTACGTGGTGTTCATGTCGATGGGCGTCGGCTACGCCTGGCTCGGTCTGGCGGTGGCGATCGGCTGCCTCATCCACGTGGTCGGCGACTGCATGACCGAACGCGGCTGTCCTGTGCTGTGGCCCATGGCCTACAAGTTCATGCTGCCGTGGAAGATCGGCATCAAGACCGGCAAGAAGTTCGAGCAGAAGATTCTCGCGCCGATACTTTCGGTCGCCATTCTCGGCCTCCTGTACTGGAGGCTGGCCTACTAGCCGGTAACTTGATGTCGAGATACTTACCGAGATATCTTGATGTCGAGAGATCCGCCGCCACCTGCGAGTTAGGGTGACCTAACGTCGTGAGAGGTGCTCACGTGCGGGAGGATCTGTGACTGAGAACTTGTCTAACGAGGAGGCGAATCACCGTGTCCGCGAACAGCTTCGGCAGCCGTGACACGCTACGCGTCGGCGACGCGTCTTACGAGATCTTCCGGCTGGATGCCGTCGAGGGCGCTGCCCGCCTCCCGTACAGCCTGAAGATCCTGCTGGAGAACCTCCTTCGCACCGAGGACGGCGCCAACATCACCGCCGACCACATCAGTGCGCTGGGCCAGTGGGACCCGAACGCCGCCCCGAGCGTGGAGATCCAGTTCACGCCCGCCCGCGTCATCATGCAGGACTTCACCGGCGTGCCGTGCGTGGTCGACCTGGCCACGATGCGCGAGGCCGTACGCGACCTGGGCGGCGACCCCGCCCGCATCAACCCGCTGGCGCCCGCCGAGATGGTCATCGACCACTCGGTGATCGTCGACTTCTTCGGCCACCCCGACTCCTTCCAGCGCAACGTGGAGAGGGAGTACGAGCGCAACCGCGAGCGCTACCAGTTCCTGCGCTGGGGCCAGACGGCCTTCGACGAGTTCAAGGTGGTCCCGCCCGGCACCGGCATCGTCCACCAGGTCAACATCGAGCACCTGGCGCGCGTGGTCATGACCCGCGACGGCAAGGCCTACCCCGACACCTGCGTCGGCACCGACTCCCACACCACGATGGAGAACGGCATCGGCGTACTCGGATGGGGCGTCGGCGGCATCGAGGCCGAGGCCGCGATGCTCGGCCAGCCGATCTCCATGCTGATCCCGCGCGTGGTCGGCTTCAAGCTGACGGGCAAGCTCCCCGCCGGCGCGACCGCCACCGACCTGGTGCTGACCATCACCGAGATCCTGCGCAAGCACGGCGTGGTCGGCAAGTTCGTCGAGTTCTACGGCGAGGGCGTCTCCTCGGTGCCGCTGGCCAACAGGGCCACGATCGGCAACATGAGCCCCGAGTTCGGCTCCACCTGCGCGATCTTCCCGATCGACGGCCAGACCATCGACTACCTGCGGCTGACCGGCCGCTCCGAGGAGCAGATCGCCCTCACCGAGGCCTACGCCAAGGCCCAGGGCCTGTGGCTCGACCCCTCGGCCGAGGAGCCTGTCTTCTCCGAGTACATCGAGCTCGACCTGGCCACGGTCGTCCCCTCGATCGCCGGGCCCAAGCGTCCGCAGGACCGCATCGCGCTGTCGTCGGCCAAGGCCACCTGGCGCCACGACGTCCTCAACTACGTCGTCGACGGGCTCGACGAGGAGGGCGAGGAGTCCTTCCCCGCCTCCGACGCCCCCGCCTCCAACGCCAGCGCCAACGGCCGCCCGCACAAGAGCGTGCCGGTCACGCTCGCCGACGGCACCAGCTTCGAGATCGACCACGGCATCGTCTCCATCGCCGCCATCACGAGCTGCACCAACACCTCCAACCCCTACGTCATGCTGGGCGCGGCCCTGCTGGCGCGCAACGCGGTGGAGAAGGGCCTGACCCGCAAGCCGTGGGTCAAGACCTCGCTGGCTCCCGGCTCGCAGGTCGTCACCGGCTACTTCGAGCGTTCGGGGCTCCAGCCGTACCTCGACAAGATCGGTTTCAACCTCGTCGGCTACGGCTGCACCACCTGCATCGGCAACTCGGGCCCGCTGCCCGAGGAGATCTCCGCCGCCGTCCAGGAGCACGACCTGGCCGTCACCGCGGTCCTGTCGGGCAACCGCAACTTCGAGGGCCGCATCAACCCCGACGTGAAGATGAACTACCTGGCCTCGCCGCCGCTGGTGGTCGCCTACGCGCTCGCGGGCACGATGGACATCGACCTCGACACCGAGCCGCTCGGCGCGGGCACCGACGGGCAGCCGGTGTTCCTCAAGGACATCTGGCCCTCGCCCGAGGAGGTCGCCGAGGTCGTCAACTCCTCCATCGGCCGCGAGATGTTCGAGCGCGACTACGCCGACGTCTTCAAGGGCGACGAGACCTGGCAGTCGCTGCCGATCCCGACCGGCAACACCTTCGAGTGGGACCCCGCCTCCACCTACGTGCGCAAGGCCCCCTACTTCGACGGCATGCCGGAGAAGCCCGAGCCCGTCAGCGACATCGCCGGCGCCCGCGTCCTGGTGAAGGTCGGCGACTCGGTCACCACCGACCACATCTCGCCCGCGGGCTCGATCAAGGTCGGCACCCCCGCCGCGCAGTACCTTCAGGCCAACGGCGTCGAGGTCAAGGACTTCAACTCCTACGGCTCGCGGCGCGGCAACCACGAGGTGATGATCCGCGGCACGTTCGCCAACATCCGCCTGCGCAACCAGATCGCGCCGGGCACCGAAGGCGGCTACACCCGCGACTTCACCCAGGACGGCGGCCCGGTGTCGTTCATCTACGACGCCTCGGTCAACTACGCCGCCGCGGGCACGCCGCTGGTGGTGCTGGCCGGCAAGGAGTACGGCTCCGGCTCCTCGCGCGACTGGGCGGCCAAGGGCACGGCGCTGCTGGGCGTCAAGGCCGTCATCGCCGAGTCCTACGAGCGCATCCACCGCTCCAACCTGATCGGCATGGGCGTGCTGCCGCTGCAGTTCCCCGAGGGCCAGACGGCCGTGTCGCTGGGGCTGAGCGGCGAGGAGAGCTTCGACATCACCGGTGTCGAGGAACTCAACCACGGCTCGATCCCCGCCACCGTCCACGTGAAGGCAGGCGACGTCGAGTTCGACGCGGTGGTCCGCATCGACACGCCCGGCGAGGCCGACTACTACCGGCACGGCGGCATCATGCAGTACGTGCTGCGGTCGCTGCTCGCCAAGTAAGGGGACTTCCCGCACCCGCGCCCGGCCACCCGCCGGGCCGCGGGCCGCGGGGGCCCGGCCGAGGCCGGGCGGGCGCGACCCTCAACGCGCCCATCTCGGGGGAACCACCCGACCCTGCCGCCGCCCCGCGCACCAACCCCGCGCGGGGCGGCGGCCTCTTGCCTCCTCTCCGTACGGCATGTCTCCATTCCCGTACGGCAGGCCCCGAGCCGGGCCTGCCCTGGTCACCGGTGACCGCCCATCCATCACGCGTACTCCAGCGGGACTCTGTTTCCCGCCGCGACGTCGCCCCCGCCGGTGCCCCGTGTCCCGCGCCGCCATGCCCCATGCCGGCGCCCCATGCCGCCGTTCCTCGCGCCGCCGTTCCTCGCGTCGGCCCGCGTGTGCGGCCTCAGGACACCTTGGACGACGGCGCCGACCAGGTGTCGCACGCCGCGGGCGACACCGCCGAGAGCCCTCGCTTGAACCAGGACACGCGGCTGCTCCCCGACCCGTGGCTGCGCGGTCCCTCGGGGTCGTCCCCCGCGGCCCTGATGGCGTCGGCCAGGGCCGTCCAGTCCTGCTCGGAGCGGCCGAGCGAGCGCCGGACGCTCCCGGCGAACACCCCCGACAGGCAGTCGGCCTGGAGTTCGTAGCGGCGGCCCAGTTCGGCCTGATCGTGCCCGCGGGCGCGTACCAGCCTCTCGTAGGCGGCCCTGATGCCCGCCCGCTGCTGCACGTGGTGACCGTACTCGTGGGCGGCGACCTTCAACGGGTACAGGTCGGTACGCCCGTCGATCCACTGCCCTTGCAACGGGAAGACGAGGGTGGCCCGGCCGGTGCAGTAGAACGCCGCCGCGCCGCCCGGCCAGCGCACCCCGCAGACGCGGTCCATGGGCTCCTCGACGTAGAGGATCTTCGGCGGGTGATAGGCCAGTTTGGCCCGCTTGAAATGCGCAGACCACCCCCTATCCAGACACTTCGTGACCGCGACCAGGTACTCCTTCGGTCGCGGGATCCCCCCGGCGACGAGCGGCGGCTCCGGACATGAGGCGGCACGGAGTCTGCCGCTCCCGTAGAGCGCACGCGGCGAACCGCCCGGCGCCCCGGCACCGGAGGAGGGCGCTCCGGCCATGGCGCCGGGGGAGGGTGCGTCGGCCGGGGTGGGGGAGGAGAGGGCCTGCGGCGCGGTGGTCGCCAGAAGGGCGGCGGCGAGGCTGGTGGCGAGGATGGTGGCCGAGAGAAGAGGGAGTCGCACGAGCATGCAGCATAGAGCCCATGACTTCTGAGGCCTTGGTCATGCTGTTGGCGGGTTTGGCGGTACTTGTGGGGGCGATCGTCCAGGGCGCCGTCGGCTTCGGGCTGGGCCTGGTCGCCGCGCCCGTGGTGACGATGCTCGACCCGACCCTCATGCCGGGCGCGATCCAGGTGGTCAATGTCACGCTGCCGCTGTTCACGCTGGCCGCCGAGTGGCGCAGGATCGACTGGCGCGGGCTCGGCTTCGCCGCCCTCGGCCGCCTGCCCGGCAGTGCGATCGGCGCGCTCATCGTCGTCTACGTCTCCACCCGGACGCTCGGCCTGTTCGTCGGCGTGATGGTCCTGATCGCCGTCACGCTGACCGCCAGGGCCGTCGCCGTACCGAGGAACGGGTGGACGATCACGGGGGCGGGCTTCGCCTCCGGCATCACCGGCACCGCCACCGGCATCGGCGGCCCGCCGGTGGCGCTGGTCTACCAGAACGCCAAGGGCCCGCAGATCCGCGCGACGCTGGCCGCCTTCTTCTTCCTCAGCGCCGCCCAGTCGCTGATCATCCTGTGGGTCGTCGACCACCTGCCGGCCAGGGCGCTGGCGTCCGGGGCGCTGCTGATCCCGTTCCTGGTCGCGGGCTTCCTCGTCTCGGGCCCGCTGCGCCGCCACCTCGACGGAAGCGGCGTGAGGGGAGCCGTCCTCGCGGTGGCCGCGCTTTCCGCGCTGGCGCTGATCGCGCAGACCCTGATCGGTTAACCGGGCGTTTCTGGATTGTTACCCGCCACAACAAACTCACCCTGTTGGGGGTCTTCCAAAGCAGGCCGTCGCGGAATACGTTGCCGCAAACAACATTCACCGAGTACGGCAGGCGCCGCCGTACCCCAGGTGGACCCGACCCCCCATCCATTCCCCAGAAAGGACCTTGCACCATGCGCAAGGGGATCCTCAGCCTCACCGCCGTGGCAGCGGCGACGACCCTCGGTCTCACCGCGTGCGGGGGCGACAGCGGTGGCACCACCCAGGCCAGTCCCGCCCAGTCCAGCGCGGCGCCCGCCTCCAGCGCGGCCGCCACGGGCAAGATCGGCGTCATCCTCCCCGACAGCAAGTCCTCGGCCAGGTGGGAGACGGCGGACCGCAAGTACCTGGAAGAGGCCTTCAAGGCCGCGGGCGTCGCCTACGACATCCAGAACGCCCAGGGTGACAAGAACGCCTTCCAGACGATCGCCGACCAGATGATCACCAATGGCGCGACCGTGCTGATGATCGTGAACCTGGACTCGGGGACCGGAAAGGCCGTGCTCAGCAAGGCCAAGTCGCAGGGCGTGGCGACGATCGACTACGACAGGCTCACCCTCGGCGGCGGTGCCGCCTACTACGTCAGCTTCGACAACACCAAGGTCGGCACCCTCCAGGGCGAGGGCCTGTCGAAGTGCCTGACCGACAAGAAGGCCGACAAGCCCATCGTCGCCTACCTCAACGGCTCGCCCACCGACAACAACGCCACGCTGTTCAAGCAGGGCTACGACGGCGTGCTCAAGCCGAAGTTCGACGCCGGCGAGTACGTCAAGGGCCCCGACGAGTCCGTGCCCGACTGGGACAACGCCAAGGCCGGCACCATCTTCGAGCAGATGCTCACCGGCGAGTCGAAGATCGCCGGCGTCCTCGCGGCCAACGACGGCCTCGGCAACGCCGCCATCACCGTGCTGAAGAAGAACAACCTCAACGGCAAGGTGCCCGTCACCGGCCAGGACGCCACCGTCCAGGGCCTGCAGAACATCCTCGCGGGCGACCAGTGCATGACCGTCTACAAGGCGATCAAGAAGGAGGCCGACGCGGCCGCCACGCTGGCCGTCTCCCTGGCCAAGGGCGAGAAGCCCGCCGCCACGGGCAGCGTCAAGGACACCGAGAGCGGCCAGGACGTCCCGGCCGTGCTGCTCGACCCCCAGGCCATCTTCTTCGACAGCGTCAAGGACGTCGTGGCCGACGGCTTCGTCACCAAGGACGAGCTCTGCACGGGCGAGTTCGCCGCCAAGTGCACCGAAGCCGGAATCCAGTAGGCCGGAATCCAGTAACCCGCGGCCAGGGGCACGGCTGGCGACAGCCGTGCCCCTGCGGAGGACGCAGAATATGAACCCCGTTCTTGAAGTCCGAGGGATCGACAAGAGTTTCGGTCCCGTGCAGGTCCTGCACGACGTCACCTTCTCCGCCTACCCCGGCGAGGTGACCGCGCTGGTCGGCGACAACGGCGCAGGAAAGTCCACCCTGGTCAAGTGCATCGGCGGGATCTACCCGATCGACGCGGGCGACTACTACTTCGACGGCAACCAGGTGCAGGTCAGCGGCCCGCGCGACGCCGGCGAGCTGGGCATCGAGATCGTCTACCAGGACCTCGCGCTCTGCGACAACCTCGACATCGTCCAGAACATGTTCCTGGGCAGGGAGCGCAGGAGCGGGCTGGTGCTGGACGAGGCCACGATGGAGGAGATGGCCCAGCAGACCCTCTCCAGCCTCTCGGTCAGGACCGTCAAGTCCATCAGGCAGCAGGTCTCCAGCCTGTCGGGCGGCCAGCGGCAGACCGTCGCCATCGCCAAGGCCGTGCTGTGGAACAGCAAGGTCGTCATCCTCGACGAGCCCACGGCGGCGCTCGGCGTGGCCCAGACGGGCCAGGTGCTCGAACTGGTCCGCAGGCTCGCCGACAAGGGCCTGGCCGTCGTGCTCATCTCGCACAACATGAACGACGTCTTCGCCGTCTCCGACCGGATCGCGGCCCTCTACCTCGGGCGGATGGCCGCCCAGGTCAAGACCTCCGACGTGACCCACGCGCAGGTCGTCGAACTGATCACCGCAGGTCGCAGCGGAGAACTGGGCCTCAAGAACGGGGTCTCGGCATGAGCAGGATCCTCACCAGCGAGCCCGCCGAGGACGGGGCGATCGTCGCAGCGACGCGCCGGCCCTCCGTCGGCAACAGCGCCCGCGCCTACCTCGAGCGGGTCCGCGGCGGCGACATGGGCGCCCTGCCGGCCGTGCTCGGCCTGGTCGTCCTCTGCACCGTGTTCACCGTGCTCAAGCCGGTGTTCCTCACCCCCGTCAACTTCGCCAACCTCTTCCAGCAGGGCGGCCAGGTCACCGTCATCGCGATGGGGCTGGTCTTCGTGCTGCTGATCGGCGAGATCGACCTGTCGGCGGGCTTCGCCAGCGGCCTGTGCGCGGCCGTGCTGGCCGTGTCGCTCACCAACATGGGCCTGCCGTGGTACGTCTGCGTGCTCGCGGCCATCCTCACCGGCGTCGTCATCGGCCTCGTGCTCGGCGTGCTGGTGGCCAAGCTCGGCATCCCCTCCTTCATCGTGACGCTCGCGGGCTTCCTGGCCTTCCAGGGCGTCCTGCTGGCGATCCTCGAAGAGGGCACCAACATCTCCATCCGCGACGAGACCATCCTCGCCATCGCCAACAAGAACCTTCCCGCGGCGCTGGGCTGGGGGCTGTGGCTGGTCGGAGTCGGCGGCTACGCGGCCGTCCAGGTCGTCAGGTCGGTCAAGCGCGGCAGGCGCGGCCTGGTGGCCGACCCGGTCTCGCTGATCGCGGCCAGGGTCGGCACGCTCGCCGTGCTCGGGGGCGTCGCCGTCTTCGTGCTCAACATGGAGCGCAGCCGCAACCCCGCGGTGGCGTCGCTGAGCGGCGTGCCGATCGTCGTCCCGATCGTGCTGGCGCTGCTGGTCATCTGGACGTTCGTCCTCAGCAGGACCCGCTTCGGCCGTCACCTCTACGCGGTCGGCGGCAACGCCGAGGCCTCCCGCAGGGCCGGCATCAACGTCGACCGCATCAAGGTCAGCGCCTTCGTCATCTGCTCGGCGGTCGCCGCCGTCGGCGGGATCATCGCCGCATCGCGCGGCGCGTCCGTCGACCCGAACACCGGCGGCAGCCAGGTCCTGCTGTACGCCGTGGGCGCCGCCGTCATCGGCGGGACCAGCCTGTTCGGCGGCAAGGGCAGGGTCCTCGACGCCGTCCTCGGCGGGGCGGTCATCGCGGTCATCGACAACGGCATGGGCCTGCTGGGGTTCGCCTCGAGCGAGAAGTTCATGGTGACCGGTTCGGTGCTGCTGCTGGCGGCGGGGGTCGACGCCCTCGCACGTCGTAGGGCCGCCGCCGCTGGTCTAAGGTGATCAGCGACTTCGGCACTGCAAAGGATTTACGGACTATGCGAGCGGGCCCGTCCCAGGAGGAGATCAGGCGCCACAACCTGGGCGCCCTGCTTCGTCATGTCCATCTCGGAGGGCCCACCTCGCGTGCCGAACTGACCTCGAGGATGGGCCTGAACCGCAGCACGATCATGGCGCTGACCTCCGACCTGACCGCGGCGGGCCTGGTGCGCGAGGAACTGCCGCGCGAGACGGGCCGCGCGGGCAGGCCGTCCCTGGTGGTGCGGCCCGAGTCGTCGCGGGTCTACGTCTTCGCCTTCGACCTGGGCCCCGACCGGCTGGTCGTCGCCCGCGTCGGCCTCGGCGGGGTGATCCTCGACAGGCGCGAGGCCGTACGGCGGCGCGGCGCCTTCGACCTGGACGAGGTCGTGGGCGCGCTGGCGGGCTTCGCCAGGCAGATGCACCGCAAGACCCGCGCCGACACCGTCTGCGTCGGCGCGGCCGCCGCGGTCGCCGGCGGGGTGCGCAAGAGCGACGGCGTCGTCAGGTACGGGCCCAACCTGCTGGCGGTGGACGTCCCGTTCGGCGAGGCGCTGAGCAAGAAGCTGGCCCTTGGCCTGCCGGTCAGCGTCGGCAACGACGCCAATCTGGGCGCGCTGGCCGAGCACACCAGGGGCGTGGGCGCGGCCGTACGGGACCTCATCTACCTGCACGGCGACGTCGGCGTGGGCGGCGGCGTCATCGCGGGCGGGCACCTGCTCGGCGGGCACGAGGGCTTCGGCGGCGAGGTCGGCCACATGGTGGTCCACCCTGGCGGGCGCCTGTGCGGATGCGGCTCCCACGGCTGCCTGGAGGCGGAGGTGGGGGAGCGGGCGCTGCTCGAGGCGGCGGGCAGGGCCCCCGACGGCCCGGCCGAGGGGCCGCTCGGCCGGGACGCCGTCAGAGCCGTCGTCGACGCGGCCGACAGGGGCGACATCGTCGCGCAGGACGCGCTGAGCCGCGTGGGCGACTGGCTCGGCCTCGGCGTGGCCAACCTGGTCAACATCTTCAACCCCGAGATGGTGATCTTCGGGGGGATGCTGCGTGAGATCTACCTCGGCGCGGCCGCCCAGGTGCGCAGCCGACTCGCCGTCGACGCGCTGCCCGCCCACAGGGAGAGGCTGCGGCTGCGGACCTCGGCGCTGGCCGACGACGCCACGCTGGTCGGCGCGGCCGAGCTCGCGTTCGCGCACGTGCTGGCCGACCCGCTGGAGGCGTTGGCCAGGGCCGGCGGCTGACCGGCCCCTCCCATGCCGATGTCCGCGACCGGAAGCGATCGCGGACATCGGGAAGGGATCAGGAGACGCGGGCCTTGGGGGCGCTGAAGGTGTTGCAGGCGTTCGGCGATTCGGCGTCGAAGCCCTTCTTCAGCCAGTAGGCGATGTTGGCGGGCTTGCCGTGGATGCCGTCGTCGAACCCGGCCTGCGCGACCTTCAGGATGTACTTGAAGTCGAACTCACGCCTGCCCAGCGAGTGCCAGACACTGCCGATGAAGGCGCCGGACAGGCACTCGGCCTGCAGCTCGATCCTGCGGGCCTCGTCGTAGATGCGCTTCTTGCTCTTGCCCTTGACCCGGTCGACGACCTTGAGCACGCCGGTCAGCTCCTGGATGTGGTGGCCGTACTCGTGGGCCACGACCTCCATGAGGAACAGCTCGGTCGGCTCGGACAGGATGTAGGGGTCGAGCAGGACCGTCATCTTCCGCTCGGGCGGGCAGTAGAGCGCCTGCGCGCCCGCGGGGAACTTGCCGCACTTGCCCACGGGCTGGCCCGGCTTGCTCACGACCGCGAACTTCGGCTTGACGAAGGGGATCTTCGCCTTGGCCAGCTGCCGGCTCCACGACTCGTTCAGGCAGCCGAGCACGAACTCCAGGTAGACCTTGGCGCCGTCCAGCGAGTCGCGCTGGATCGGCTGCTCCTCGCACTCCTTGAGCTCCATCGCCCCGGTCTTGTAGACCTTGTTGTCGGTCAGGACCGGGGGGAAGCCGGAGGTCCCGGCGGCGGCCGTGCCGGCGAACAGCAGGCTCGCGAGGGCGCCG
Source organism: Nonomuraea sp. bgisy101 (assembly GCF_057708945.1). Classification (NCBI taxonomy): domain Bacteria; kingdom Bacillati; phylum Actinomycetota; class Actinomycetes; order Streptosporangiales; family Streptosporangiaceae; genus Nonomuraea; species Nonomuraea sp. bgisy101. The sequence goes on from NZ_JBYITD010000047.1 coordinate 26,359, forward strand.
GAAAGTACGGCGAATAAGGGGGAACGCATAGTCACAGGACTTTAGACCACAGAACGGCCGCGCAGGAAGGCGCGGCCGTTCTGAGGGGCGGAGAGGTCAGGAAGCGGGCAAGGGACTAGGAGACGTACCTGGCGGGCGAGGTCCAGGTGTTACACGCGGCGGGGGCCCCGTAGTTCCAGCCGCGCTGCATCCAGCGGGCCTGGTTGGCGCTGGAGCCGTGGTCGTTCTGCGGCCAGATGGAGGCGCCCTTCTCGCCGAACCAGTCGATGATCTGCTGGTAGTAGGCCTCGTCGACGGGCAGCGAGTCCTTGACCGACTTCATGAAGACGGCCGACATGCACTCGGCCTGCAGCTCGAGGCGGCGGGAGTAGGCGAGCTTGGCCGACTTGCTCGCGCGCCAGCTCGCCTGGGCGTACCAGGGCATGATGCCGGCGACCTGCTGCACGTGGTGGGCGTACTCATGGGCCATCAGGCGGCCGATGCCGACCGGCGACGGGTTGCGCAGCTCCGTCTTGGTGATCAGCATGTACATGGTCTTGTCGGCGGAGCAGTAGACGCCGGAGGCGCCTGTCAGCCACCTGCCGCAGGCGGTGTTGCGCTTGGTGGTGATGATTCGCAGCCTGGGCTTGGAGAACGGCATCTTCGCCTGCCTGAACTCCGAGGCCCACGACCGGTTGAGACAGTTGGTGAACGCCTGGAGGAAGTGCTTGTAGGCGGCCGTGCTTCCGCGCTGGATGTCTCCAACGGGGCAGTTGCCGGCGAGCCTCCCGGTCTTGTACAGCGGGCTGCTCGTGGCCGCGGCCTTCCCTCTCGGAGGCGCCGCCTGGGCGGTGGCCTGGGTCGCCGTGGACTCCTGGGCGGTCGTCGTCGACGCCTCGGCGACGCCTGCCGTACCCACACCCATCAGGGCAAGAACCAGTCCGGCCGACACAAGTGACGAGAGTTTCCTAAGGGGGACAGTGTTCATAGTGGGTCAACCCTAGGCCAAGATCGGACAAATCAGGGTGCATTTGACTCCGTGGAGTCATCTTCTGCTCCACGAACTAGACTCGATCCGTTGACGAGTGGATGAGGGGATGATTCCGTGAGCGGGCTGCTGGCCTCGATCAAGGGACCGCACGACGTCAAACGGCTGGCAGTGGAGGACCTGCCACTGCTCGCACAGGAGGTCCGCGACCTTCTTGTCGACTCGTGCGCGAGGAACGGCGGACATCTCGGGCCCAACCTGGGCGTCGTCGAGCTGACCATCGCGCTTCACCGGGTGTTCGACTCCCCGGGCGACCCGATCATCTGGGACACCGGCCACCAGTCCTACGTGCACAAGATGCTCACCGGGCGCGCGGACGGCTTCGGCGCGCTCAAGCAGGAAGGCGGCCTGTCCGGCTACCCGAGCCAGGCCGAGTCCCCGCACGACTTCGTGGAGAACTCCCACGCCTCGACCGCGCTGTCGTACGCCGACGGCCTGGCCAAGGCGTTCAAGCTGCGCGGCGAGCGCGAGCGGGTCGCGGTCGCGGTCATCGGCGACGGCGCCCTCACCGGCGGCATGGCATGGGAGGCGCTCAACAACATCGCGGCGGTCAAGGACCTGCCGTGCGTCATCGTGGTCAACGACAACGGGCGCTCCTACTCGCCGACCATCGGCGGCCTGGCCACGCACCTGGCCAAGCTGAGGGTCGACCGCCGTTACGAGGACATGCTCGACTTCGTCAAGGACAAGATCGGGAACGTTCCTGTGGTCTACGACGCCCTCCACGGCATCAAGAAGGGCCTGAAGGACGTCCTGGCGCCGCAGGTGATGTTCGAGGACCTCGGCATGAAGTACGTCGGCCCCATCGACGGGCACGACGAGCAGGCCGTGGAGGAGGCGCTGCGCAAGGCGCGCGGCTTCGGCGGCCCCGTCATCGTCCACGTCCTCACCCAGAAGGGCCGCGGTTACGCGCCCGCCGAGAACCACGACGAGGACCAGTTCCACTCCCCGGGAGCCTTCGACAGGGACACCGGCGTGGAGAAGCCCAAGGGCCGCATCTGGACCAACGTGTTCAGCGAGGAGCTCGTCGCGCTCGGCAAGGAGCGCGACGACCTGGTCGCGATCACCGCCGCCATGCTCCACCCGACCGGGCTCAACGCCTTCGCCGACGCCTACCCCGACCGCACCTACGACGTCGGCATCGCCGAGCAGCACGCGCTGACCAGCGCCGCGGGCCTCGCGCTCGGCGGGCTCCACCCCGTCGTCGCCGTCTACGCCACCTTCCTCAACCGTGCCTTCGACCAGCTGCTGATGGACGTGGCGCTGCACAGACTGCCCGTCACGGTCGTCCTGGACAGGGCGGGCGTCACCGGCGACGACGGCGCCAGCCACAACGGCATGTGGGACCTGTCGATCCTGCAGGTCGTCCCCGAGCTGCGGATCGCGGTGCCGCGCGACGGCGAGCGGCTGACCGAGCTGCTGCGCGAGGCCGTCGCCGTCGACGACGCGCCGACCGTGCTGCGCTTCCCCAAGGGGCCGGTGGCCGAGACGATCGAGGCGACCGGCAGGCTCGGCCAGATGGACGTGCTGCGCGCGGGCGAGCCCGACGTGCTCCTCGTCGCCGTCGGTCCCATGGCGCACGTCGCGCTGGAGGCCGCCGTCCTGCTCGACGCGCAGGGCATCTCCGCCACCGTCGTCGACCCGCGCTGGGTCAAGCCGCTCGACGAAGCGCTCGTTCCGGCCGCCTCCGCCCACAAGCTCGTGGCCGTCGTCGAGGACAACGGCAGGGTCGGCGGCGTCGGCGACGCGGTCGCCCGCCTGCTGCGCGACAACGACGTCGACGTGCCCGTGCGCACGTTCGGTATCCCGCAGCGCTTCCTCGACCACGCCAAGCGGCCGAAGATCCTCGGCTACGCGGGTCTCACCGGGCAGGACCTGGCCCGCGAGGTCACCGAGGCGGCCGCGCGGCGGAGCGCGGCTCTGGAGAACCAGCCCGCCCAGCAGTGACCATCCGGCGGACCGCGGCGGAGACCGTCACGATGACGAGCGCCGCCACGGCCGCCACCGGCAGCAGCAGCTCGGCGTGCTCGCGGACGACTCCGCCCGCGAGCGCGCCGATCGTCACGTAGGTGCTCACCCACGCGGTGCCGCCGACGAGCGCCCACGGCATGAACCGCCTGTACGGCATGCCGAGCGCCCCGGCCACCGCCGGGGTGAGCGCGTGCACCACGGGCAGGTAGTAGGCCAGGGCCAGCGCCCAGCCGCTGCGCTCGAACAGCTCCTCGGCGCGCTGCCAGCGCTCCTCGCCCACCCTGCGGCCCAGCCTGCCGTGGCGCAGGCGGGACCCGAACGTCCTGCCCAGCCAGTGTCCGCCGGAGGCGCCCGCCACGCAGGCCAGAACGCCCGCGGCGACGAGCGCGACGGCCTCCGACGGCGTGCCGGCGGTCGTGCCCGCGACGATCAGCAGCGCGTCGCCCGGCACGATCAGGCCGATGCCGGCGGAGGCGTCCAAGGTGAGGAAGGTCAGCATGAGGGGCCACACCAGGAGCAGGTCCTGGGCGGCCAGGGCGTCGAGCAGGTCCCCGAACATGCCCCCAGCCTGCAGGCGCGGGCGTCTCGGCCCATCAGGGCCGAACCCCGGAGCGACCCGGAGATCTCCCGGCCACAAGGAGGACCCCAGCCGCCTCTCAGGCCGGTAGCGCGCAACCGCGTGCCCGTCGCGCAGGCCGCACGCCTCCGCATGGTCACTGCTCGTGTGGGCAGGATCACAGCGTGGAGATCTTCAGAACCAAGACTGTCGAACAGTCGATCAGAGACACCGAGGAACCGGAGCACCAGCTCAAACGCCGCCTGTCCGCCGTCGACCTGACCGTCTTCGGCATCGGTGTGATCGTCGGCACCGGCATCTTCGTCCTGACCGGCCGCGTGGCGAGGGACACGGCGGGTCCCGCCGTTGCTCTGTCGTTCATCATCGCGGGCATCGTGTGCGGCCTGGCCGCGCTGTGCTACGCCGAGTTCGCCTCGACGATCCCGGTGGCCGGCTCGGCCTACACCTTCGCCTTCGCCACCCTGGGCGAGTTCCCCGCCTGGATCATCGGCTGGGACCTGATGCTGGAGATGGCGCTGGCCGGGGCGGTGGTCGCGGTCGGCTGGTCGGGCTACTTCAACTCGCTGCTGAACACGATCGGAGTGAATCTCCCCAAGTTCGAGGTGCTCGGCGTCGAGGTCAACTATCCGGCGATGGCGATCGTCGCGATCCTGACCGTGGTGCTGACACTGGGCATCAAGCTCTCCTCGCGGGTGAACCTGACGATCGTGGTCATCAAGGTGGCAGTGATCATCTTGGTCATCATCGCCGGCCTGTTCTTCATCAACCCCACTCACTACACCCCGTTCATCCCGTCGCCTGAGCCCACCGCCGCCGTCCAGGGGCTCGACGCGCCGTTGATCCAGGCGCTGTTCGGGATCACTCCCGTCGCCTACGGCGTGCTCGGCATCTTCTCCGCCGCCGCGATCGTGTTCTTCGCGTTCATCGGCTTCGACATCGTGGCCACCGCGGCCGAGGAGACGATCAACCCACAACGTGACCTGCCGCGCGGCATCATCGGCTCGCTGGCCATCTGCACCTTCCTCTACGTCGCCGTCTCGCTCGTGGTGGTCGGCATGCAGCCGTACAAACAGCTCAGCGAGGACGCTCCGCTCGCGGACGCCTTCCGCGCGGTCGGCCAGCCGTGGATCGCCAGCCTGATCAGCATCGGCGCCATCGCGGGCCTCACCACCGTGGTGATGATCCTCATGCTGGGCCAGACCAGGGTGCTGTTCGCCATGTGCCGCGACGGCCTGCTGCCGCGCGTCCTGTCGAAGGTCCACCCGAAGTACGGCACCCCCGCGCGCATCACGGTGGTCGTCGGTCTCGTCACCATGCTGCTGTCGGGGGTCGTCTCGCTGAGCGAACTGGCCGAGCTGGTCAACATCGGCACGCTGTTCGCCTTCGTCGTGGTGTCGGCCGGTGTGGTCATCCTGCGCAAGACCCACCCCGAGCTGCACCGCGCCTTCCGCACGCCCTTGGTGCCGGTGCTGCCGATCCTGTCGGTGCTGGCCTGCCTCTACCTGATGATGAACCTGCCGGTGATCACGTGGCTGCGGTTCTTCCTCTGGATGATCATCGGCGTGGCGGTCTACTTCTGCTACGGCTACTGGCACAGCAGGGTCAGGGGCTGGCGCGGCAGCGCGCCGAAGCAGCCGAGCGTGTAGCACCTGGACGATCTCCACCACAGACGACGGTGCGAGAACCCGGAGCCGCCGGCCGGTGTATTCGGGGCATGAGACGCATCGTGCTCGTTCTGGCCCTGCTCCTGCCCGCCCTGGCCGTGGCGGCCCCGGCGCGGGCGGGCGGCTGGGCCGCCACCTACCTCGACCCCGTCCCGGCGACGTTCGCCCAAGGGGGCACGTACACCATCGGCTTCTGGATGCTGCAGCACGGCACCCACCCCTACGAGGGCCCCGGCCTCGGCGAGGTGGGACTGAAGTTCACCAGCGGCGCCAGGAGTCTGGAGTTCACCGGCGTCCCGCTGAAGGAGAAGGCGCACTACGCCGCCGCGATCGCGCTGCCCGCGGGCGACTGGCGGGTGGAGGCGATCCAGGGCTGGTTCGCCCCCTTCCCCGTCGGCACGCTCAAGGTGCCGGGCGCGCTGACCGTCAAGCCGCTCGACCCCGAGCTCAAGGGCATGATCGCCAACTATCTGGACATGAACGGCGGCAAGGATCCGTGGGGAGAGGTGCGCCCTCCCGGCTTCGCCAGGAAGGGCGCGGCCAAGCCCGCGGCGGCGGCTGCCTCCGTGCCCGTCGCGGCTCCCACTCCCGCGCCCGCTGCCCGTGAGGTCTGGCCGTACTGGCTGGGGCTCGGGGTGGCCGCGGTGGCGGGCCTGACCTTCCTCGTGGCCAGGCGACGCGTCAGAGCGTGAAGACCGCTCCGCCCGCCGACTTCATCAGGCACGCGTTGGCGAAGGTCGTGGTGAAGCTCACGGGCCTGCCGCGCCAGGTGCCGCGGACGCTCACCACGTGCGGGCGGTACTCCCTGGTGCAGACCGGGTCCTTCACCCGGAGCCTGGCCGGATCGCCCTTCACCGCGCGCAGCAGGCGACAGGCCGTCCTGGGCGACGGGTGGTCGCCACCGTCGCGGTCGCACAGCAGGCCGGCGGACTTCGTCGCGCCCGCCACGGTGACGCTCACCTTCAGCGAGGCCAGCGGCCGGTGGCCGGCCAGCGCGGGGGAGGCGGCGGCCAGCACGATCGCCCCCGCGAGGGCCAGTGTCGTGATCGATCTCATTCGCCCCACGCTACGGGGTCGCGGCGTGGGGCGAAGGGAGGAGGACCGATCGGATGTCAGGCGGGGACCGAGGCCACTCCCGGCTCGAGGAAGCGCGGAGCGGCGAAGCCCGCTCTGTCCAGGTACGGCGTGATGCCGCCGAGGTGGAAGGGCCAGCCCGCGCCGAGGATCATGCACAGGTCGATGTCCTGCGCGGCGGCGACCACGCCCTCGTCCAGCATGAGGCGGATCTCCTCGGCCAGCGCCTTCAGCACCCGCTCCCTGACCTGCTCGGCCGTCGAGGGCGCGCCGCCGCCGGCGAACAGCGCCACGGCCTCGGCGTCGAGGGAGAAGTCGGGAGCGTAGACGCCGGGCTTGCCGGAGGCGACCAGCTTGGCCATGTTCTCCGACACGCCGAACCGCGACGGGAAGGCCGCGTGCAGGGTCTCCGAGACGTGGTGGCCGACGGCCGGGCCGACGAGCTGCAGCAGCGCGAACGGCGTCATCGGCAGGCCCAGGTCGTCGAGCGAGTGCTCGGCGACCTCGAGCGGCGTGCCCTCGTCGACGGCCGCGATGACCTCGCCCATGAACCGGGTCAGCAGCCTGTTGACCACGAACGCGGGAGCGTCCTTGACCAGGACCGCCGACTTCTTCAGAGACCTGCCCACCGAGAACGCCGTCGCGAGCGTCGCGTCGTCGGTCGCGGAGCCCTTGATGATCTCCAGCAGCGGCATGACGGCGACCGGGTTGAAGAAGTGGAAGCCGACCAGCCGTTCGGGGTGCCTCAGCTCGGCGCCCATCTCGCCGAGCGAGAGCGAGGAGGTGTTGGTGGCCAGCACGCACTCGGCCGAGACGTGCTCCTCGACCTCGGCGAAGACCTTCTTCTTGACGCCCATGTCCTCGAAGACGGCCTCGATGACGAAGTCGGCGTCGGCGAAGGCGTCCTTGGTCAGCGACCCCGTCACCAGCGCCTTGAGCCTGTTGGCCTGGTCCTGGCTCACCCGGCCCTTGGACAGGAGCTTGTCGACCTCGGCGTGCACGTAACCGACGCCCTTGTCCAGGCGCGCCTGGTCGAGGTCGGTCAGCACGACGGGCACCTCGAGCCGGCGAGCGAACAGCAGCGCCATCTGCGAGGCCATCAGGCCCGCGCCGACCACGCCGACCTTGGTGACCTTGCGGGCCAGCGCCTTGTCGGGGGCGCCCGCGGGCCGCTTGGCGCGGCGCTGCACCAGGTCGAAGGAGTAGAGCCCGGCGCGCAGCTCGTCGCCCATGAGCAGGTCGGCCAGCGCCTCGTCCTCGGCGGCGAAGCCGGCGTCGCGGGTGGCGTCCTTGGCGGCGGCGATGAGGTCGAGCGCCCGGTAGGGGGCGGGGGCCGCGCCGCGCAGCTTCATGTCGACCAGGAAGCGGGCGTCGGCGACGGCCTTGTCCCAGTCCTCCTCGATCGCGGGCCGCTCGACCGCGACCGTGCCGTTGAGCACCTGGGCGGCCCAGCGCAGCGACTCCTCCAGGAAGTCGGCCGGCTCGAACATCGCGTCGGCGACGCCGAGCGCGAACGCGTCCCCGCCCTTGATCATGCGGTTCTGCGACAGCGGGTTCTCGATGATCAGCTTGATCGCCTTGGCCGGGCCGATCAGGCGGGGCAGGAGCTGCGTGCCGCCCCACCCGGGCACCAGCCCGAGGAAGCACTCGGGCAGCGCCACGGCCGGCACGCCCGAGGAGATGGTGCGGTAGGTGCAGTGCAGCGCGATCTCCAGGCCCCCGCCCATGGCCGCGCCGTTCACGAACGCGAAGGACGGGACGTCGAGCTCGCCGAGGCGGCGGAAGACGGCGTGTCCGAGCCTGCCGATCTCCAGCGCCTCCTCCCTGGTGCGCACCAGCGCCGCGCCCTTGAGGTCGGCGCCGACGGCGAAGATGAACGGCTTGCCTGTGACGCCGACGGCCGCCAGGTCGGTCCTGGCCGCGACGGCGTCGAGGGCCTCGTTCAGCAGCGTCAGCCCGCCAGGCCCGAAGGTGTTCGGCTTGGTGTGGTCGAACCCGTTGTCCAGGGTGATCAGCGCCATCGTGCCGGCGCCGTGGGGCAGCTCGACGTCGCGTACCAGCGCCTTGGTGACTACCTCATCGTTGAACAGGTCGCTCATGCCAGGTTCTCCCAAATGACCGTGCCGCCCATGCCCATGCCGACGCACATGGTGGTGATGCCGTACCGCACGTCGGGCCGCTCGCCGAACTGGCGGGCCAGCTGCGTCATCAGCCGCACGCCCGAGGAGGCCAGCGGGTGGCCGAAGGCGATCGCGCCGCCGTACGGGTTGATCCTGGGGTCGTCGTCGGCGATCCCGAAGTGCTCGAGGAAGGCCAGCACCTGGACGGCGAAGGCCTCGTTGATCTCGAACAGGCCGATGTCGTCGATCGACAGCCCGGCCAGGCGCAGCGCCCGCTCGGTCGACGGGATGGGGCCCACGCCCATGACCTCGGGATCGACGCCGGCGAAGGCGTAGGAGACCAGGCGCATCTTCGGCGAGAGGCCGAGCTCGGCGGCCGCGTCGGCGGCGGCCACGAGGCAGCCTGTCGCGCCGTCGTTGATGCCGGAGGAGTTGCCGGCGCTGACGCGGCCGTGCGCGCGGAAGGGGGTCTTGAGCCCCGCGAGGCCCTCGACGGTCGTGCCGGGACGCGGTGCCTCGTCGGTCACCGCCAGCCCCCAGCCCTTCTCGGCGGTCCTGACGGCCGTGGGGACCAGGTCGGGCTGGATCTTGCCGTCGGCGTAGGCCTTGGCGACCTTCTCCTGCGAGAGGGCGGCGTAGGCGTCGGCGCGCTGCTTGGTGATGGTGGGGTAGCGGTCGTGCAGGTTCTCCGCGGTCATGCCCATGACCAGCGCGCTGCCGTCGACCAGCTTCTCCGACAGGAACCTGGGGTTGGGGTCGACGCCCTCGCCCATCGGGTGGCGGCCCATGTGCTCGACGCCGCCGGCGATGGCCACGTCGTAGGCGCCGAAGGCGATGCCGCCTGCGACGGTGGTCACCGCGGTCATCGCACCCGCGCACATGCGGTCGATGGCGTAGCCGGGCACGCTCTTGGGCAGCCCCGCCAGCACCGCGGCCGAGCGCCCGATGGTCAGGCCCTGGTCGCCGATCTGGGTGGTGGCCGCGATCGCGACCTCGTCCACCCGCTCGGGCGGCAGCTCAGGGTTGCGCCTCATCAGCTCGCGGATGACGCGGACGACCAGGTCGTCGGCTCTGGTCTCCGCGTACAGGCCCTTCGGCCCCGACTTGCCGAACGGCGTGCGCACGCCGTCGACGAAAACGACGTCACGAGAGGAAGGCACGGATTCGCTCCTCGTTGCAGGACTGATTCGGCCCCTATGCTACTCGCGAGTAACTACAACTGAGACGAGGGTGGCCACCAGCAGCGCGCACACCAACCAGGTGGCCGGCTCCCACAGGTGCGCGCGCGCTCCGACCAGCGCCGCCGTCGTCACCGCCGCGCCCGCCCACGCGGCCACGCGCCTCGTCCCCTCCTGTCCCGGGTCCCACGGGTCGTGCGGGGACCGGGTGCGGCCCGCGAACGTCTCGCGGGTCCACCACAGGGCGAACAACACCCCTGCGGCCAGGCAGGCCGGGGCCAGGACCCCGATCGCGCCGGCCAGCGACTCGGCGATGCCGTACAGCGCCGACTCCCTGAACAGCCGCGGCACCGTGAAGCCGAGCAGCAGCGTGACCAGCCAGCAGCCCGCCACACCCAGCCTGACGGCCGGCCGGCGGGCGCCCGAGGAGGGGCGGCCGTAGAGCGCGCGCTCGCCTTCGCGCACGCGGCGCGCCCGTGCTCCCCAGATCGCCTGGGTCGCGGCCAGCGCGGGGACGGCCAGGGCGAACAGCGCCAGCGCCAGCCAGGCGAGCGGTCGCGTGCCCTCCCTGGTCGGCGCTCGTTCGGCGAGTACCTGCGTGGTGGCCAGCGCGGCGATCGCGACGGTGAGCGCGATCAGGGCGAAGCGGCGCGCCGACCTGGCGCGGGCGCGCAGGCCGGTGAGCGCGGCCGCGCCTGGAAGGGTGGTGGAGGCCATGCGGGCCATCTTCGTCGGCGACGGCTCCCGGTTCGTTCACATCGCGGCGGATTCCTGGACCACCAGGTCGAGAAGGCCGGGAAAGCGGGCGTCCAGGTCATCGCGGCGCAGCGTGATGAACAGCTTGCGGCCTTCGGGCCGCTGGCGGATCACCCCCGCCTCCCGCAGCACCCGCCAGTGGTTGGTGAGGGTGGACTTGGGCACGTCGGGCAGGACCGAGCCGCAGAACAGCTCCTCGCCAGGGCCCTGCGCCCAGAGCGTGCGGACGATCTGGGCCCGCACCGGATGGCCGATCGCGGCCATGACCTCGATGAGCTGGATCTGCTCCCTCGTGGGGTGAAGCGCCGTCATTCGACCATTGTACGGAACTGTCGAACTTGACGCCGATCGTCCGACTGTACGAGTATCTCGTACTGTTCGTTGTTTCCGAACAGTTGAAGGATCTCATGCCGCACACCCGCTGGACGCTCGCCCTGCTTGCGCTCTCCCAGCTCATCACCTCTCTCGACTTCTTCATCGTGGTCGTGGCGCTGCCGGACATCGGCGCCGACCTCGGCTTCTCCGCCCAGAGTCTGCAATGGGTCTCCAGTGCCTACGCCGTCGCCTACGGCGGTTTCCTGCTGCTCGGCGGGCGGCTGGCCGACCTGGCGGGCCGCCGCAGGCTGTTCGTCGCCGCGCTGGCGCTGTTCGCGCTGTCCTCCCTGGCGGCGGGCCTCGCCACGGGCCCCGGCGTGCTCGTCGCGGTCAGGGCGATCCAGGGGCTGGGCGGCGCGCTGCTCTTCCCTGCGACCCTCGCCCTGGTCAACACCCTGTTCGAGGAGGGCAGGGCGCGCAACTCGGCGCTGGCGGTATGGAGCGGAGCCGGAGCCGGCGGCCTGGCGCTCGGTTCGCTGCTCGGCGGCCTGCTGACCGGCGCGTTCGGCTGGGAGGCGGTCTTCTACGTGAACGTCCCGCTGGCCGGCGCCGCCATCGCCGCCGCCTACGCGCTGATCCCCGCAGACGGGCCGATGGAGCGCGGCCGCCGCCTGGACCTGCCGGGCGCCGTCCTGGCCACCGCGGGCGTGAGCCTGCTGGCCTTCGCCCTCATCCAGGGCCCGGAGAGCGGATGGGCCTCCACGCCCGTCCTGGTCGGCTTCGGGCTCGCCGTCGTGCTGCTGGCCGCCTTCGTCGCCGTCGAGCGGGGCAGCGGCGACCCGCTCATGCCGCTGCGGCTGTTCGGCAACCGCAGCCTGACCTCGGCCATCGTGATCATCCTCGTCTTCGGCGGCACGTTCAACTCACTGCCGTACTTCCTGACCGTCTACTTCCAGACGGTGCTCGGCCACGGCGTCGTGACCACGGGGCTGGCGTTCCTGGTGCCGGCGCTGCTGATCGCCCTGGGCACGCAGCTCGGCGGACGGCTGGCAGGCCGCGCGGGGATGCGCGCCACCCTGCTCACCGGCACCCTCGGCGGCGCGGCGGGCACCGCGGCGCTCGCCCTCGGCCTCGGCTCCGGCGGCTACTGGGCCCTGCTGCCCGGCATCGTGGTCCTCGGCGTGAGCCAGGGCCTCACCTGGACCGGCATGTGGATCGCCGCCGCCACCGGCGTGGCCCCCCACCGGCAGGGGGTCGCCTCCGGCATGGCCTCCACCGCGCTGCAGGTCGGCTCGGCCATCGGCCTGGCCGTGCTCGTCGCGGTCGGCGGCGTGGGCGAGGCCACGGGCGCGGCGCTCGCGGGAGGGCTGCGCAGCGCCGTCATGGTCGCGGCGGGCGGCATGCTCCTCGGCGCCGCCATCTCGCTCACCTTCGCAAGGAAGCAGCGGGACGCCGGACTCCAGCCCACGCTCGCCTGACGCAACGCCCGCACCCTCGCCGGTGTTCACGCCCCAGTCCCTACAGAGGAGTTCCACATGTTCGATGTCGCCGTGGTCGGAGGCGGGCCCGTGGGCATGCTGCTCGCCGCCGAGCTCGCTCTCCAGCAGGTCGACGTGGTCGTGGTCGAGCGGCGCGCCGTACCGCTCACCGAGTCGAAGGCGGGCACCCTGCACGCCCGCACCGCCCAGAGCCTCGACCGGCGCGGGCTGCTGACCGAGGTCGGCCACCCGACCTGGGGGAGCGTCGCATTCCACTTCTCCGGGATGTTCGGGCTCGACCTGGGCGCGGTCGTCGAGGACGGCCCCTCCATCGTGGGCAGCCCTTCGGCGTGGGCCGAGCACGTCTACGCCGAGCGGGCGACGGCGCTCGGCGCGACGATCCTGCGCGGGCAGGAGGTCACCGGTCTGGTCCAGCACGACGATCACGTCCGGCTGTCCAACGGGATCGAGGCCCGCTACGTGGTCGGGGCCGACGGCGCCCGCAGCGCCGTCCGCAAGGCCGCGGGCATCCCGTTCACGGGAATGGGCGCCAGGGTGGCCGCGCTCATGGGAGAGGTACGGCTCCCGCCCGGCCTGCCCGGCGGATACCACAGGACTCCTCGCGGCTGGCTCATCGTCTGGCCCGGCGGCCGGATCACCACCTACGACTACCGGGGGCCGCACGCCGACAGGGACGCGCCGGTCACCCTCGAGGAACTGCAGGAGGCGGCCGAGTACATCGCGGGCTTCCCGATCCCGATGGCCGAGCCGCGCAGCCTCACCAGGTACGGCGACGCGTCACTGCAGGCGCGGACCTACCGCAGCGGCAGGGTGCTGCTGGCGGGCGATGCCGCCCACGTGCACTTCCCCTGGGGCGGCCAGGGGCTCAACACCGGGATGGAGGACGCCTTCAACCTGGGCTGGAAGCTGGCCGCGCAGGTGCGGGGCAGAGCGCCGGACGGCCTGCTCGACACCTATCACGCGGAGCGGCACCCCGTGGCCGCCAGGGTGCTGTGGAACGTCAGGGCGCAGAACGCGCTGGCCGACCCCGACCCGCGCATGGACCCGCTGAGGGAACTGTTCGCCGAGCTGATGCGCTTCGACGAGGTCAACACCTACCTCAGCGGCATGATCAGCGGCGTCGACACCGTCTACGACGTCGGGGTGCCGGGCGCAGGATGGATGGCCCCCGACCTGACCATCACCACTGACAGGGGCGCGGTCACGCTTGTCGAGCTGCTGCGGAAGGCGCGGCCGCTCTTCCTCGATCTGAACGGCAGGGACGACCTGGCGACGCTCGTCGGGGGCCGCGCGGAGGTGGTCGCGGGGAAGGCCGAAAGCCCCCTCGAAGCCCTGCTGATCAGGCCGGACGGGTACGTGGCGTGGACCTCGGAGGCGGGGGAGGAGACCCTGCCTGGAGCACTTGATCGCTGGTTCTTGTGAAATATCCGGACAAAGTGTGGGGGAGTCTGTTAGGAAGGTGCGCGATCACGTAAGCACTAGAGAGGTTCCACCGTGGCGCGCGACGAGAACGACAGCCCCGATCTGACAGGTGACGTGCTGTCGGACCGCTGGACCCCCGAGTCGGACGTAACCGACGAACAGCCCGCCGTCGTCGCGGAGGAGGAGCTCCTCGCCCCTGTCTCCGCGCCTGCCCCGCTCGTCGTGGAGGCGGAGGACATCCCCCTGGTGACGGTCATGGACGCGCCACCCGTGGTCGCTCTCGAGGTGCCCGAGACCGAGGCGCAGTACCTTCCCCTCGACCGGGGCTACGACGCTTCGGCCGACGAGGGCTACGACGCCCCGGGCGACGAGGGCTTCGACCCGCCGAGCGAGTCGTCCCCGCGCGGTTTCCTCGGCTCCGGCTGGACCGAGGACAGCGCCGCGCCCGAGCGGGAGGTGCGCAGGCGCACCAGGCTCCTGCTGGCGGGCGCGGCGGCCATCGTGGTGGTCGGCGCGGCCGGCGGGTGGATGCTGACCGGTTCCGGCGGCGACTCGTGCGCGGGCGGGACCTGCGCCTCCAGCCGCTCGGTGGCGCCCGCCGTCTCCGAGACACCCGTCGAGGAGACGGAATCGGACACCGAGCCCATCGTGGACCCGGTCATGGACCCCTCCCAGACCCCCGAGTCGTCCGCGACCGTCAGCGCTACGCCCGAGCCGCCCGTCCGGGTACGGCAGAGCAAGCAGCCCGATACGCCGCGGCCCACGGCCACCACGCGCATCGGCACGCCCACCACCAAGCCCAGCTCCAGGCCGGTGCGCACGCTCAGCGGCGAGACCGCCAAGGAGCAGACGTCGAAGGACGAGCCCGCCACCGAGCCGACCACCCAGGCCCCGCCGGCCGTCAGCACCGACGCGCCGCCCGCCGCCACGGAGCAGCCGGCCCCGCCTCCCCAGCAGCCCACCGAGGACAGGCGCTCCGGAGGGCTCCTGGACTGGTTGTTCGGCTAGGACCCCGCTCGCCCGCAGCCGCTCTCCCCTGGGGAGGGCGGCTGTCGCGTCGTTGCCGTACGATCGCGCGGAGGCCGAAGGTCTGACAGACTGGAAATCGCTTTCCGGGAGGGGCCATGATCACGCTCGAGGACGTCGCCAGGCAGGCGGGCGTCTCCCTCGCCACCGCCTCGCGCGTGCTCAACGGCAGCACCCGCCAGGTCGGCGCCTCCCTGCGGGCCAAGGTCGAGCAGGCCGCCGCCGAGCTGGGCTACCGCCCCAACCTCGCGGCCCAGACACTCGCCCGCGGCGCCAGCAACATCATCGGCATCGTCGTCCACGACCTCACCGACCCCTACTTCGCCGCCCTCGCCGACGGCGCCATGCGGGTGGCCGACGAGCAGGGGCTGCTGGTCATGGTCGGCGCCACCCACCGCGACCCCGAGCAGGAGATCGCCTACGTCGCCTCGCTCAACGCCCAGCGGGTGCGGGCGGTGCTGCTGGCGGGCTCGCGGGTCGACGATCCCCACGTCACCAGGCGGCTGCGCGAGGAGCTGGCCCGCTACCGCGCCAGCGGCGGCAGGGCCGCCTGCGTCGGCCAGGACCTGCTCGACGTCGACACCGTCGCGCCCGCCAACAGGGAGGGCGCGGCCGACCTGGCCCGCGCGCTGGCGCGGCTCGGCCACACCCGCTTCGCCGTCCTGGCCGGGCCCGCGGGGCTGCTGACGGCCGCCGACAGGTGCGCGGGGTTCGTGGACGCCCTCGCCGACCTCGGGCTGCCCGAGCCGGTGGTCGTCCACGGGGCCTTCGACCGCGACGGCGGGTACGCGGCCGCGCGCGAGACGGGCGAGGCGACGTGCGTGTTCGCGGTCAACGACGTGATGGCGGTCGGCGCGCTGGCCTCCTACCGCGAGCGCGGGATCGGGGTTCCGGCCGACGTGTCGGTGGCCGGGTTCGACGACATCGCGACCCTGCGCGATCACGTCCCGGCCCTGACGACGGTACGGCTGCCGCTGGCCGACATGGGGGCCAAGGCGTTGACGATGGCGCTGGGCGCCGACGACGAGACGTGTGTGGAGCGGGTCGTCGGACAGGTCGTGCTCAGAGAGAGCGTGAGGAGGCACGGGTGAGGCTGGCGGTCAGCACGCTGGGAATGCCGGGCGAGAGCCTGGAGTCGGCGATCGAGATCGCGGTGAAGGGCGGGTGCGAGGGTCTGGAACTGCGGCTGCATCCCGACACGGGGGTGCACGCCGGGCTGTCGCCCGCCGAGCGCGACGCGGTGCGCGAGCGGATCGCGGGCGCGGGGCTCGCCATCGCCGCCCTGGCGGGATATGTCGGCATCTGCGACCCGGAGCCGTCCGACTCCTCCGTCGAGGCGGCCCTGCTGGCCGACCTCGGGCTCGCCGCCGATCTGGGCGCCCCCGGCGTGCGGGTCTTCCCCCGGGGCGACGATCCGGCGGTGGGCGCGCGCAGGCTGCGGGCGGTCGCCGACACCGCCGCCTCGCTCGGCGTGCGGGTGTTCGTGGAGACCCACGACAAGATGCCCACAGGAGCCGCCCTCGCCGAGCTGCTGGCGCGGACCGGCAGGCCGGACGCGGCGGTCGCACTGTGGGACCTGCTGCACCCCTGGCGGAACGGCGAACCCCTCGAGGAGACGCTGGCGGCCCTGACGCCGTACCTGGCCTACGTCCAGGTGAAGGACGCGGTGTCCGCGACCGAGACCACCCCCGTCCCCCTGTGGTCGGGTTCGGTGCCGCTGGACGCGGCGGGCGAGCTGCTGCGCGCGCACGGCTACGACGGGTGGGTCTCGCTGGAGTGGGAGCGCACCTGGTATCCGCAGGTCGCCCCGGTCGAGGAGATCCTGCCAGGCGCCTCCGCGTGGGTCGCCCGCTTCTCGGGCGGGGCCGCCTCATGACGCCGGTGCCCAAGGTGCTGGTCGTCGGGATGGACGGGCTCAGGTTCGACCGCGTCATGGCGGTGCAGCCGCCGGTGCTGATCGGGCTGATGGCGGCGGGAGCCCACGGCACCAGCCTGCTGCCGTACGGCGAGGCGGCCGCGCCGCGCACCGAGTCGCCAGGCGAGGTGGTGCCGGCCGATCGGAGCGGCATCCTGGCCAGGACCGACTCGGGCCCCGGCTGGTCGTCGATCGCGACCGGTGTCTGGCCCGACAAGCATGGCGTGGTGGACAACAGCTTCGCCGCCGCCAACTTCACGAAATTTCCGGACTTTCTCACCCGGGCTAAGGCCGCGCGCCCCGAACTGTCCACCTTCGCGATCTTCTCGTGGGCCGCGCTCGCCGAGCACGGCGCGTTCGGCGAGGGCATCGGCACGCGCATCGTGTTCGACGGCTACGCCGACACCTTCGCCGCCTGCGACGTCCGCATCGCCGACGCGGCCGAGCGACACCTGGCCGAGCGGGATCCCGACCTGGCCTTCGTGTACTTCGGCGACACCGACGAGGTCGCCCATGACCTCGGCCCGCTGTGCCGGGAGTACACCGCCGCGCTGCTGCTGCAGGACGCCTTCCTCGGGCGGTTGCTCGCCGCGGTCAGGGGTCGCGCGACGTACGCCGGCGAACGCTGGACGGTGATCGTCACCACCGACCACGGGCACGTCGACGAGGGCGGGCACGGCGGCGTCTCCGACGAGGAACGCACCACGTTCGTCATCCTCGCCGAACTCGACCGGCCGACGGCGCCGCTGCTCTCCCCGCGCCTGGTGGACATCGCCCCGACCGTCCTGGCCCGCGTCGGCGTCCCCGTCGACCCCGCCTGGAACCTCGACGGCCACCCCCTCTCCTGACCCCGCATCGACCCCCTCTCCTGACCCCGCATCGACCCCCTCTCCTGACCCCGCATCGACCCCCTCCCCGCATCGACCCCCTCTCCTGACCCCGCATCGACCCGCTGTCCTGACCCCGCATCGACCCGCTGTCCTGACCCCGCATCGACCCGCTGTCCTGACCCCGCATCGGCCTCACCCGCTTCCCCGCCTCGCCTCGCCTTCTCGCCCTGACAGGTCTTCTCACCCGGGCCCGCCGGGGCTGCCCCGTCGACCTGGGCCGGGCCCGACCCGTCCTGGCCTTTCACGCAGTTCCTGATCCAGCCCTCACCTGTCGGACCGCTTACCTGTCGGGCCCCTCGCCTGTCGGGCCCTCACCCGCTTCCGGCCCGGCACCCGGAACCCCGGCGCCGCCTCCGTCTCCTTTTCGCCTCCGGTGCCGCCTCCGTCGACTGTTCGCCGGGCCTGCCGACACCCGACCCGAGATCCCTGGCCCGGTCCGAGCGCTCGGCAGCCGCGCGTTTCGCTCCCTCCACCGAACCGCCGCCTGGCGAACGTCCCCGCGCGGCCCGGCATCCCGCGGCCCGGTACCCCACGGCCAGGCATCCCACCCACGGCCCGGCATCCCACGGCCCGGCATCGTGCGGTTCGCGGCCGTGCGGCTTGGCATCGCCGCGGCCGTGCGACCGGTCCGCTCGCCTCTCCGGCCCCGTCGACCGTGCTCGCCCGTCGCCACCCGGCAGGCCCGCCGTCTGCCCTGACATGGCCTCCGGCATGGTCTCCGGCAGGTCCTGGCGGGGTCCCGCTGGGGTCCCGGCGGGCCTCCAAGGGGCTCCGGCGGGATAGAAGTTCATCACTTGATGAATTTTTTTACGGAAAGGCATTCCCTCGTCCCTCTCCGCGATGCACACTGCTGACAAACAGGATGAGAAGCACAGCTGATGGCAAGGGGAACGCCAGATGACGACCGCACGCGAACCGCTCGCACTCCCGTTCACCGAGATCAACGCGGGCATGCTCGCCGAAGTCGGTGGCAAGGCGGCCAATCTGGGTGAACTGACCACCGCAGGCCTTCCCGTGCCCCCCGGATGCTGCCTGACCACCGAGGCCTACCACAG
The DNA here is from genome assembly GCF_057708945.1 of Nonomuraea sp. bgisy101. Classification (NCBI taxonomy): domain Bacteria; kingdom Bacillati; phylum Actinomycetota; class Actinomycetes; order Streptosporangiales; family Streptosporangiaceae; genus Nonomuraea; species Nonomuraea sp. bgisy101. The sequence continues at coordinate 44,848 of NZ_JBYITD010000047.1, forward strand.
GGTCGCCGAGGGCACGGCCCTGAAGGACGTCATCGCCGAGCTCGCCACGACCGAGGCCGCCGACACCGCGACGCTCGCCGAGCTGGCGGGCAGGGCCAGGGCGCTGCTGCTCGAGGCCCCCGTCCCCGACGAGGTGGGCGAGGCCGTCGACGACGCGTACGCGCGCTTGGGCGACCGGGTCCCTGTGGCCGTGCGCTCGTCGGCGACGGCCGAGGACCTGCCGTACGCGAGCTTCGCGGGCCAGCAGGACACCTACCTCAACATCGTGGGCCCCGAGGCGGTGCGAGAGGCGGTCCGCAGGTGCTGGGCCTCGCTGTGGACCGACAGGGCGGTGGCCTACCGCGCCTCCAACGGTATCGACCACGCGGCGGTCAGGCTCGCGGTGGTCCTGCAGCGGATGGTGGACGCCGAGGTGGCGGGGGTGATGTTCACGGCGAACCCCGTGACGGGCCGCCGCCACGAGGCCGTCATCGATGCGGCGCCCGGCCTGGGCGAGGCCGTGGTGTCCGGCGCGGTCAACCCGGACAGGTTCGTCGTCGACATGGCGAGCGGCCGGATCACCGAGCGCAGGATCGGCGACAAGCGCGTGTCGATCCGCTCCCTGCCGGGTGGCGGCACCGAGCGCGCCGACCTGGACGGCACGCAGGAGGCGTGCCTGACCGACAGGCAGGTTCGCGAGCTGTCTGAGCTCGGCCGGAAGGTGGAGGACCACTACGGCGCTCCCCAGGACACCGAGTGGGCGATCGACGCCGCCGGCGGGCTCTGGCTCACCCAGGCCAGGCCCATCACCACGCTCTACCCTCTCCCCGAGACCACCAGGGACGGCCTGCGCGTCTACTTCTCCGTCAACGTCGCGCAGGGCGTGATGCGCCCGTTCACGCCGATGGGCCTGGCGGGCTTCAAGGTGATCAGCGGAGGGGCGGCCACGATGGCGGGCCACCCGCCCGCCGACCCGCAGGACGGGGCCGCGATCGCGACGGCGGGGGGACAGCGGATGTTCCTCGACATCACCGCCGCCGTGCGCAGCAGGGCGGGAAGGGCGATCCTGCCCAGGGCGCTGGCGTTCGGCGAGGCGCGTGCGGGAGTGGTGTTCCGGCAGGTCGCCGAGGATCCTCGGCTGTCGGTCACCACCACCTCCGTGCGGCCCTTGATCCGTACGGCGATGCGGATCGCGGGACGCGTCGGCGCCCCCAAGCGGGTGGCACTCGCGCTGGCCAGGCCGCAGGCGGCGCTCGACTACACCAGGCGGCTGGGCGAGACGCTCGAGGCCAGGCTGCGCATCGCCCCCGACGCGACCGCCGAGCAGCGCCTCGACCACGCCGAGCGCTGCCTGCGCGGCACGTTCCCGATGATCTTCTCGATCATGCCGGTGGTGCTCGTCGGCTACGCGGGCTTCGGCCTGGCGGGCAGGCTCTCGGGCGCGAAGGGCGACCAGTTGCAGGCCGTCCTGCGCAGCCTGCCGCACAACCCCACGACCGAGATGGACATCGAGCTGTGGCGGCTGGCCACCGACATCGGCGCCGACCCCGAGGCCGCGGAGCCGTTCAGGACGCAGCCGGTGGGCGAGCTGGCGGTCCGCTACAACGGCGGTGAGCTGAAGGCGCAGCGGGCGATCGAACGTTTCCTGGCCCGTTACGGCCATCGCGGCGTCGCCGAGATCGACCTCGGCATGCCGCGCTGGTCGGACGAGCCCGCGCACATCCTCGGCGTGCTGGCCAACTACCTCAGGCTGGACGGCGACGACGTCGCTCCCGACGCGATGTTCGCCAGGGGCGCCCAGGAGGCCGAGCTGGCGGTCAGGCAGATCGTGTCCATGGCGGCGGCCAAGGGCAGGTGGCGCGGGCGGCTGGCGGCGTTCGGGCTGCGCAGGACCAGGCTGTTCGGGGGCCTGCGCGAGCTGCCGAAGTACTACATGGTCGAGGTCCTGGCCGCGGTACGGCACAGCATGCGCGTCGTGGGGGAGGAACTGGTGGCCAAGGGCGTGCTCGACACGGCCGACGACGTCTACTTCCTCGACTTCCGCGAGGTGCGCGCGGCGCTGGGCGGCGGACACCTCGGTGAGCTGGTGGCCGGGCGCAGGGCGTCCTACGAGCAGGAGGTGCGCCGCCGCCACGTGCCCAGGATGCTGCTGTCCGACGGCACCGAGCCGGAGGCGCTGGCCGTCAGGGAGGCGGCCGAGGACGGCGCGCTGACGGGCACCCCGGCCTCGGCGGGCACGGTCACCGGCCCCGCGAGGGTCGTGCTCGACCCGGTCGGCGCGCATCTGGAGCCTGGCGAGATCCTCGTCGCGCCCTCCACCGACCCCGGCTGGACGCCGCTGTTCCTGACGGCCGGCGGGCTGGTGATGGAGATGGGCGGCTCGATGTCGCACGGCGCGGTGGTGGCCAGGGAGTACGGGATCCCCGCGGTGGTCGGCGTGGCCGACGCCACCCACCAGATCGTCACCGGGCAGACGATCACCGTGGACGGCTCGGCGGGTGTGATCTCGATCGCGGACTGACCTCCCCGCCCGGCCCCACGCGCCCCGTTCGTTATAACGTGCCCATCCGTACCCACGCGCCCATCCCGTTCCCACGCGCCCATCCCGTTCCCACGCGCCCATCCCGTTCCCACGCGCCCATCCCGTCGCTCCGCGCGCTTCTCGCGGGTGACCGCAGGCGCGCGCGGGACGGCCGCCGTGCGGGGGCCGCGGGCGGACGCGTGAGGCCCCGGCCGCCTGCGCGGGGGCCGGACGGGCAGGTGGGGGTCCGGGAGGGCAGGTGGGGGCCTGGGCGGGGGCGTGGGCCGGGGTCAGAGCGGGAGGACGAGCGAGGCGAAGCGGTCCTTCATCGTGGACATCACCGTGTCAGGGTCGGCGGCCCAGACGTCGGCGTTGAAGATCTCCACCTCCACGTCCCCCGCGTAGCCCGCCTGCCGCACCGCCCGGGTGATCGGCGCGAACTCGATCACGCCGTCGCCCATCATCCCCCTGCCCAGCAGCACGTCGGCGGGCAGCGGCTGCAGGAAGTCGCACACCTGGTACGAGGCGATCCGCGCCCCCGCTCGCGCGATCTGCGCGAACAGCTCGGGGTCCCACCACACGTGGAAGGTGTCGACCACGACCCCCACCTGATCCACCGGGTACGGCTCGGCCAGGTCGAGCGCCTGGCCGAGCGTGGACAGCACCGCCCGGTCCGCGCAGTACATCGGGTGCAGCGGCTCCAGCGCCAGCCGTACCCCGCGCTCACCGGCGTAGGGGGCGAGCAGGGTCAGCGCCTCGGCCACCCGCTCCCGCGCCGCCGGCAGGTTGCGGGAGAACCCCTCGCCGGGCCCCTGGCCCGCGGGGACGCCCGGCAGACCGCCGACGACCATCACCAGGCAGGCCGCGCCGAGCTCGGCCGCCTCGTCGATCGCCCGCCTGTTGTCGTCCATGGCCTCTTGTGAACCGCCGGTCAGGAAGCCACCTCTGCACAGCGACGACACCCGCAGGCCGGCGTCGCCGACGAGCTTGACCGTCTCGGCCGGCCCCTGTGCCGCCACCTCCTGCCGCCACAGCCCGATGGCCTCGACGCCGTGCCGTACGCATCCTTCGACGGCCTCGGCCACCGTCCACCGCCTGGTGGTCCACTGGTTGAGCGACAGCTTCACAGCCCGTTCACCGCCAGCAGCGCCCGCATCCGCCGTACGGCGAGCTCCTGGTCGGCCAGCAGTCCCGCCTGGTCGGCCAGCCTGAACACCTCGCACAGATGGGGCAGCGACCTGGCCGCCTGGGCGCCGTTGACCATGGCGAAGGCGTCCTGGTGTCCGTTGAGCCAGGCCAGGAAGACGATGCCGGTCTTGTAGTTGTACGTCGGCGTCTCGAAGATCTTGCGCGACAGCGGGACGGTCGGGGCAAGGATCTCGTCGTAGTGGGCCAGCAGCCGGTCGCGCGCCTCGGGGGTGCAGGCGGCCTCGGCGGAATCGAGCACCTGGAGGGCCGCGGCGGCCGCGGGCGCGATCGCGTCGAAGATGCCCAGCAGCGCGTGCGAGCCCGTCCTGATCAGCGACGGATAGTTGAAGTCGTCGCCGGTGTAGAGCCTGACGCCCGGCGGCAGCGCCGCCCGCAGCGCCACCTCGTGCGCCTCGTCCAGCAGCGACACCTTGACGCCCTCGACCATCGCGGCGTTGGCGTGGATCAGCTCCAGGAAGGACTCGGTGGCCTTGGCGACGTCGTGCGAGCCCCAGTATCCGGCCAGCTGGGGGTCGAACATCTCGCCCAGCCAGTGGAGGATGACGGGCCGGTCGGCCACGCCGAACAGCTTGCCGTACACCCGGTGGTAGTCGGCGGGCCCCGCGGCGACACGGGCGAGCCGGCGCGAGGCCATCACGATCACGCCGGCGCCGGCGGCCTGCACGGTCTCGATCTGCTCGGTGTAGGCGGCGGTGATCTCGTCGAGGGTGCCGGCGCCGGGCGCGTGGTCGGTGCCCGCGCCGCAGGCCACCAGCTCGGCCGGGTCGCCGAAGGCGCGTGCCGCGGCGGCGCTGCGGCTGATCAGCTCGCGGGTGGCGGCCCAGTCCAGGCCCATGTTGCGCTGGGCGGTGTCCATGGCGTCGGCGACGCGCAGGCCATGCGACCACAGGTGCCCGCGAAAGCGCAGCGTCGCGTCCCAGTCGACCGCGGCGGGGGAGCCGGGGGTGTTGTCGCCCATCGGGTCGGCGACCACGTGCGCGGCGGCGTAGACGACGCGGCTGGTGGCGGGCCGGTCGACGACCGGCCAGGTGACGGGGTCGCTCAGCGTGTAGGCGCCGCCAGGCAGGTCGATCCTCACAGCTCCGTCACCGCGATCCTGCGGCCCTCGGCCGAGCTGCGCAGCCCGAGCTCGGCCAGCCGCACGCCGCGCGCGCCCGAGGCGAAGTCGTAGGGGAAGGGCGCGCCCTCCACGACGTGCCTGACGAACAGCTCCCACTGGATCTTGAAGCCGTTGTCGAAGTCGGCGTTGTCGGGCACCTCCTGCCAGCCGTCGCGGAAGCGGGCGGTGACCGGCAGGTCGGGGTTCCAGACCGGCTTGGGGGTCGTGGCGCGGCTCTGGACGCGGCAGTCGCGCAGGCCCGCGACGGCGCTGCCGTGCGTGCCGTCGACCTGGAACTCCACCAGCTCGTCGCGGTTGACGCGCACCGCCCAGGACGAGTTGATCTGCGCGATGACGCCGCCGGACAGCTCGAAGATGCCGTAGGCGGCGTCGTCGGCGGTCGCCTCGTACGGCTCGCCCCGCTCGTCCATCCTGGTCGGGATGTGAGTGACGGCCTTGGCGTAGACGGACTCGACCTCGCCGAACAGGTTCTCCAGTACGTAGTGCCAGTGCGGGAACATGTCGAGGATGATGCCGCCGCCGTCCTGGGCCCGGTAGTTCCACGAGGGCCGCTGGGCGCTCTGCCAGTCACCCTCGAACACCCAGTAGCCGAACTCGCCGCGCACCGAGAGGATCCGGCCGAAGAAGCCGCCGTCGATCAGCCTCTTCAGCTTGAGCAGGCCGGGCAGGAACAGCTTGTCCTGCACGACGCCGTTCTTGACGCCCTTGGCGGCGGCCGCCTCGGCCAGGGCCACGGCCTCGGCGTAGGTCTCCGCGGTGGGCTTCTCCGCGTAGATGTGCTTGCCCGCCTCGATAGCCCTCAGCACCGCCTTGACCCGCGCCTGCGTGACCTGGGCGTCGAAGTAGACGTCGGCCTGTTCGAGCGCGGCGTCGAGGTCGGTGGTGTGGTCGGCGATGCCGTGCCTGGCGGCCAGATCGGCGAGCTTGGCCTCGCTGCGGCCCACGAGGATCGGCCGCAGCATGACCCTGCCGCCGTCGGAGAGGGTCACGCCGCCCTGCTCGTTGATGGCCAGGACCGACCGGACCAGGTGCTGGCGGTAGCCCATCCGGCCGGTGACGCCGTTCATCGCGACACTGATCGTGCGCACGCTCATGTGACCTCTCCTAAGGAAAGCGCTTTCCCAATGACCGTACGACCGCGAGAGCCGGGCCGTCAAGCGGCTTAGACGGCGCCCTTGGTCTCCAGCCGGTCGAGCGCCTTGGCCAGCGGATGGCCGACGAGGCCCAGCTGCCACTCCCGGGCGCCCAGCGAGCGCAGCCGCTCGACGACCGTCTCCTCGGTGATCTCGGCGGGCGGCTCCCACGTGAGCCTGCGCACGGCGTCAGGCTGCAGGAGGTTCTCCGTCGGCATCCTGTGCTCGTCGGCCAGCGCGGCCACGACCGAGCGGGCGGCGGCCAGCCGCTTGGCCGCGACGGGATCCCGGTCGGGCCAGCGGTTGGCGGGCGGCGGGCCGTCGCCGGGCGTGCTCGGCGCCGGCAGCTCCGAGTCGGGCAGCGTGCGGGCGCGGTGCACGGCGTCGAGCCAGGCCGCCATGTGGCGGCGGGCGGCCCGCCCGGTGAAGGCGGTGATGTCGGTCAGCGCCTTCTTGGTACGCGGCATCTCCAGCGCCGCGGTGATGATCGCCGCGTCCGGCAGCACCCTGCCGGGCGCGATGTCGCCGTCGCGGGCGATCCGGTCGCGCATGGTCCACAGCTCGCGCACGATCGCCAGCGCCCTGACGTTGCGCACCTTGTGGATGCCCGACGTGCGCCGCCACGGATCGGAGCGCGGAGCGGGCGGCGGCGTCGCGAGCACCGCCGCGAACTCCTCCTGCGCCCACTCCAGCTTGCCGCTGTCGACCAGTTCGTCGTGGAGCACGTCACGCAGCTCGACCAGCACCTCGACGTCGAGCGCCGCGTAGCGGAGCCAGTCTTCCGGCAGCGGCCTGGTCGACCAGTCGGCGGCCGAGTACCCCTTCTCCAGGCGCAGCCCGAGCACCGTCTCGACCATCGTGCCGAGACCCACCCTCTCGTAGCCGAGCAGCCGGCCCGCCAGCTCCGTGTCGAACATCCGCCGCGGCCTGAACCCGACCTCGGCCAGGCAGGGCAGGTCCTGCGACGCGGCGTGCAGGACGATCTCGGCGTCGGCCACCGCCTCGTCGAGCTTCGACAGGTCGGGGCAGACGATCGGGTCGATCAGCGCGCTTCCCGCGCCCGCGCGGCGCAGCTGCACGAGGTAGGCCCTGCCGCCGTAGCGGTAGCCCGAGGCGCGCTCGGCGTCGACCGCCACGGGGCCGCTGCCCCTGGCGAACTCCTCGACCACCCTGGTCAGCCCCTCTTCCGAGGCGATGACGGGCGGGATCCCCTCCCGTGGCTCGAGAAGGGGAACGACGCTGTTCTCCTGGCTCTGGAGGTCTCCTCCATCGGCCTCATGAGCCGGGCTGGTGCGCCTGCTGGTGCCCTCACTACGTTCGGTCACGGCCTGGTGGACTCCGGATCTTCGCGTCGGCGCGGCATCGTGGCCACGTCAGGTGGTAGCGGTGGGATGCCGGCCGCCAGGCACATCAGATCGCACCAGGCGGCGACGTGGCCGGAGAGGTCCTCCTCGGCGGGAGACCACGACGCGCGCAGCTCCAGCTCGGTGGAGACGGGATCGTCGGCCTTGTCGCCGAATCCCTCGGAGACCGCACGCGTCACCGTGCCACCCGCCGCGCGGTAGCCCGCCTCGCGTGAGTCGAGCGCCTCGGTCAGCCAGCTCCACACGACGGGACCCAGCATCGGATCGGAGGTGATCTCCGGCTCCATGTCGGCCCTGACGTAGGCGACCAGGCGGAACTGCCCCTCCCAGCCGCGCTGCCCCTCAGGGTCGAACAGCAGGATCAACCTGCCGACCGCCAGCTCCTCATCCTCACGATAGACCGACGCGCCGATGGCCGCGGAGAACGGTGCCAGCCGCTGAGGGGCGGGCAGGTCCTCCAGCTCGATCTCCGGCCTGACCTCGGCCGCGCGCAGGCTCTCGACCGCCCGCCTGAAAGCGGCGGGGGCCGGTGGCGCGTCACCGATGGTCATAGCCGAAGCGTAGGTCGAGGAGGGTCGCATGGGGACCACGGGGGTGCTCATCGAGGCCGATCAAGCCGCGACCGTCAGCGGGCGAGCGGCGGCGGCCGCCCGTTCGAAGGGAGCGATGAGCAACGCGTGGCCGCACTCCAGGCACGCCCACTCCGGGCACTCCTGGTGTCCCTCCATGCATGGCGGCTGCTCGAACAGCCTCTCACCAGCGCATGAGGGGCAGTGCTCACTGCGGCGCTCGGGGGAACTCCACAACGCGGTCATCGGTACGGAGCCTTTCTTCGCGGACGTGGCTCCGACGTTGGCATGCCGCGCTGACAATTCCGCGCAACGCGCTCGGCGTGTCCTGAAAGTGGGGCGGTAATCGATGACGCGCGGTGGATTGGGGAACATTTGGTCCAGTCGAGAGGGGATTTCGGGGTGACCGTGACAGGAACTGTACCCGGGCCGGGCCGGTGGCGGGGCCGTGTCCGGAGGGCACGCCCGCGCTAAAGGGATGAAGTGCTCTAAACCTCTTCTTCGACTCCTGATCGTGACTTTAGGCATGGCGTGCGTATGTTTCCGATTAGCGCCGGTGGAGCGACCACCACCATGGCGTGGCACCCTTGAACAGTGAATCTCGCCGACTCCGCCTTCCTGCGCGCCTGCCGCCGCCAGCCCGTCCCGCACACCCCCGTGTGGTACATGCGTCAGGCCGGGCGGTCCCTGCCCGAATACCTCAAGGTGCGCGAGGGCGTGCCCATGCTGACCGCATGCGCGCGGCCCGACCTGATCGTCGAGATCACCCTGCAGCCGGTCCGCCGCTACGGCGTCGACGCCGCCATCTTCTTCAGCGACATCGTCGTACCGCTCAAGGCCATCGGCGTCGACCTCGACATCAAGCCGGGCGTCGGCCCCGTCATCGCCGACCCGATCCGCGACCACGCGGGCCTCGAGGCGCTGCGCCCGCTGGAGCCGGACGACGTGCCGTACGTCACCGAGTCGATCCAGGCACTGGTGGGCGAGCTGGGCGGCACGCCGCTGATCGGGTTCGCCGGCGCGCCCTTCACGCTGGCGTCCTACCTGATCGAGGGAGGACCCTCCAAGAACCACGACCACACCAAGGCCATGATGTACGGCGAGCCCGCGCTGTGGCACGCGCTCATGGACCGGCTGACCGGCATCGTCATCGAGCACCTCAGGGTCCAGATCCGCGCGGGAGCCTCGGCCATCCAGCTGTTCGACTCGTGGGTGGGCGCGGTCGCGCCCGACGACTACCGCGAGTTCGTCATGCCGTACACCCAGCGGATCTTCGCGGCCGTGCCCGAGGTGCCGCGCATCCACTTCGGCGTGGGCACCGGCGAGCTGCTCGGCGTGCTCGGCGAGGCCGGGCCCGACGTCGTGGGCGTCGACTGGCGGGTGCCGCTCGACGAGGCCGCACGCCGCGTCGGCCCCGGCAAGGCGCTGCAGGGCAACCTCGACCCCGCCATCCTGCTGGCCCCGTGGGAGGCCGTCGAGCCCAGAGCACGGCAGATCCTGGAGCGCGGGCGCGCCGCCGAAGGCCACGTGTTCAACCTCGGCCACGGGGTGCTGCCCTCCACCGACCCCGACCAGCTGCGCAGGCTGACCGACCTGGTCCACTCCTTCACGTCAGAGGCGTAGCTGGTCCAGGCCCAGCTTGACGATCAGGGCGGCGACCACGCACAGCAGCGTCGCCCTGATGAAGGCGGCGCCCCTGCGCAGCGCCGTACGGGTGCCGAGGCGCGCGCCCAGCACGTTGCAGGACGCCATCGCGAGCCCCAGCAGCCAGAACACCTGGCCGTGCGCGGCGAAGACCACCAGCGCGCCCAGGTTGGCGCCCACGTTGACGACCTTCGCCGTCGCCGAGCCCATCACGAAGTCCAGGCCCAGCAGCGTGGTGAGCGCGAAAAGGATCAACGCCCCCGTGCCGGGTCCCACCAGGCCGTTGTAGAACGGCAGCACCACCCCCACCAGCAGGACGGCGGCCACGACGCTGCGCCGCCGCGCCGGCCGCCGCCTCTCCCGCGTGCCCAGGCCGGGCCTGGCGATCACCAGCGCCGCCACCAGCGCCAGCATCACCAGCACGAACGGTCTGAACAGCTCGGACGGAACACGTCCCGCGGTGAGCGCCCCCGCCCCCGACAGCGCGATCGCCAGCGCCGTCGCGGGCACCGCCACCCTGGCCTCCATGCGGACGCTCCTCGCGAAGCCCACCGCCGACACGGTCGTGCCGGAGATGGACGACAGCTTGTCGGTGGCCAGCACCGCGGGCGGCGGCGCCGCGGGCAGCGCCAGCAGCAGCACCGGCAGTTGGACCAGTCCTCCTCCGCCCACCACCGCGTCCACCCAGCCCGCCGCCAGCGCGACGGCCAGCAGTAACAAGATCAGCTCGGTCTCCACCCGCGTCCCCCCGCATGGCCATGGCCCCCGCCAGGAAGATCCCAGGCGGCCGTTGGGCGAGCGTTGTGCGCCCGTTGGGCGGGTGGATCCGGTGTGCGACGGCGGCCCGGGCCCGCGCAGGCCGACCGGCCCGCTGTGCCGACGCACCCGACGTGGAGGCCGGCGGTCTCGAGACGACGGGATCGCACGGGGTCACGGCCGGCCACCGCTGCACACCAGTCCCGGGACCGCCCTCAACGGCCTCGCGGAGGGTTCGCGTGGCCCACGTTCGCGCCGGCGGTCACGTGCGGTGACGCGACCGCCGGGCAGCGAGCGGCCGGCTGCTCGCCGACCTGGGCGGTGTCAGGACGCGGGCGAGTCGTTCTCGGGCTGAGGCCGCGACCCCCCGCCCGCCACGGGCGCGTCCTTTCCCGGTTCCGGGTGCGCCGAGGTTCCTTGAGGCGACGGCACATCGTGGTCCTGCAGCGCGGGCTCCGGGGTCGCGCGGGGCGACGGTGTCTCGCTCTCAGAACCGGGGCGGGTTCCGCGGGCCGACGATGCGTCGTTTCCTGGCACAGGATGCGGTCGGCCGCTGGGGACCACGAGACCAGGGGCGGCCGGGCGCCGGGTACGGCCCCGCCGTACGAGGAGCAGGATGACGACGACCACCGGCACGATCAGCACCAGCCACGGCAGCAGCACGCCGATCACGGTCAGCAGGATCTTCACGAAGCTCACCAGCGCCGACCATCCGGCCTTCAGGCCGCCGAGGAAGCCCGCGGGCTCGTCGGAGGGTTCGACCACGGTCGCCACGGGGCCGATCAGGCGCAGCGTCAGCGTCCCCATCGACACCTGCGAGTTGAGCGCCTTCTGCCTGGCCTGCAGCGACTCCAGCTCCGCCTCGCGCGTGGCGATCTCCCGCTCGACCTCGATCACCTGGCCGACGGTGGTCGCCTTGGTGAGCAGCGTGCGCATGGAGGCCAGCGCCTGCTCGGCCGACTTCAGCCGGCTGGCGACGTCGGCCACCTCCTCGGTCACGTCGGTGGTGTTCTGCCGCAGCGACTCCCGCTTGCCGAGCTCCTTGCCCAGCCGGTCGAGCAGCCCCTGGTACGCCGTCGGCGGGATCTTGAACACCAGCGTGGAGCTGCCCTCGCTGCCGTCGAAGGCGTCCGACTGCTCGTTGGCCAGGTAGCCGCCCGCCCCCGTGACCAACTGCTTGGCCTGCTCGCTCGCCTTCGTGACATCCTTGGCGCGGACCGTCATCTCCGCCACGTAGATGATCGAGCGCTGCTCGGGCGCGATCGCGATCTGCTTGCCGGCCGCCTGGTCGGAGTCCCCGGCCGTCGCCTCGTTCGCTTTCTCGACGGGTGCGGCTGCGGGCGCGCCTCCTCCGGAGTCCATGCGGTCGGCGGAGGGACCGCCACCGCAGCCGGACAGGACGAGCGCGACGCCGGCCACCGTTAACGCCATGCCGTACCGAAATCTGGTCATATCCGTGAGACGGGCGCGGCCCGCGCGATGCCGTCACGAAGTCGTCACGTTCGGCACTCCTCCCGATCACGGCAGGACCCTGGGACGAGAGGCGAAATCCTCCTGGGGCACGATGATCCCGGCGTCGCGTCGCACAGGCTGGAATCATGCGTACGCTTCCTGACCGGCTTCACAGGACGTTCTTCCGCACGATGTCACTGCTGCCCGCGGGCGGGCAGGGCCGCTTCCTGCAGCGGTACTTCGACTGGTTCCACCGCAGGCCCGACCCGTGGCGGCACTCCGTCGACCCCTACGAAGCGGCCAAGTACGACACCACGCTCAGGAGCGTGGGCGGCGGCGACTTCCGCAGGATCCTGGACGTGGGGTGCAGCGAGGGCACGTTCACGCTGCTGGCCGCCGACGCCTACCCCGGCGCCGACGTGGTGGGTGTGGACGTCTCGCAGCGCGCCGTCGCGAGGGCGGCGGCCCGGGCGGGAGGCAGGGCCGCCTTCGCCGCTGCCGACTTCCTCAACCAGGACCCCGGAGGCCGCTTCGACCTGGTCTTCTGCGCCGAGACGCTCTATTACGTCGGCAGGGAGGAGCGGCTCAGGCTGGCCTCCGAACGGCTGCGCTCGTTCCTGGCGCCGCGGGGCACGCTGGTCGTGACGCACCCGTGGCCGGAGGCGCGCCGGCTCCACAGGTTCCTCGACGGGGACCCGATGCTGAGCAAGATCGGGGAGCACGTCGACGCCGGGCACGGGCGGCCGTTCGCCGTCAGCTCCTACCGTCTCGCAGGGGCGGGGGTGTGAGGCGGTAGCGTCAGGAGACGTGGAAGGGAATCAACGGCATGTAGTGATCGTCGGCGGTGGCATCTCGGGGCTGGCCGCGGCGTGGTTCCTCAGGCAGGGCGGCGGGGAGCGGGTACGGGTGACCGTACTCGAGGGCGGTCCCAGGGTGGGCGGCAAGCTGCACGCCTCTGAGGTCGCGGGCGTCAGCGTGGACGAGGGCGCCGAGTCGATGCTGGCCAGGCGGCCCGAGGGCATCGAGCTGGCCAGGATGGTCGGGCTCGGCGCGGACCTGGTCGACCCCGGCACCACCCAGGCGGCCATCTACACCAGGGGCGCGCTGCGGCCGATGCCGAGGGGCCAGGTCATGGGCGTGCCAGGCGACCTGACCGAGCTGGCCAGATCGGGCATCATCTCGCCCGGCGGGCTGCTCAGGGTGCCGCTGGACCAGGTGCTGCCCGCGACGCTGGTGCGCAGCGACGTGTCCGTCGCCTCCTACATCAGGGCGCGGATGGGAGCCGAGGTCGTCGAACGGCTGGTCGAGCCGCTGCTGGGCGGCGTCTACGCGGGCCGGGCCGACATGCTGTCGCTGGAGGCGACGATGCCCCGCATCGCCACCGCCGCGCGCTCGGAGCGGTCGCTGCTCGGCGCGGTCAGGGACATCGTGCACGAGACGCCCAAGGACGCGGGCCCGGTCTTCACCAGCCTGCGCGGCGGCCTCGGCAGGCTGCCCGAGGCGGTGGCCAAGGCCTCCGGCGCCGACATCAGGACCGGCGTGACGGTCAGGGAGCTGCGGCGCACGCAGGAAGGCTGGCGCCTGGTCACCGGGCCCGTCCCGAGGCCGGAGATCGTCGAGGCCGACGCGGTGATCGTCGCCGTGCCCGCGACCCCCGCCTCGAGGCTGCTCATGGACGCCGTGCCGAAGGCCGCCACCGAGCTGGCCAGGATCGAGTACTCCAGCATGGCCATCGTCACACTCGCCTACCCGGCGGCCGCCTTCCCCGAGCCGCCCACCGGCAGCGGCTACCTGGTGCCGCCCGTCGAAGGCCGCGCCGTGAAGGCCGCCACGTTCACCTCGGTGAAGTGGCCGCACCTGGTCGAGTCCGACCCCTCGGTCGTCCTGGTGCGCTGCTCCATCGGCCGCATCGGCGAGGAGCAGGTGCTCCAGCGCGACGACACCGAGCTGGTCTCGCTGGCCTCGGCCGAGATGGGCGAGGTCGTGGGCGTGCGCGGGCTGCCGCTCGACAGCCGTGTCAGCCGGTGGGGCGGATCGCTGCCGCAGTACAACGTCGGCCACCTCGACCGCGTGGCCCGCGTCCGCGCGGCCGTGGCCGTCGAGCCGGGGCTGGCGGTCTGCGGTGCGGCCTACGACGGGCTCGGCGTGCCCGCGTGCGTCTCGACCGCCCGCGGCGCCGCGGCCCGGATACTGGACCACCTGGGGGACAGGGGAGAATGACCGCATGACTGAGGGGACGACCCAGCGGCCCAAGGCCCGCGACCTTAACCAGGTGATCCGCTACACGATGTGGTCGGTGTTCAAGGCCACCGAGCAGTGCCCGGGCAACCGTGAGGGCATGGCCGACGAGGTCAACGAGCTGCTCGAGCAGGTCGCCGGCAAGGACGTCGTGACGCGCGGCTGCTACGACGTGGCGGGCTTCCGCGCCGACGCCGACTACATGTTCTGGTGGCACTCGCCGACGGCCGAGGACCTGCAGGACGTCTACGCGCGCTTCAGGCGCACCACACTGGGACGGCTGAGCGAGCCGGTCTGGTCGGCGATGGCGTTGCACAGGCCCGCCGAGTTCAACAAGTCGCACATCCCCGCCTTCCTCGCCGATGAGGAGGCAAGGCGATACGTGTGCGTCTACCCCTTCGTGCGGTCGCTGGAGTGGTATCTGCTCGAGGACTCCGAGCGGCGCACGATGCTCGCCGAGCACGGCATGATGGCCCGCGAGTACCCCGACGTCAGGTCCAACACGGTGGCCTGCTTCGCACTCAACGACTTCGAGTGGATGCTGGCCTTCGAGGCCGACGAGCTCCACCGGATCGTCGACCTCATGCGGCACCTGCGCGGCGCCGAGGCCAGGCGGCACACGAGGATCGAGGTGCCGTTCTACACCGGGGTCCGCAAGCCGGTCGGCGAGCTGATCACGGCGCTGCCCTGACTTTGTAAAGGCGCTCGCCTGCCGGTTCTGCCGTCTTCCGCGACTGATCGCCACTCCTTTGCCATAATCAGGCCAAATCCCCTGTCGTAGTGAGGCAAAGGGTGGCTGAAGACGGCGGCCTGGCACGCTCCAGGCGCGGGCGGCATGGGCGGCGGCGCAAGAAGCGCGGGCCGTGGGTGCTGGAGGGGGCGGTCGCCGGGGCGGCTCTGCTGGCCGTCGGCCTGGTCGCCGGTGGCGGGGTGTTCGGGCGGGAGCGCCCGCAGCAGTCCGCCGGCGCCGTGGCCGTCGTCCCCTTCACCAGGGGCACGCCCTCTCCCGTGGGGCAGGGAGGCGCCGGCAGGGTGGTGGCGAGCGCGGCGGCCGCCACGCTGAGCCCGCCTCCAGCGCCGCCGGCCGCCCCCGCGAGCGCGTCGGGCGCGGGCGACGGGTCCGAGCACACCGACAAGAAGGCGGCCGAGTACTTCCACAAGCGCTGGGGCGCCGGCGACAAGGCGGCCAAGCGGCTCAAGGACATCCGGACCGTGGGCGGCTACCTGCGCATCTACACGGACCTGCCGGAGTCGGCGCACAACTCCGCGCAGGCGATCACGCTGTGCGAGCGTGGGCTCGAGTATCTGCGGGAGGCGGGCGAGGACAGTCCCGTGGTCTTCGTCCAGGCGGAGTACGGCGAGAACGGCAACCCCGTCCTCGCCAACGTCCTCGGCCCCGACGACGGCGACTGCCGCGTCACCCACCCCGAGCCTGACTGACGCTAGTCCTTGGGCTCGAGCCGTACCGAGATCGAGTTGATGCAGTAGCGGTCGTCGGTGGGCGTCGGGTAGCCCTCGCCGTGGAAGACGTGACCCAGGTGGGAATCGCAGGCGGCGCAGCGGACCTCGGTGCGGACCATGCCGTGGCTGTGGTCCTCGATCAGGGTCACGGCCTCCGACTTCGACGGCTCGAAGAAGCTCGGCCATCCGCAGTGCGACTCGAACTTCGAGTCGGACCTGAACAGCTCGGCGCCGCAGGCGCGACAGGAGTAGACGCCCTCGGCCTTGGTGTCGACGTACTCCCCGCTGAAGGGTCGTTCGGTGCCCGCCTCCCTGAGGACGTGGTACTCCTCGGGAGTGAGCTGCGAGCGCCATTCGGCCTCGCTCTTGACCACCTTGTTCATGCTTCTACCTTATGCGGCGCGGAAAAATCTCTCCTCGGAAGCATCCTTTGTGGGGTGTTTCTGCGTCTTTGTCGGTGTGGGGGTGGACTTCACATCCCTAGAGGGGTGAGATCGCTCGCCTGGGGTCGTCGCCGCTGCGCAGATATGCCCGTACTGCGCGCAGGCGGCCCGTCGAGGCCGGCCGGACGATGCGCCAGCGTCCGGCGCGGCGTGAAGGCGGGCGGTCGTCAGGTTCGTCCTGTCGAGTGCCCGGTCCCGCCACCGTGGCACTCCAGGGCGGACCCACCCGCTCCCTTCCTCGGCCGATCGGCCGGGTCAGGGGCGTCATGAGCCGATTCGGGGTAGGTTCAGCCCATGGCGTCGCCTTTCATCGAGCTGCAGGTCGGGGACCGTACCGTCAAGGTCACCAATCCCGACAAGGTGTACTTTCCGGAGATCGGAGCCACCAAGCGGGAGCTGGTGGAGTACTACGTCAGCGTGGGCGAAGGGGCCCTGCGGGCGCTCCTTGACCGCCCCACGCACCTGAAGCGGCACCCGGACGGCGTCCAGACCGAGGCCATCTACCAGAAGCGGATGCCCCCCAAGCATCCCGACTGGCTGCAGACCGTCACCGTGACCTTCCCCAGCGGGCGAACGGCCGAGGCGCTCAGGGTCACCGAGGTGGCCTCGATCGCCTACTGCGCCAACCTCGCCACGCTCGACTTCCACCCGTGGCAGGTGCGCGCCGCCGACGTCGAGCACCCCGACGAGCTGCGCATCGACATCGACCCGCAGCCCGGCCTGGAGTTCGACGCGGCCCGCCGTGCCGCCTTCCTGACCCGCGAGGTGCTGGCCGAGGCCGGGCTGACCGGCTTCGTGAAGACCTCGGGCAACAGAGGAGTGCACATCGCGGTCAGGATCGAGCCCCGCTGGGACTTCGTCGAGGTACGGCACGCGGGCATCGCGCTGGCCAGGGCCGTCGAGGACCGCGACCCCGGCCTGGTGACGACCGCCTGGTGGAAGGAGGAGCGCGGCGAGCGGGTGTTCATCGACTTCAACCAGAACGCCAGGGACAGGACAGTCGCCAGCGCCTACTCGGTCCGCGCCAAGCCGCACGCGCCCGTCTCCGCGCCGCTCACCTGGGACGAACTGGCCGACGCCGAGCCTGGCGACTTCGACATCAGAACCATGCCCGAGCGCTTCGCCAGGGTCGGCGACGTGCACAAGGACATCGACGAGCGGGCGTTCTCGATCGAGACGCTGCTGGAGTGGTACGACAAGGACGAGCGCGGCGACATGCCGTACCCGCCGAACTATCCCAAGATGCCGGGCGAGCCGAAGCGGGTACAGCCCAGCAAGGCCAGGGATGAGTGACTTGTATCACTTGAATCACATTACTTGACGCCTGGTCCAATAGTTCGGGAGGCTCTCGGACTATGGCTATGGCATCAGCACGACGGCTCGCCGCCGCGGGAGCGGTGACGGCCTTCATCGTCGGCGGCGTGACCATGGTGGCGGGCGTGGGAACCGCCATGGCCGCCGACTGCAAACTGCTCATCCTGGCGTGCGAGGACGACCCCGTGCAGGGCGGCGACCCGGGCGACCCGTGGCAGCCCGACATCAAGTCGCCTCACCTGCCGAACCCGAACGACATCCTGCCCAACGTCCCCATCCCGTCGGACACCTGGTCGAACGCGCCCGCGCCCCAGGACACGTGGTCCAACGCGCCCGCCCCCCAGGACAGCTGGTCGCCGGGTCCTGCCGAGCCGCCGCGCCCCGAAGCGCCATGGAAGCCCGTGGACGAGGACAAGCACCGCATCCCCGAAGGCCCGCCGCAGACCGGCGCAGGCGGGCTCGCGCCCGGCGACCCCACGTTGCCGTTCGCCGCCGGCGGCGCGGCCCTGCTGGCCGGAGCGGGGCTCGCGGGCTTCGCGGTACGGCGCGGCGCCTCCGAACGGCCGGCTGCCGCGGAACGGCGGAGTGGCTAAGCCGCCTGGGCACAAGCTGATCATGACGGGGGCCGTGCTGGTGTCCCTCGCCGGAGTGGCCCTGATCTGGTTCGGCGTCACCGGCATGGTGGGCTCGCCGCAGCCGGAGCCCGTCTCCGCCACGGCCTCGTCGGCGCTGCCCAAGGTCGGCGCGCCGTCGCTGACCGAATCGCCCGACGTGCTGGTCGGCAAGGCCGCCAAGCCGATGAGGACGACCCGTCCGACGGCGGTGTACATCCCCAAGCTCGGCGTGTCGGCGCCCCTCATGGAGCTGGGCCTCGACGCGAAGGGCGCGATCGAGAACCCGCCACTCGACCACCCCAACGTGGCAGGGTGGTACCGGTACGCGCCCGTGCCGGGCGCGCGGGGCGCCGCCGTGATCACCGGGCACCTGGACACCCGCACCGGTCCCGCGGTGTTCGCGAACCTGCGACTGATCAAGCGGGGCGACCAGGTGCAGGTGATGCGGGCCGACCGATCGGTGGCCATCTTCGTGGTGGACCGGGTGGAGCAGGTGCCCAAGAGCGGCTTTCCCAGCACGAAGGTGTTCGGGAAGGTGAAGTACGCGGGGCTGCGGCTCGTGACGTGCGGGGGCGCGTTCGACCGGCGGGCGCACAGCTACAAGGACAACACCATCGTCTACGCGCACCTGGCCCACGCCTACCACCCCCAGTCCTGACATCACCGGCACCGCCGCGTCGCCCCGCTCTTCGCCGGCCACCTCCACCGGTTCCGGCCTCTCGATTCCCTGCAGGACGCCCGCCACCCGCGTCAGAAGGAGCCACAGGCCTCGGGCGGTGACATCCGCCACGTACTGTGGGACGAGAGCCGGGACCGGGGTTGGCGGTGCTGCCCTGCGAAGGACGGCCGCCACCGGCGTCGGGTGGGGCCGCTGCTCCGGTGTGGAGCGACATGGCCCGGTTGCTCATGGCTCCGAGGACGCGCAGGGGAAGGGGCGTCAGGGGTCGCGGGGGAGGCCGAGGGCGCGCTCGGCGACGATGTTGAGCTGGACCTCCGTCGTCCCCCCGCCGATCGTGAACGCGCGGGTCGTCAGGATCATCCTGTTCCAGTGCGGATCGGCGGGCGCCAGCGACCAGCAGAACTCCGAGATCGCCTGAGCGTGCCGCATCCCGAGCAGCTTGCGCACGCTGGATGCCGTTCCCGAGTCCGTCCCCGCCAGCTGCGAAAGCGTCACCCGCAGCCCCAGCGCCGAGATCGCCTGCCCCTCGGCCCACAGCCGGCCCACCTGCTCGAGCTGGGCCTGCCGCAGCCGTGGAAGCCGCCGGACGAGCTTCACCATGTCCGTGTGCTGCGACCCGGGACCCCAGGAGTCCCCGAGCGCCACCCGCTCGTGCGACAGCGTGTCGCGGGCGACCCGCCAGCCCCCGTCCACCTCCCCGACGACCAGGTCGTCGGGCACGAACACGTCGTCGAGGAAGACCTCGTTGAAGATCTCCTCCCCGTTGATCTCCTTCAGTGGCCGCACGGTCACCCCCGGCGCTGACATGTCCACCAGAAAGTAGGTGATCCCATCGTGTTTCGGCTTGCCTGGCGAGGTGCGGGCCAGGCAGATGCCCCAGTGCGCGTACTGCGCGAGCGACGTCCAGATCTTCGACCCGCTGATCGACCAGCCGCCCTCCACCCGCACGGCCTTGGTCGCCAGCCCTGCCAGGTCCGATCCCGCTCCCGGCTCACTGAACAGCTGGCACCACACGATCTCGCCGGTGAACGTCTTCGGCAGGAACCTGTCCTGCTGGTCGCGCGTGCCGTACCGGACGATGGACGGCACCGCCCACGCGGCGATGCCCAGGTTGGGCCGCCTGAGCCCCTTGAACTCCTGATGGATGATCACCTGCTCCAGCGGGGAGGCGGCGCGTCCCCACGGCTCGGGGAGGTACGGCATGATCCATCCTTCGCGCGCGAACCTCCCCAGCCTCGCCGGCGGCTCCTCCCGCGCCAGGTCCCCGGCGAGCGTCCTGATCTCTTCCCGCAGGGATGCCGCCTCGGCGGGCAGATCGGGCTCCATGGTCCTGCGCGCTCCGCCGACGGCCAGCTCCGCGACCTCCTCGGCCCAGACGCCGGGGTCGCCGGCCAGCATGCGAAGGGACAGCGCGCGCCGGTAGTAGCGGTGGGCGTCGTGCTCGAAGGTGTAGCCGATGCCACCCAGCACCTGGATCGCGTCCGCCGCGCATCGCACGGCCGCGTCGGGCCCGAGCACCGCCGCCACGCCCACCGCCAGTCGCACCGCCGCGTCGAGCGCCGTCACGCCCACCGCTGGTGGTGTCGCCGTGTCGAGTGCTGCCACGCCCACCGTTGGTGGTGCCGCCGGTTCGAGCGTCGTCGCGCCCTCCTCCACCGTCTGCGCTCCGTGCCCGAGCGCCTCTGGGCGGTCCGTCGAGTGTCGAGCGTCGTGCACGATCGCGTTCGGAAGGTTCGTCGAACCCTGAGTGTCCTGCCCGAGCGCCTTCTGCCCGCCTCCGCGTCGGCCGGCGTCGGTCTTGGTCCGCAGGTCGTCACCCAGCGCGGGCTCGGTGTCTCGTGCGCGGCCGATGTCCGGCGCGGAGATGGAGGCTTGCGCTGGGAAGCTGTCCGGAGCGGTCTCGGCGTCTTGTGCGTGGCGGGTGTCCGGGGCGGAGGTGGAGGCTTGGGAGTGGGCTGTGTCCAGGGCGCGGGCGGCGTCCCAGACGGCGGCACGGGCCTGCTCCAGCGCCACCAGCGCCGCCGCGATCCGGTGTTTGACGCCCTGGAACTGCCCGATCGGCCGCCCGAACTGTTCGCGGACCTTCGCGTAGTCGGACGCCGTGCGAACCGCCCACGCGGCCACCCCGCACGCCTCCGCGCCGAGCAGCACCGCGGCGAGCTCCCGCACCGGCACCGCGCCCAGCACCCGCGACGCGGGCGCCTCCCACCCGTCCATCGCCCCGGCGTGTGAAGGTGTCTCGGCGTGTGAAGGCGTCTCGGCCCGTGAAGGCGAGGCCTGCGATGACGCCCCGGCCGCTGCAGGGGATGCGGGCTGCGAGGGCGATGCGGTCCCCGCAGGGGATCCGGTCCGCGTGGGTGACCCCTCCTGTCCGGGCGATCCCTCCTGTCCGTGCGGTTCGGCCTGTCCGTGCGGTTCGGCCTGTGGAGGCGGCCCGGTGGGGGACGGGGGTCCGGTGTGCGCGAGGATGGCCACCTGTGTCAGGGGCCGCGACAGGTCGATCCCCTCGACGGCCGTCGCCCGGACCGACGCCCGGTCCAGTACCGCCCACCCCTCCGCGACCGGCACCAGGAACAGGTCGGCGTCGGACGCGCCGAGCCCGTGCCCGTCCAGCACGACGGCGGCGGTCACCGTACCGTCGGCCAGGCCAGGCAGCAGCGACCCGCACCGCCCCGACCACGTGATCGCCGCCGACGTCAGCACCGTGGGAAGGAAGGGCCCGGGTGTGAGCGCGGATCCGAGTTCCTCCAGCGCGACCGCCAGCTCGAGGAGACCGTACCCCTGCCCGCCCGCCGTCTCGGGCACGTGCAGTCCCAGCACTCCCTGCGCCGCCAGCGCCCCGTGGGAGGCGTCGCGCGCCACGAGCCCGCGCACGGACTCGGCCAGCGCCCTGTGTTCCTCGGTCAGTGCGATCGCCATGCGACCGAATCTAGAACCCTATTCGGTCAGTGGCCAGGGCCCCTCACAGGTTGATGATCGCGGCCTTCTCCCTGGTGTACTCCAGCACCGCGTCGTGGCCGTAGCCGCTGTCCTTCACCCCGCCGAACGGCAGGCCGGGCGGCATCTGCCGGAAGGTGTTGACCCACACCGTCCCGCTCTCAAGGTCGCGCACGAACCGGTGGGCGCGGCCCAGGTCGCGTGTCCACACCCCCGCGGCCAGCCCGTAGGCGGAATCGTTGGCGATGGCCAGCGCCTCCTCGTCGCTCTCGAACGGCATGGCCACCGCGACGGGCCCGAAGATCTCCTCCTGGCAGACGCGCAGCTTGTTGTCGGTGGCGGTGTAGAGGGTCGGCGCGACCCAGTAGCCGCCCGGCAGGCTCGGCACCACCGCGGCGCCCGTCGTCCCGCCGAAGACCAGTGCGGCGCCCTCCTTCTCGGCGATCTCCAGGTAGGAGACGACTCGTTCGTACTGTCCCGCCGACACGATGGGGCCCATCGTGGTGGCCAGGTCGAGCGGGTCGTCGAGCACGATGCGGGAGGCCGCCGCGGTGATTCGTTCGAGCATCTCGTCCCAGATGTCGCGATGCAGGAGGATGCGCGAACCGGCCGCGCAGACCTGCCCCGCGTTGCCGGTGAAGATGGAGTTGACGGTGACGCCCTCGGTTGCGGCGTCGAGGTCGGCGTCGGCGAAGACGATGTTGGGCGACTTGCCGCCCAGTTCGAAGGTGAGCGGCTTGATGCCGGCCGCCTGGGTGATCGCGATGCCGGTCTGCGTGGACCCGGTCAGGCTGATCTTGTTGACGCCGCGGTGCCGTACCAGCGCCTCGCCGACGTCCTCGCCCATGCCGGAGACGAGGTTCAGCACGCCGGGCGGCAGCACCTCGGCCAGCAGTTCGCCCAGGCGCAGGACGGAGGCGCTGGCCTGTTCGGCCGGTTTCACGATCACGGTGTTGCCCGCGGCCAGCGCGAAGGCGGCCTTGGCGGAGAACGTCGAGACGGGGGAGTTCCACGGGATGATCGCCAGCGCCACGCCGTACGGCTCCCGCCTGGTCAGCCCGAGGCTGTCGGGGCCGAGGATGACGGTGTCGCCCTTGACGGCGTCGAGCACCTGCCCGGCGGCCAGTTCCCACAGGAACCGCATGCCGGGCAGGTCCCTGTGGAGGGTGTCGCGAAGGATGCGGCCGTTGTCGCGGGTCTCGATCCTGGCGAGTTCCTCGGCGTGCTCGGCGAAGACCGCCGCGACCTTGCGCAGGAAGTGGGCCCTGCCGAGGGCCGGCATCGCCGACCACGAAGGCAGCGCCGCGCGGGCGGCGGCCACGGCGGCGTCGGCGTCGGCCTTCCCGCCGGCGGGGATCCGCGCCCAGACCTCGCCCGTGGCGGGGTTGACCGAGTCGATGGTGCGGCCGTCGGCCGCGGAGACGAGCCTGCCGCCGATGAGGTTGCGATACTCCATCACGCGACCAAGCATATGCTTGCTTGATGCAAGACGGCTAGCGGCGCGGCGACCCCAGCGTGAAGGCCGCGTTGACCAGGACGACGCCACCCCACACCACCAGGTACGTCAGCAGGCCCGCGTCGCCGACGGTGAGTGCGACGGTCGCGATCGTGCCCATCACGATCGAGACGATCGCCAGCGCCAGCCGCATGCCGGCGGCGCTCTGCTGCTGCTTCAGCTCGCGCTTCGCCAGGCCCGCGTCGGCGGCGATGCGCTGGTCGACCCGCCGATCGACCTCCTTGCCCATCTTGTCGAGAAAGGACTCGATGATGGAGTCCTCGAAATCGGGGCCGAGGTCGCGGCGGGGCGCGAACCCGGGGGGGA
>NZ_JBYITD010000048.1:0-65989 GCF_057708945.1 Nonomuraea sp. bgisy101
GACTAGATGAGCGGGTGAGGAATCGCAGGCGCGAGGGCAGGGCGCGAGCGTGGAGGTGCGGTCGTCCCAAGGGTGGCGTCTGCGTGTGTGGGCCAGCGGGTGTGGAGAGGGAGGCCGGCGCTCAAGGGCACGCTGTACCGCAGGCCTCGCCGGCTTGGCGGACGCGGGGGCCGTCGAACGATCAGGAGGTGGTCGCGAGCGAGGAGAGCCCTGACGGTGAAGGACTCCCCCGTCGGCCTGCCACGTCAGACGGTTACCGCACGGAAGGCGATCTCCCGCGCCGCGTCCATGTAGGCCATCGCCCCGCTCGAGCCCGGGTCGTACGTCATCACGGACTGCCCGTAGCTGGGCGCCTCCGACAGCCGTACACTCCGCGGGATCACCGTGTTCAGCACCGTCTCCCCGAAGTGCGCCCGGACCTCCTCAGCCACCTGGGATGCCAGCCGCGTCCGCCCGTCGTACATCGTGAGGACGATCGTCGACAGGTTCAGCGTCGGGTTCAGGTGCGCCTTGATCAGGTCGACGTTCCTGAGCAGCTGCCCCAGTCCTTCGAGCGCGTAGTACTCACACTGGATCGGAATCAGCACCTCGTCCGCGGCGACGAGCGCGTTGACCGTCAGCAGTCCCAGTGAGGGCGGGCAGTCGATGATGATGTAGTCGAGCTCCACCGCGTCAAAGGCCATCAGCGCCCGCCGTAGTCGCGCCTCACGGGCCACCAGCGAAACCAGCTCGATCTCCGCCCCCGCCAGGTCGATGGTCGCTGGAGCGCAGTACAGGCCCGGCATGTCGGGGACCTCTTTGACGATGTCCGCCATCGGAAGGTCATCGACGAGCACCTGGTACACATCGGGAACATCACCGCGGTGCTCGGTGGCAAGGGCGGTGGACGCGTTGCCCTGGGGGTCGAGGTCGACGACGAGGACGCGTTCGCCGTTCATCGACAGGGCGGCAGCGAGGTTCACCGACGTCGTGGTCTTGCCGACACCGCCCTTCTGGTTGGCAACGGCGATGACGCGACACTTGGACGGGCGCGGCCAGGAGCCGTCGCCTGACGTGGGGGCGTCCGCCGTCTGGGTCGCAGATGTTTCACGTGAAACCACGGAGCTGAGTGCCTCTCGTACCAGCGGCGAATCGCCGGGGTTAAGGGGGGTCTGGGTCACGATGGCCATCCTTTCAACCAGCGGCCGGGTGCTGCCCGTCATCCGGTGCCGCGACACGCCCAATTCCGGCCAGCCGACACCCGCTGGGCTCTCGGGACCGGGTTCACCCGGCCAACCGAGTCCACTGGACGTGCCCGGCACAACCGTCACCTCTTTCGTCGGCGCCGACCTGGCTCTGGCGCGCGACCCGCGACCACGCGGACCAAAGTTGCAGGCGGCTCGACCTTACCGTGCCCGACCGAGATCAGCTCTGCCGTCTGTGCCCCGCTGGCACGCAATTGGGCTTCGGCCTCGGCGAGCTCCTCCGCGGCGCGCTCGCCCTTCATCGCGATCAGCTCGCCGCCCTCGCGCAGAAGCGGCATCGACCACTTGAGCAGCCGCTCGAGCGGCGCCACCGCGCGGGCGCTCGCGACGTCGAACACACGCTTGCCCGCCAGTTCCTCGGCGCGTCCGCGCAGCACCTCGACATTGTCGAGTTTGAGTGCCGCGACGCACTCCTCGAGGAAGACGGTACGGCGGAGCAGCGGCTCCAGGAGCGTGACGGTGAGGTCCTGCCGGACGATCGCCAGGACCAGGCCGGGCAGCCCGGCGCCCGAGCCGATGTCGATCAGGCGGACGTTCTCGGGGACGGCCTCGGCGACCACCGCGCAGTTGAGCAGGTGACGGTCCCAGATCCTGGGCACCTCGCGCGGGCCGAGCAGCCCGCGCACGACTCCTGGACCGGCGAGCAGCTCCGCGAACTGCCGCGCCCTGTCCCAGGCGTCGCCGGCGAACACCTCGCGCGCTATCTGCGGTGGAGCCGTCAGCTCGTCGCTCACTGATCCGGTGGCCTTTCCTGAATGTGCGTGTTCTTGGTGGTACGGCGGATGGCCGACATGGACGAAGACTAGCCGTCCCGGCGGTTTCTCCGGCCTAGGCGCGGAAGGCGTGATCTCAAACGAAAGGCCGCCAGCCCCGAAGGAGCCGACGGCCTGGCGTTCGTGCCTGCCGTACCCGAGGAGGGTCAGGCGGGCAGAACCACGACGAAACGGTTGGGCTCCTCGCCCTCGGACTCGCTGCGGAGCCCGGCGGCCGCCACCGCGTCGTGCACGATCTTGCGCTCGAAGGGCGTCATCGGGTGGAGCGACTTCGGCTCGCCGTTGCGCTTGACGGTCTCGGCGACCTCGGTGCCGAGCTTGCTCAGCTCGGCCCTGCGCTTCTCCCTGTAGCCGGCCACGTCCAGCATGAGCCGCGACCGCTCCCCCGTCTGCCGGTGGACGGCCAGCCTGGTGAGTTCCTGCAGCGCTTCGAGGATCTCACCGCCGGGACCGACGAGGTCGGTGCCCTTCACGCCGACGACGGAGACCATCGCGCGGTCGCCTTCGACGTCCATGTCGATGTCGCCGTCGATGTCGGCGATGTCGAGCAGACCTTCGACGTAGTCGGCCGCGATCTCGCCTTCCTGCTCAAGCGCCGCAAGATCCGGAGCCTTCTCCTGCTCGGCCTCGGTCACGTCGGCCTCTCTTTCGTGCTCGTGGGTAAGGATCAAGACTTCTTGCTGCCCGTGCGCTTGCTGCGGGTCTGCTTGGTCGGCTGCCGTCGAATGATCTTAGGCTCCGGCGGCGCGGGCGGGGCCTCTTCCTCGGCGACGGCCGAGCTCTTGCGCACCTTGGACAGCAGTCCAGGCTTGGGCGTGACGGGGATCACGTTGCCCTTGGCGTCGTACTCGGGCATGGGGTGCCGGGCGTAGAACCAGTGCTGCTGGCCGAGGGTCCACAGGTTGGTGGTGACCCAGTAGAAGATCAGGCCCAGCGGGAAGTTGAGGCTGAAGAAGGCGAACAGCGGCGAGATGTACATCAGGATCTTCTGCTGCGACGCCATGGGGTTGTCGGGCATCTGCTGCATGGAGCGGGTGACGCTCTGCCTGACGGTGAGGAACGTGGTGAGGGAGCTGATCGCCACGAAGATCGCCAGCACGATCTTGGTCTGGACCACGCCGGCGCCGAAGGACTCGATCTGGGCGGAGCCCATCCAGAAGTTGGCGGGCAGCGGCGCGCCGAAGATGTGCGCGGCGCGGGCGCTGTCGACGAACGCCTGGGTCATCCCGAACTTGATCTCGCCGAGCGCCATGGCGTTCAGCACGGTGAACATCGAGATGAAGATGGGGAACTGCGCGACGACGGGCAGGCAGCCGCCGAGGGGGTTGGCCCCCTGGCCGCGGTAGAGGTTCATGACCTCTTCGTTCATGCGCTGCTTGTCGTTCTTGTAGCGCTTGCGGATCTCCTGCACCTTCGGTGCGAGTTCCTGCATCTTCCGCGAGGAACGCATCTGCTTCAGGAAGAGCGGGAAGATCAGCAGTCGCATGAGGACTGTGATAGTGATGAGGGTCAGCGCCCAGGTCAGCCCGCTGTCCGGGTCGAGCACGGTGCTGTAGGCCTGGTGAATCCAGGTGAGGACTTGGGCGATGGCTGTGTAGAGCCAGTTAAGCCAGGACAGCTCCACCGAGCTAGCTCCCTTGCGTTTCGTCGGACGGAACCGGGCGTGGGGGCACCGGGTCAAAACCTCCGGGATGGAATGGGTGGCAACGCCCGATACGCCGGACAGTCAGCCATATGCCGCGCAAAGCACCATGTACGGCTATCGCCTCAAGCCCATAAGCACTGCATGAGGGGTAGAAACGGCAACGCGGACCCAGTACCGGGCTGATGAATGCCCGATAGAACCGGATCGGGGCGATGAGAATCCGAGCCGGAAGGCTCGGCGCCCCTTGCGTCTGCTCCGTCATCGTTCTTGTTCTCGCCTCGACAAACGATCCAGCGCGGCATCGAGTTCGGCGGCAAGGCGCTCGTGTCGCGCGGACGCGGCAGGTGGATTAGCGCGTACCACAAGCAGGCTACCTCGCGGGAGCCGTGCTACACGGTCCCGCATCAGGTGTCGAAGCCGCCGCTTGACCTTGTTGCGCACGACAGCGCCGCCCACGGCCTTGCTGACCACGAAGCCGACCCGCGGTGGCCCGTCCTCCGCGACCTTCAGATGCAGGACGAGGGTGGGACGGCCGGCACGGGCCCCTCGCTTGACCGCGGCTGAGAAATCCTCACCCCGCCGCATACGGGACTCTCGCGACAACACGTCAGACGCCTATCGCCCGCCGACGAGTAGCGCCGGCGGGCGACCAAGCATGGGACAGGACGACCGTCAGGCCGACAGCTTCTCGCGGCCCTTGCGGCGACGAGCAGCGAGGATCGCGCGGCCGGCCCGGGTGCGCATACGCAGCCGGAAGCCGTGGGTCTTCGCGCGGCGACGGTTGTTCGGCTGGAAAGTACGCTTGCTCACGAGTGGGCTCCAGGCTTGAAAGTGCGCCCCCGCCTGGAAGCGAGAGCGCGTGACACACATGGCTGGCCTGCCGAGCTCGCGAGGGCATGCAAAAGAGCCGTCACGTGACAAGCCGACCGTCGTACGTTACGGGCCAGGCGTGCCCGAGGTCAAACCGGCGGAGTTTTCCACGTATCCACAGGCAACTTTTCCACCGGGGTTCGCGCGTCCACAGTCTGTGCACTCAGGTGCCACTAGGCTGTGGACAACGACTTGAACACAGGTGTGCACAACTCCCAGAGCCCAGCCGTAATGGCGGGATCACTCTGTGCACAACTTGTGGATCTCCTGTGGATCTCCTGGGGAGATCGCACCAACCACGCCCTGTGGATAGAACGAGCAATCCGCGACCGTAGCGGTTGCTGCCTGTGGATGAACGACGGAGGGGAAGCCACACCATGAACGGGGACGACCTCGGGACGGTATGGGCCCACGCGCTGGCCAACTTCCTCAACGACAACCTGCCCATCCAGCAGCGCACGTGGCTGGCGATGGTCAGGCCGATCGCCATGGCGGGCGACACGATCGTGCTCGGCGTCCCCAACGAGTTCCTCAAGGACCTGATCGAGGGCAAGCTGCGCACCCCGGTGAGCCACGCGCTCTCCCACGAGCTCGGCAGGCCGGTGCGCGTGGCCGTGATGATCGACACGACCACGCCCGAGCCGCCGATGGCCGAGCCTCATCCCCAGCCTGTGGCTCCGAGTTTTCCCCAGGCTCCCGAGCCTGTGCAGAGTTATGCACAGCCCGCCTACCAGGCCCCTGAGCCGTCGCTCTTCTTCGCCGCGCCGCCCGAGGCTTCGCAGATATCCACCGAATATCCACAGGCGCAGCCCGAGCCTCCACAGAACCGGTGGGAGGCCAAGAGCAACAAGCCGAGCGAGCCGGCGAGGCTCAACCAGAAGTACACGTTCGAGACGTTCGTCATCGGCGCCAGCAACCGGTTCGCGCACGCGGCGGCCGTCGCCGTGGCCGAGGCGCCCGCCAAGGCGTACAACCCGCTGTTCATCTACGGCGACTCGGGCCTGGGGAAAACCCACCTGCTGCACGCGATCGGCCACTACGCGCAGTCGCTCTACGACGGCGCCCGGGTGAGGTACGTGAGCTCGGAAGAGTTCACCAACGACTTCATCAACAGCATCCGCGACCACAAGGCCGACGGGTTCCGCAGCCGCTACCGCGCGATCGACATCCTGCTTGTGGACGACATCCAGTTTCTGGAGGGCAAGGAGCAGACGCAGGAGGAGTTCTTCCACACCTTCAACACCCTCCACAACGCCAACAAGCAGATCGTCATCTCCAGCGACCGGGCGCCCAAGCAGCTGATCACGCTGGAGGACCGGCTGCGCAACAGGTTCGAGTGGGGCCTGATCACCGACGTCCAGCCGCCCGAGCTCGAGACGCGCATCGCGATCCTCAGGAAGAAGGCCATCCAGGAGGGACTGGCCGCGCCGCCCGAGGTGCTGGAGTACATCGCCAGCCGGATCTCCACCAACATCCGCGAGCTCGAGGGCGCGCTGATCAGGGTCACCGCGTTCGCCAGCCTCAACAGGCAGGGTGTGGATCTCCAACTGGCCGAGGTGGTCCTCAAGGACCTCATCACCACGGACGCGAGCTCGGAGATCACCATCGCCACGATCATGGCGAAGACGGCCGAGTACTTCGGCATCTCGATCGACGACCTGTGTGGAAGCTCGCGCAGCAGGGCGCTGGTGAACGCCCGCCAGATCGCGATGTACCTGGCCAGGGAGCTGACCGACCTGTCGCTGCCCAAGATCGGGCAGCAGTTCGGCGGCCGCGACCACACCACGGTGATGCACGCCGAGCGGAAGATACGTTCACTCATCGCCGAGCGCCGGTCGATGTACAACCAGGTCAACGAGCTGACGATGCGTATCAAGCAGACGTCCAAGGCCTGACTGTGCACAGCCTGTGGATAACTCTGTGGACCAGCTCAGACGGCCTCTCAGCGGCCAAATGAAGATCAAAAAGCGTGAACGCCGCCCACAGAGCCTGGGGATAAGGCTGGGGACATGTTGGGGACAACCTGGGGACAGCTCGTGGACAACTTGTGGACGCCCTGTGAACATCGGAAACAGGGGTTCCAGGTGACCCCTTCTACCCCGTGGATAACCTGTTGAAACCCAGTGGATAACCGGTGGATGACGACCCCCCGATCTGGGGACAGCCTGTGGGCAACGGATCGTCATCCCCAGGCGGCGAAGTTCTCCCCAGGCTTCACCCACACGGGCAGTGGATAGAAATTCCTGCGATGAGCTGCGGAAACGCCGGTCATCCACAACATCCACAGCCCCTATGAAGATGACTTCCTCTAGTTCTAACTAAGAGATTCAAAGACCCATAGAGGGGTTCTCCCGGAGCTCAGGTGCGGGAGAGTGAAGACTTAACAAGCAGCAGCGACGACAAGCAGGAGGCTGATCTCCGTGATGTTCCGGATCGAGCGCGATGTGCTCGCTGAGGCGGTCGCATGGACGGCACGCAGCCTCCCTGCGCGCCCGTCTGTGCCCGTCCTGGCAGGCATGCGCATGGAAGTCACCGACACGGGCCAGTTGAAGCTCTCGGGCTTCGACTACGAGGTCTCGGCGGAGGTGACGCTGGAGCCGCAGACGGGTGAGGCGGGAGTGGTGCTCGTCTCGGGCAAGCTGCTCGCCGAGATCACCCGCGCGCTTCCCGCACAGCCTGTGGACTTCGTGGTGGACGGCGCCAAGGCCGTCGTCACGTGCGGCAGTGCTCGATTCACACTGTTGACCATGCCTGTGGAGGACTACCCGTCGCTCCCCGCGATGCCGCCCGCGGCCGGCCGGGTGGGCAGCGACGTGTTCGCCTCCGCCGTCGGCCAGGTCGCCGTCGCCGCGGGCAGGGACGACACGCTGCCGATGCTCACAGGCGTGCGGATGGAGATCGAGGGCGACACCGTGACCCTCGCGGCCACCGACAGGTACCGCCTCGCCGTACGGGAGCTGAAGTGGCAGCCGGGCCAGCCCGACTTCTCGGCGATCGCGATGATCCCCGGCAAGACGCTCGCCGACACCGCCAAGGCGCTGGGATCCACAGGCGCCGAGGTCGAGATCGCGCTCAGCTCGGCGGGCGGCACCGGTGAGGGCATGATCGGTTTCTCCAGCGCGGGCCGGCGCACCACCACGCGGCTGCTCGATCCCGAGTTCCCCAAGTACCGCTCGCTGCTGCCGACGGAGTTCTCCGCCAGGGCGGACCTGTCCACAGGCCCGTTCGTCGAGGCCGTCAAGCGCGTGGCGCTGGTCGCCGAGCGCAACACGCCCGTCCGGCTGGCCTTCCGCGGCGGCGAGGTCGTCCTGGAGGCGGGCAGCGGCGACGAGGCGCAGGCCGTCGAGGTGCTGCCTGTGGATTACGAGGGCGAGGAGATGAACATCGCCTTCAACCACCAGTTCCTGCTGGAGGGCCTCGGGGCGATCGACTCTGACGTGGCCAGGCTGCAGATGACCACCTCGACGAAGCCCGCTATCCTCACTGGCGGCAAGCCTGTGGACGACGGTGGCACGCCTGACTACCGTTACCTGATCATGCCCATCCGCTTGTCCAGCTGACGCGGCCATCGGAGATGATGGAAGCCTGACAAGGGGGTTATCAACATGCAGATCGGCATGGTCGGGCTCGGGAAGATGGGCGGCAACATGGCCGAGCGCCTGCGCCGCGGCGGCCACGAGGTGGTGGGCTACGACCGCGATCCCGAGGTGAGCGACGTCGCGAGCCTCAAGGAGCTCGTCGACCGCCTCGAGGCTCCCCGCGCGGTGTGGGTCATGGTGCCCGCGGGCGGCCCCACCCAGCAGACCGTCAACGCGCTCGGTGAGCTGCTCGACCCGGGCGACATCGTGGTCGACGGCGGTAATTCACACTATGTGGACGACCAGCGCCACGCCGAGGAGCTCAAGGCGCACGGCATCGGCTTCGTCGACTGCGGTGTCAGCGGCGGTGTGTGGGGCCTGGAGAACGGCTACGCGCTCATGTGCGGCGGCGACAAGGCCAACGTCGACCGGCTGATGCCGGTCTTCCAGACGCTCAAGCCCGAGGGTGAGGACGGCTTCGTCCACGCGGGCGACGTCGGCGCCGGCCACTTCGCGAAGATGGTCCACAACGGCATCGAGTACGGCATGATGCAGGCCTACGCGGAGGGCTGGGAGCTGCTCGAGGCCTCCGACATCGTCAAGGACGTCCGCGGATCCTTCGCCAGCTGGCGCACCGGCACGGTGATCAGGTCGTGGCTGCTCGACCTGCTGGTGCGGGCGCTCGACGACGACGAGCACCTCGACGCGCTCAAGGGTTATGCACAGGACTCGGGCGAGGGCCGGTGGACCGTGCAGGCGGCGGTGGACCATGCGGTCCCGCTCCCGGTGATCACGGCCGCGCTGTACGCCAGGTTCTCCTCGCGGCAGGAGGACTCCCCCGCGATGAAGATGGTCGCGGCGCTGCGCAACCAGTTCGGCGGCCACGCGGTCACCTCGGTGGACGGCTCGCACGAGAAGGGCGCGGACTCCCCCGGCGCCGACGTCGTCCCGCCGAAGGAAGCCGAGTAGCCGGGCGGTTGTCCACAGGGTGGGGACGCCGATGCGCCTCGGCGCGAGCGATCTTCGCGAGGGTCGGAGGGGCCATACCGGTTTTCCACAGGGGTGCACGGCGGTGACCCCAGTGGTCGGTGTGGCCCACTAACCTTCGAGGGTGCACGTCGCCCACCTGTCGCTGACCGACTTCAGGTCCTACGCCTCCGTTGAGCTCGACCTGGAGCCGGGCGTCACGGCGTTCGTGGGGCCCAACGGTCAGGGCAAGACCAACCTCGTCGAGGCCATGGGCTACGTGGCGACGCACTCCAGCCACCGGGTCGCCAACGACGCCCCCCTCGTACGGCAGGGCGCCAGCAGGGCGATCATCCGCTGCGCCGTCCACAGGGAGGACAGGCGCGCGCTGGTCGAGCTGGAGATCAACCCGGGCAGGGCCAACAGGGCGAGGCTCAACCGCTCCCCCGTGTCCCGCCCGCGAGACGTCATCGGCCTGCTCCGCACCGTGCTCTTCGCTCCCGAGGACCTCGCCCTCGTCAAGGGCGACCCCGCCGAGCGCAGGCGTTTCCTCGACGACCTGCTCGTGGCCAGAGCGCCGCGTTTCGCGGGCGTCAGAGCCGACTACGACCGGGTGCTGAAGCAGCGGGGCGCCCTGCTGCGTACGGCCGCCCAGGCGCGCCGTGGGCGCGGTGGAGCGCGCAGGGCGGAGAGCGAGGCCGCCTTCGCCGCCGCGGGCGCGGGAGACGTGCTGAGCACGCTGGAGGTGTGGGACGCGCACCTCGCGCGGCACGGCGCCGAGCTGTTGCGAGCCAGACTCGATCTGATCGAAGCGCTGCGGCCGCTGGTCGCCTCCGCCTATGCTTCGCTGGCGCCCACGAGCGCTCCCGCGGGGCTCACTTATCGGAGCACGTTGTCCACAGGTGGGGATGGCGTGGATGACGAAGAGGCCGGTGAGAGCGGATCTTCCGATGCACACAC
Organism: Nonomuraea sp. bgisy101; assembly: GCF_057708945.1. Taxonomy (NCBI): domain Bacteria; kingdom Bacillati; phylum Actinomycetota; class Actinomycetes; order Streptosporangiales; family Streptosporangiaceae; genus Nonomuraea; species Nonomuraea sp. bgisy101. The sequence goes on from NZ_JBYITD010000048.1 coordinate 10,037, forward strand.
GTTATCCACAGACCTGGGGAAAACCCTTGAGTCGCGGTTGAGAGAGCGGCTGCTCGAGGTCCGCCAGTCCGAGCTCGAGCGCGGTGTCACCCTGGTCGGCCCGCACCGCGACGACCTCGTGCTCGGCCTCGGCGATCTGCCCGCGCGCGGCTACGCCAGCCACGGCGAGTCGTGGTCGTTCGCGCTGGCGCTGCGGCTGGCCGCCTACGACCTGCTGCGGTCCGACGGCGGCGATCCGGTGCTCATCCTCGACGACGTCTTCGCCGAGCTCGACAGCCAGCGCAGGCGCAGGCTCGCCGAGATCGTCGCGCCGGCGGAGCAGGTGCTGATCACCGCCGCGGTGGCCGACGACGTGCCGAAGGAATTGATCGGTTCCAGATTCGATGTCGCAGGGGGGAGCGTGACCCGTGTCAGATGACGACAACGCGACCGCCGCCCGTGGCGCGGCGCTGGCCAGGGAGAAGCTCGCCCAGGCCAAGGCCGACGCGGCCAGGAGGGGGCAGCTGCCCCGCCGTGAGCCGCGTCGCAGGGCGGCGGCGAGGGACGCGGCCGACCCGCAGCTCTTCGGCAAGGCGATCACGGATCTGCTGGCCGCACGCGGGTGGGAGCGGTCGGCCGCCGTGGGCGGCGTCTTCGGCAGGTGGCCGGAAATCGTGGGCGCCGACCTGGCCGCGCACACCAAACCGGAGCACTTCGAGGACGGCGAGGTGGTCATCGCCGCCGACTCGACGGCGTGGGCGACCCAGGTCAGATTGCTGGCCCGCACGCTCATCCGGAGGCTGAACGAGGAGCTCGGCGAGGGAACCGTCAAGAAGGTCAAGGTCAGAGGGCCGCAGAACGCGCCGAGGCCGTCCGGAGGGCTGAGGGTCACCGGCAGCCGCGGGCCCGGCGACACGTACGGGTAAAACCCGCATCGAGCGATCAGACGGCCGCTGAAGCGAGTGGCCCTCCTCCCAAAGGGGGGATGCTTGCGAGGGGGGAAAACGAGCTACAGGGCATCACAGGCGCGTTCAATGCCACCTTCAGCGCTCAGAGCCGGTAGAATGAAAGCGGATTCCGGACACGTCCGCTTGCGTGTCACCCGCGGCATGCGAGCCGACTCCCCTGGGTGACCGCGCATCGGGGCACTCACGACGGTGACGGGCACGGTAGGGGCAGCTGGCGGTTGTCGCTTTCCCGGCCGCGTGTCCGCGGCAGGAGGATTTCGCACTTGTCCTACGACGCTAGCTCAATCACCGTACTCGAAGGGCTTGAGGCGGTCCGCAAGCGCCCGGGTATGTATATCGGATCGACCGGTGAGCGCGGTCTGCACCATCTTGTCTACGAGATCGTGGACAACTCCGTCGACGAGGCCCTGGCGGGCCACGCCGACCGCATCGAGGTGACCCTCCTCGCCGACAACGGCGTGCGGGTCGTCGACAACGGCCGAGGCATCCCCACAGGCATCCACCCTGTGGAGAAGGTCTCCGCGGTCGAGCTCGTGCTGACCACGCTGCACGCGGGCGGCAAGTTCGACGGCAAGTCCTACGCGGTCTCAGGCGGCCTGCACGGCGTCGGCTCCGCGGTGGTCAACGCGCTGTCGACCGCCATGGACGTGGAGGTCAAGCAGAACGGCCACGTCTGGCGCCAGCGCTTCGAGATGTCCAAGCCCGTGGCGCCGCTGGCCAAGGGCGAGACCACCGACGAGACCGGCACGTCGATCACGTTCTGGGCCGACCCGACGATCTTCGAGACCACGGCGTGGAACTTCGAGACGCTCTCGCGGCGCTTCCAGGAGATGGCCTTCCTCAACAAGGGCCTGACGATCACGCTGACCGACGAGCGGCCCGACCACATCAACGGTGAGGTCCACAAGGTCCACTACCACTACGAGGGCGGCCTGTCCGACTTCGTCACGCACCTCAACTCGAAGAAGGAGCCCGCGCACGCGTCGGTCATCGACTTCGAGGCCCATGGTGAGGGCATCTCCGTCGAGATCGCCATGCAGTGGAACAACTCCTACTCCGAGTCGGTCTACACCTTCGCCAACACCATCAACACGGCGGAGGGCGGCACCCACGAGGAGGGGTTCCGCGCGGCCCTGACGTCCATCGTCAACCGCTACGCGCGTGAGCAGAAGTTCCTCAAGGAGGGCAAGGACGACAACCTCTCGGGCGAGGACGTCCGCGAGGGCCTGACGGCGATCGTCTCGGTGAAGCTGGCCGACCCGCAGTTCGAGGGTCAGACCAAGACCAAGCTGGGCAACACCGAGGCCAAGTCCTTCGTCCAGAAGGCCTGCAACGACCACGTGCGCGACTGGTTCGAGCGCAACCCCGGCGAGGCCAAGGACATCATCAACAAGTCGCTGCAGGCCGCCCGCGCGCGCATAGCCGCTCGCCAGGCCCGCGACCTGACCAGGCGCAAGTCGCTGCTGGAGTCAGGCAGCGGACTGCCGGGCAAGCTGGCCGACTGCCAGTGGAACGAGCCCGACAAGTGCGAGCTGTACATCGTCGAGGGTGACTCGGCCGGCGGCTCGGCCAAGGGCGGCCGCGACTCGCGCTTCCAGGCGATCCTGCCCATCCGCGGCAAGATCCTCAACGTGGAGAAGGCCAGGATCGACAAGGTCCTGAAGAACAACGAGGTCCAGGCGCTGATCACCGCGCTCGGCACCGGCGTGCACGACGAGTTCGACATCGCCAAGCTGCGCTACCACAAGGTGATCCTGATGGCCGACGCCGACGTCGACGGCCAGCACATCAACACGCTGCTGCTGACCCTGCTGTTCCGCTTCATGCGGCCGCTGATCGAGGCTGGACACGTCTACCTGTCGTGCCCGCCGCTGTACAAGATCAAGTGGGACCGCAAGGGCGACGACGCCTCCTACGCCTACTCCGACACCGAGCGTGACGCGGTCATCGCCGAGGGCATCGCGGCGGGCAAGCCCGACCCCCGCCCGCGCGACAACGTCCAGCGCTTCAAGGGTCTGGGCGAGATGAACGCCGGGCAGCTGTGGGAGACCACGATGAATCCGGCGACCCGGCTGCTGCGCCTGGTCACGCTCGACGACGCCGCCCAGGCAGACGACCTGTTCAGCGTGCTCATGGGCGAGGACGTCGAGGCGAGGCGCGACTTCATCATCCGCAACGCGCGTGACGTCCGCTTCCTCGACGTATAGCGGTAGCCGTACCAGAAAAAAGGATCATCACCTGTGACGGAAGTGAACACCACTCCCCCGGCTGACCGCATCGAGCCTGTGGACATCCAGTCCGAGATGCAGCGCAGCTACATGGACTACGCGATGTCCGTCATCGTGTCCCGTGCGCTGCCCGACGTCCGCGACGGCCTCAAGCCCGTGCACCGCCGGGTGCTCTACGCCATGTACGACGGTGGCTACCGTCCCGACCGCGGCTACTTCAAGTGCGCCCGCGTCGTCGGTGACGTCATGGGCACCTACCACCCGCACGGCGACACCTCCATCTACGACGCGCTCGTACGGCTGGCGCAGCCCTGGTCGCTGCGCTACCCGCTGGTCGACGGGCAGGGCAACTTCGGCTCGCCCGGCAACGACCCCGCGGCGGCGATGCGTTACACCGAGTGCAAGCTCGCGCCCATCGCCATGGAGATGCTGCGCGACATCGACAAGGACACCGTCGACTTCCGGCCCAACTACGACGGCAAGTCGCAGGAGCCCGACGTCCTGCCCGCGCGCATCCCGCAGCTGCTCGTCAACGGCTCCGGCGGCATCGCGGTCGGCATGGCCACCAACATCCCGCCGCACAACCTGCGCGAGGTCGCCTCGGCGGTCAAGTGGTGCCTGGAGAACCCGGAGGCCACCGACGAGGAACTGCTCGAGGCGGCCATCGGCCTGGTCAAGGGCCCCGACTTCCCGACCCGCGGGCTGATCGTCGGCCGTCGCGGGATCGAGGACGCCTACCGCACCGGCCGCGGCTCCATCACCATGCGGGCCGTCGTCGAGGTGGAGGAGGACGGCAAGGGCCGCCAGTCGCTGGTGGTCACCGAGCTGCCCTACCAGGTCAACCCGGACAACCTGGCGCTCAAGATCGCCGAACTGGTCCGCGAGGGCAAGCTGACCGGCATCGCCGACGTCCGCGACGAGTCGTCCTCGCGCGTCGGCCAGCGACTCGTGATCGTGCTCAAGCGCGACGCGGTCGCCAAGGTCGTGCTGAACAACCTCTACAAGCACACCCAGCTGCAGGACACCTTCGGCGCCAACATGCTGGCGCTGGTCGACGGCGTGCCGCGCACGCTCCGCCTCGACCAGTTCGTCCGCCACTACGTGGCGCACCAGATCGAGGTCATCGTCCGCAGGACCCGCTACCTCCTGCGCAAGGCGGAGGAGCGGGCCCACATCCTGCGAGGGCTGCTCAAGGCCCTCGACCGGATGGACGAGGTCATCGCGCTGATCAGGCAGTCGCCCTCGGCCGCCGAAGCGCAGGGCGGCCTGATGACGCTGCTCGACATCGACGAGGTCCAGGCCCAGGCCATCCTCGACATGCAGCTGCGCAAGCTCGCCGCCCTGGAGCGCCAGGCGATCCAGGACGAGTACGACAACCTGATGACCCAGATCGCCGAGTACAACGCGATCCTGGCCAGCCAGGCCCGCCAGCGCGAGATCATCAACGAGGAGCTGTCGGAGATCGTCGCCAAGTTCGGCGACGACCGGCGCACCGAGATCATCGCCTACGACGGCGACATGTCGATCGAGGACCTCATCGCCGAGGACGAGATCGTCGTGACGATCACCCGCGGCGGCTACGCCAAGCGCACCAAGACCGACCTTTACCGGGCGCAGAAGCGCGGCGGCAAGGGCGTGCGAGGGGCGCAGTTGCGCCAGGACGACATCGTCGACCACTTCTTCGTCACCACGACCCACCACTGGCTGCTGTTCTTCACCAACAAGGGCCGCGTCTACCGGGTCAAGGCCTACGAGCTGCCCGAGTCGGGGCGCGACGCGCGCGGCCTGCACCTGGCCAACCTGCTGGCGATGCAGCCGGACGAGACGGTCATGGAGGTCCTCGACCTGCGCGACTACGACGTCGCGCCGTACCTGGTGCTGGCCACCCGCTCCGGCCTGGTCAAGAAGACCAGGCTGTCGGAGTACGACTCCCCCAGGACCGGCGGCCTCATCGCGATCAACCTGCGCGAGGACGACGAGGTGATCGCGGCCCGGCTGGTCTCCGAGGAGGACGACCTGCTGCTCGTCTCCAAGGGCGCGCAGTCCATCCGCTTCACCGCGACCGACGACGCGCTGCGCCCCATGGGCAGGGCCACCAGCGGTGTCATCGGCATGAGATTCCTAGAAGGTGACGAACTTCTCGCCATGAATCGCATGGCGGATGGTGAGGACGTGCTTATCGCCACCGAGGGCGGGTACGCGAAACGGACACCTGTCGAGCAATATCCGGTACAGGGACGTGGCGGCAAGGGTGTGCTGACTGCGAAGATTGTTACCTCTCGTGGAAAGCTGGTCGGAGCCGTCATGGTCAACCCGGAGGACGAGGTCTACGCGATCACGTCCAATGGGGGAGTGATCCGGACGCGTGCAGTGGAGATCAAGCAGTCCGGCCGTCAGACCATGGGAGTTCGCCTGATGAATCTCGCCGAAGGCGACAGCGTCGTGGCCCTCGCTCGGAACGCCGAGTCGATGGAGACTTCGGTGGAAGCTGAGGAAGACGGGGGAGGAGAGTAGTCCATGAACGCCCAGGGCGGTCCCGCGAAGACCACGTCGTCTCGGGAGAACGGGCAGAAGCCCGCGAAGCCTAACGAGCCAGAAATTCTTGGCCTCACCAAGGACGAGACCCAGGCCGAGGAGGAGCAGCCGCAGAACGAGACGGTCCGTATCCGTCCGTCGCTGACCTCCGAGGCCCCGCCGCCGGCGGTCGAACTGCCGAAGAAGAAGGCGGCCGCGGCCTCACGCCTGCCGCGCAAGGCGCACCTGGTGCTGCGGCGCGTGGAGCCGTGGTCGGCGATGAAGTTCAGCTTCGTCGTCTCTCTGGTCTGCTTCGTGGTCCTGTTCGTCGCGGTCGCCGTCCTGTACGGCGTGCTGTCGGCCATCGGAGTCTTCGACTCGATCGTCCAGACGGTCAACCAGCTCACCCAGGCCGACGGGCAGACCTCGGGGAGCTTCGACATCTCCTCGTGGTTCGAGCCGGTCAGGATCCTCGGGTACACCGCGCTGATCGGCGCGGTGAACGTGGTGCTGATCACGGCGCTGTCGACGTTGGGGGCCGTCATCTACAACATCGCCGCTGATCTGGTGGGCGGCGTCGAAGTGACGTTCAGCGAGGCCGAGTAGTTTCCTTGCCGTGTCCTGGACGCGGCGCGAGCAGCGCCTGGGACACGGTAAGCTTTCCCCGTACGAACAACCGGTTCGCCTCCACCTGGTGGATGCGATAACGTTCTTTGTGCGCGGGGCTATAGCTCAGACGGTTAGAGCGCTTCCCTGATAAGGAAGAGGTCCCAGGTTCAAGTCCTGGTAGCCCCACCTGCGAAAATGCCTCGAAGCAATCAAGCTTCGGGGCTTCTTTACTGCAACGACTTCACTCGTACCGCCCTCTTGATCGCGTCCTCACGGCTATCGCCGTCGCCACGGATGTAGATCTCCGTTGTCACCGAGATGCGGCTATGGCCGACGATCTCCATTGCATGACACCCAGCTTCTTGAGAAGTGAAGCCGCCGTGGGCCTCAGGTCGTGTAGGCGGATAGGCCGCGACTCTGCCGCCTTGGCGATCCGGGCGAAAGGTCGCGCGAGGGTGTGCGGTTCGACAGGCCGTCCCGATTTCGTGGTGAAGGCGAGTCCCAGGCCTGTCCAGCTCTCCCCTGCCTCCTCGCGCGGGATCTCTTGCCCCCTTCGCTGGCTCTCTGGAGCTTCTCTGATGATGCCTAGGAGAGGCAACGAGCGGTTTCCGTCCTGGCCTTATCCACATCCATCCGGCTCCAGGATGATCGAGATTCGGATGCTCGGACCGTAGGTGGCTCAGGCGGGCGAGGTGCACGCAGGTGCGTACCAAACGCGGGGGTTCAGACTCGTCTGCGATCTCGGCCGCAACCTGCTCGTTCATGCCCTCATCCGCATCCAAGGTCGTGCCATTGAGGGCGGTGACGAGGGGTCAACCAAGGTCACTCACGGCGGGCCTCAGCCGCAGGTCAACGACTCTACAAGCCAAAATCCCTGCAATTGCCAAGCTGACAGCGCGGGACTGGCACGGCAGTACGAATCGGTCGTCTTCTTCAAGCTTCACCAGCACGGGATGCGAAAACAAGACTGTTTCCAGCTGCTCGATCTTGCGAGACTGCCGGACATGACCAGCCTGAACCAACATGACTCTGCTGATCTCATCCGTCGGCTTGCGCATGTCCGCTGGATCGCCGGAGGTACCGGCGCAGGCAAGAGCACTCTTAGCCGGGTCTTGGCCGAACGCTATGACGTGTTCGTGTATGACGGCGATCTGGCCGAGCATCGCTACATCCAGCGGTGTACCCCACAACGACATCCGTACATGTGCACACTGCTGCAAACCCCCCTGGAACACAGATGGACGGGCCGCACGCCGAAAGAGATCTTCGAGAGCATGCCCAGTCTGCACGGCGAGACATTCGGACTCGTCATCGAAGACCTGCTGACTCTGCCAACCGACCGACCCGTGCTGGTCGACGATTTCCGTACGCTGCCTGCGGACGTTGCGCCATTGCTGACATGGCGTGAGCAGGCCGTGTTTCTGCTGCCAACGCCCGAATTTCGTCGCCATGCTTTGGGGGCCCGATTCGCTGACCCAGCCCGAGCGCGATCCAACTGGGGAATCAGCGACCACACCGAGGCGATGGTGAATCGGCTGGGCCGCGACGAGCTCTGGGACGAAGAGGTACGACGCCAAGCCCTCAGGCAGGACTTGCCGGTCCTGGATGTCGATGGCTCTCAAGACGTCGAGGAGTCGGCTAGCGACCTGGCTGCGATGTTTCTCCTGGCCGGGAACTGACCGTGCATGCTCAGCTGGACTTTGGAGCCGCCCAGAAAGCCGCTGGAACGGAAACTGGGCCGTGCGGATCTGAACGGCCAGAGCCTCGAGAAACAGCAAGGCGGACGGCTCTGAACGAGAGGCCTAGGGATCAGAAGGTCAGACCGTGCCCATTGCGTGCCATTCAGGAAGGTCAGCAACGGGGAAGGTCCCAGGTTCAAGTCCTGGTAGCCCCACCATCGCAGTTCAGAGGCCGATCCCAAGATCTTGGGATCGGCCTTTTGTCGTTTGGCCGTTCTTCGGGCGGCTCGAACACGGCGGGTGTCAGTCCCAGAGCGCGATCGCCGCGAGGAGGGCCGCTGGGATCAGGAGCCATGGCTCGGCCAGGACCAGGACGGCGGTGCCGAGCAGGGCGAACCAGAGCAGGCTCTTGGCCGCGCGCTTCTTCGCCTTGCTCTTCTTCTTGGCAGGCGTTTCGGTGGTGATCTCTTGGGTGATGTCGTTGATCGTCATGGCTCATACGTTCGCGTCAGAGCCACGTCGGTCGCGTCGGCGAAAGCTACCTATCCCCGGATGTCGGGCAGGTCGCGCAATTGCTTACGCGACGTGAGCCCGAGCTTGCGGAAGATGTTCCGCAGGTGGGCGTCGACGGTTCTCGGGCTGAGGAACAACGTGGCCGCGACCTCCTTGGAGGTGGCCCCGTCGGCGACCAGCCGTGCGATGTGCACCTCCTGCATGGTGAGCCGCTCGGCGGTCTGCGAGGAGCGGCTGCGGGCGTGTTCGCCGGTGGCGCGCAGCTCGCCCGCGGCACGCTCGGCGAAGGCCTCGGCCCCGATGTCCGTCAACGCCTCGTGCGCGACACGCAACAGCTCGCGGGCCTCACGCCGTCGTCCCTGCCGGCGCAGCCACTCCCCGTACAGCAGGTGCGCGCGGGCCCGGTAGATCGCCACCCGGCTACCGTCGAGGTGATCGATGGCCTCGAGGTAGGCCTCCTCGTCGCCGGTGACCAGCGCCCGCGCGTACGCTGCCACGCCCAGCCCCCAGGCGTCCCCGCCCGCCTGCGTACGTTCGCGGAGGTCGGCCGTGGCGCTCTCGGCGACGTCCGGTTTGCCGCAGCGCACGGCGGCCTCCGCCAGCTCCGGCAGGGCCAGCCCGGACATGCCGAGGTGTTCGTGCGTGACGGCGGTCCGCGCGGCCTCCAGAGCGGCCTGATAGTTGCCCAGGCCGTTGTGGAGGACGGCCGCCGCCCACTGGACGCTGAGCGTCATCCGCGAATCCACGTTGGCGAACAGTTCGAAGGCCTCCGCGCGGCGTCCACGCAGCGCGGCCAGGTGGATGCGCGGGTAGACCAGCGGAGCCGCGCCCGTCGCCTCGGCGATGGCCTCCTCCTCGGAGATCATCTCCATGGCGGCGCCGAACTCGCCCGCGTGGGCGGCGGCTGTGGCCTGCATGGCCAGTCCGATGGGGAGCATGTGGAAGGAGCCTGACTCGCGGCCGGCCGCGGTGACGCGCTCGGCGATGCCGCGCAGGGCGCCGTAGGTCCACAGCTCGGCCGCCAGCATGAAGCCGAGCGAGGGGCGACTGCTCCACCCGGCTTCGTCCGCGAGGATGGGTCGCAGCAGGTCGGCCGCTGCCCGATGGCCCTGTGTGGTCAGCCTGATCATGCACTCCAGCACCGGGTCCTTGGAGCCGGCGGTTCTGGCCGCCTGCACCACGGGGTCGAGGTCGCCGATGAGGACGCCGATCTCCATCGCGTCCAGGTAGCACTCCCTGGACCAGGCCGGGTCGGTGTCCGCCAGCCGGTCGGCGGCCCGCAGCAGGTAGGCGGTCGGCCGCTCGTCGCCCCGGTGGCGGACGAAGGAGAGCCTGCCCCGCAGCAGGTCGATCCTGGCCTGCTGGGGACGGTCGGGTGAGGCCGTCCCCGCGGTGGTGAGCAGCTCAGCCGCGATGTCGAACGCGCCCGCTGAGAGCTTGGCCTCAGCGGCGGCGAGCACCCGCTCGATCCGCGGGCCCGAGCCGGGGGTGAGCGCCGCGGCCCGTTCCAAGAAGGCGGCGGCGGCCGCCACCCCGCCTCGGGCCTGCGCCCTGGCCGCCGACCGCTCCAGCGCTGCGGCCACCTCCTCGTCGGGTCCGACGGCGGCATGGGCACGGTGCCAGGCCTGCCGATCGGGGTCGGCCACCGCGTCGGTCGCCTCGGCGAGCGCCGCGTGGGCTCGCCTGCGCTCCTCAGGAGGGGCGGCCGTGTAGGCGGCCGATCGGGCGAGTGGGTGGCTGAAGCGGATCCTGGCGCCGAAGTCCACCAGCTCTGCCGCCTCTGCGGCCGACGCGTGCTCGATGCCCAGCAGCTCGGCCGCCCGCCACAGGAGTCCTGGGTCACCGACCGGATCGGCTGCGGCGACGGTCAGCAGCAGCCTGGCCTGTGGCGGCAGCTGCGCCAGCCGTACCCGGAAACTCTGCTCGACCACGCTGGGAGCGGGCAGGTCGAATCCGCCCGCCATCCCTGCCAGGCCCGCGCTCCTGGGCAGCTCCAGCAACGCGAGAGGGTTCCCCCTCGACTCGGCCAGGATGCGGTCGCGGACCCGCTCGTCCAGCGGCGCCCGGACAGCCCCGGCCAACAGCGCCCTGGCCTCGCTCTCGCGCAGACCACCGAGGTTCAGGCCCGGCAAGGTGCCGAATCCCGGCTCCCTGGTGGCGAACACCACGGCCACCGGCTCATCGGCGATCCTGCGCGACACGAAGGCCAGCGCCTTGGCCGATGCGTCGTCCAGCCAATGCGCGTCGTCGATCAAGCAGAGCAGAGGGCGTTTCCGCGCGGCCTCGGCCAGCAGGCCCAGGGTCCCGACCCCGACCATGAAGGGATCGAGGGCGCCGGTGGCCAGGCCGAAAGCGATCTCCAGGGCCCTGCGGTGCGGCGGCGGCAGCTCGTCCAGGTGCTCGAGTAGCGACACGCAGAGTTGGTGCAGTGCGGCGAAGGGCAGCTCGGTCTCGAACTCGGCGCCCGAGGCTTGGATGACCAGGAAGCCGGACGCGCTCTCGGCGAGCCGGCGCAGCAGCGCGCTCTTGCCTATGCCGGGCTCCCCGCACAGTGCCAGCGCACCGCCGCGGCCCTGCCTGGCGGCCTCCACGAGGGCGTCCAGCCGTTCTGTCTCGGCCTCCCGGCCGACCAACGTCTCCATAGGTGCCCCGATCATTCCGCATAGGCAGTCATATAGGCGAAAACTACCGACGCGAACGTCCGGCCACCGCTGCCAGTGTCGAGCCATGAGCAGCGCACACGTCACTCGGACCAGCTGGACGCCACTGGGCGTCCTGGCCACGGCCCAGTTCCTCGTCGTGCTGAGCACCTCGATCGTGAACGTCGCCCTCCCCGAGATCCGCAGCGGTCTCGGCCTGTCGGCCGCCGGTCTGGCCTGGGTGATCAACGCCTACGTGCTGGTCTTCGGCGCGCTGCTGCTCCTCGGCGGGCGGTCCGGCGACGTGTACGGCCTGCGCCGCGTCTTCCTGGTCGGCACCGGCCTGTTCGCGCTGTCATCGCTGGGCGCCGCGATCGCGCCGGACGCCGTGACACTGATCGCGGCCAGGGCGGCGCAGGGCGTGGGCGCCGCACTGCTGGCGCCCACCGCGCTGGCGCTGGTGCTGACCCTGTACCAGGGCGCTGACCGGGGCACCGCACTCGGCGTGTGGGGCGCGGTCTCCGGCGCGGGAGGCGCGGCGGGCGTTCTGCTCGGCGGACTGCTCACGGGCCTGTACGGCTGGCGTTCGGTCTTCTTCGTGATGGTTCCCGTCGCGCTGGCCGTGCTGGCGGCCACCCGGCTCATGGTCCAGCCCTCCCCGCCACGGGGCGGTCGGCTGGACCTGCCCGGCGCGGTGACGGTCACCGGCGGGCTGGTGGCCCTGACCTACGGCCTGTCCGGACGCTGGCCGTTCGTCATCGCGGGCCTGGTCCTGCTGGGCATGTTCGTGCTGCTGCAGCGGCGCTCGCAGGACCCGCTGCTGCCCTCGCGCATGCGGATCGTGGCCCGGGCGAACGTGCTCATGGCGCTGCTCGGCGCGGTCTGGCTCGGCCTGTTCTACTACCTGCCCCTCTACCAGCAGCGCGAACTCGGCTACACGCCGCTCGAAGCGGGAGTCGCCCAGCTGCCGCTCGCCCTCATGATCACGCTGGCGTCCTGGGCGACACCTCGGCTGCACGGTCGTGCCGTACTGCCCAGCGGCCTGGCGCTGCTGGCGGCCGGGCTGGCCTGGCTGGCCCGCACCCCCGCGGACGGCACCTTCCTCGTGGACCTGCTTGGCCCTTCGCTGCTGATCGGCGCCGGGCTCGGAGTGGCCTTCGTCCGGCTCACCTCGGTCGCCTCGGCGGGCGTGCCCGCCGCCGACAGCGGCCTGGCCGGCGGGCTGCTCAACGCCACCCGCCAGATCGGTGGTGCCGTCGGCCTGGCCTTCCTGACCCTTCTTCCCTCGTCCGGCGCGGCCTTCCTGGCCTGCGCCGTCATCACCCTCCTCCTTCTCGGAAAGGCGACACGGTCATGAAAGACCTGCCCAAGCCGTACCTGACCGGCCACTTCACCCCGGTCACCGACGAGATCACCGCCCGCGAGCTGACCGTGCACGGCACCCTGCCGCCCGAGCTCAACGGCCGCTACTTCCGCAACGGCCACAACCCCAAGCCCGGCGTCACCCCCAGCCACTGGTTCCGCGGCGAGGGCATGCTGCACGGCGTACGGCTGGCCGACGGGCGGGCCGAGTGGTACCGCAACCGGTGGGTGAAGACCCCGTTCCTGGACGGCGTGCCGTTCACCGGCACCGAGCTGAAGGTCTCCGCCGCCGCCACCAACATCATCTTCCACGGCGGTCGCTACCTGGCGCTGCAGGAGGCCAACCTGCCCTGGGAGGTGACCGCCGAGCTCGACACCGTCGGCGTCTACGACTTCGGCGGCAAGCTCACCAGCTCGATGACCGCTCACCCCAAGGAGGACCCGGTCACGGGCGAGCTGCACTTCTTCTCCTACAGCCCCTTCCCGCCCTACCTGACCTACCACGTCGCCGACGCCTCAGGCCAGATCGTCCGCACCACCGTGATCGACGGCTCCGGGCCCTCGCTCATGCACGACTTCGCCATCACCCGCGACCACGCGGTCTTCATCAACTCGCCGGTCGTCTTCGACCACTCCGAGCACTCAGGCATCCCGTACAAGTGGCACGACGACGTGCCGCTGCGCATCGGCGTCATGCCCCGCACGGGCGCCGCCACGGTCACGTGGTTCGAAGTCGAGCAGGGAGCCATCCTGCACGTCACCAACTCCTACGTCGACACGCAGGGCCGCGTGGTGCTCGAAGGGCCCCGCTTCGACCGCTCCTCCTGGGAGACCTCCTGGAAGTGGTGGATCGGCGCCCCAGGCTACGGCGTCAGCCCCGACGCCGGATCCACCTTCCACCGCTGGATCCTGGACCCGGCCACCGGGAAGGCGACCGAGGAGTCGCTCGACGACCTGCCCACCGAGTTCCCCTCCATCAACGACGCCCACACCGGCGCCTTCAACCGCTACAGCTACGCCATCGCCTTCCCCGGCGCGGGCCTGGACGGCTACTCCACCGTCAAGTTCGACACCGTCACCGGCCGGCAGCAGCTGCTCAGCCACGGACCAGGCCGCATGCCGGGCGAGGCCGTCTTCGTCCCCGCGGAGGGCGGGACCAACGAGGACGACGGCTACCTGCTCACCGTCGTCAGCGACCTCAAGGCGGAGGCCTCCCAGCTCCTCGTCCTGGACGCGGGAGACCTCGCCACCGTCGCCACCGTCGAACTCCCCCGCAGGGTGCCCGCCGGCATCCACGGCCACTGGATCGAGGACCAGAAGTGATCATCAACATCGACACCGCAGCCGCCGTCGTCGTCCGACTCGAAACCGTCATCGACGCGCCCCTGTCACGGGTCTGGGACCTGCACACCGACGTGCCCGCCTGGCCGTCGTGGCAGACCGACATCACCACCGCCTCCGCCGACGGCCCGCTCGCCGAGGGCTCGGTGTTCCACTGGAGCACCTTCGGCCTGGACATCGACTCCACCGTCTACACGATCGAGCCGGGGCGCCGCATCCTGTGGGGCGGGCCCGCACACGGCATCACGGGTATCCACGAGTGGACCTTCACGGAACGGGACGGGCGCACCTACGTCCAGACCGCTGAATCGTGGGACGGCGAGCCGGTCCACGCTGACCGGGACGGCATGCGGGCGGCCCTCGAGGCGTCGCTCACCGCCTGGCTCGCACACCTCAAGCAGACAGCCGAGAACGGAGCCCGCTGAGCCCTCTGTCCGGGCGCCGCTCCTGTTCACGCGCCATGCCGTTCCTCGCGCGGACGGGGCTCGGTGTCAGCCGCGGCGGCCAGGCCGACGGGGAACTCGACTCGTCGTCCATATCGCGCTTCCTGGGCGCCGGGCTCGAGGAACGAACTCTGCACCAGATCCTCACATCAGCTGCGCGGCATTCGCATACGCGTCTGCTTTGATGACGCCGTGACCGAGCGGAATCCGCCTTCGCAAGGAGCTGAACGTCATGCGTCATCCGACTGAAGGTGTGCTGCGCCGGCTGTTCGACGAGCCGGCCGGCGTGGCCGACGCCGACCGCCGGCACGTCGCCGGCTGCCCGCAGTGCCTCGGCGGGGTGGCCGCCATGCGCGAGAACCTCGCCCCTGTCGACGCGGTGCCGGCAACCGGAGACGGCGCGGACCGCGACGCCGCCGCGCGGCGGCGCCTGCCGACGGCTGGGCCCGCCACGGGACCGGGGCGGGCGACCCGCCGTGCCGGTCGACTCCGTGGAGCCCTGCGCAGTCCCGTCACCGCGGCCGTCGCCGTCGCCCTCGCCCTGAGCGGAGCCGGCACCGCCGCCGCCAACGACTGGCTGCAGATCTTCCAGACCGAGCAGGTCGCTCCGGTCGGCCTCAGCGCCGCCGATCTCATCGCCCTGCCCGACCTGAGCGCATACGGCGACGTCGTGGTGGCCGGCGACGGCGAGGTGCACCAGGTCCCTGACACGGCGGCCGCGGCAGGGGAGACCGGTCTCGCCGTGCCGAAGGTGGCCGCCCTGCCCCGCGGCGTCACCGGCGAGCCGGTTTACCAGGTGGGCGGCAAGGTGAACGCCACGTTCACCTTCTCGGCGGATCGCGCCGCTCGCGCCGCCGCAGAGGCGGGGAAGACGCTGCCGCCTGCCCCACAGGGTCTGGACGGGAGTCAGGTACGGCTCGTCGCCGGCCCTGGCGTGGCCCAGATCTGGTCCTCCTCGGCCGGGGCGCCTGCCCTCGTCGTCGGTCGCGCCGTCGCGCCGTCGGCGTACTCCTCCGGAGTCCCGTTCGAGACCGTGCGGGACTACCTGCTGTCGATCTCCGGCCTGCCCGAGGACGTCGCGGCCCGGCTGCGCACGTTCGGCGGCGACGGCTCGACCCTGCCGCTGCCCGTGCCCGCCGACCAGGTCACCACGTCGTCGGCCCAGGTGGACGGAGTGCCTGCCACGGTGCTGGCTACGCGTGACCGGGCGATGGCGGCCGTCGTGTGGGTGGACGACGGCGTGGTGACCGCCGTGGCCGGCACACTGGACGCGGACGAGGTCCTGTCGATCGCCCGGGACCTGGGGTGACCATGGCCGCCGACCCCGCCGACCCCGCCGACCCCGCCGACTCCGCCGACTCCGCCGATCCCGCCGATCCCGCCGACCCCGTCGGCCCCGACGGTGCCGACGACGCCGACGCGCTGCTCGCGGCGGCGCGCCTGATCGCCGGCCTGCCGCCGGCACCCGCCGTGTGGTGCTCGGGGCTGCGCAAGCGGTACGGCCGGCGCCCGGCGGTCGCCGATGTGTCCCTGGAGGTGGGCCGCGGCGAGGTGGTCGGGCTGCTCGGCCCGAACGGGGCCGGCAAGACCACGGTGATCAAGATGCTCCTCGGCCTGGTCCGGCCCGACGCGGGAGAGGTGCTGCTCCTCGGGAGGCCCGCAGCCGATCCGGCCGCGCGCGCCCGCGTCGGCTACCTGCCGGAGCTCTTCCGGTATCAGCCGTGGCTCAGCGCGGCCGAGGTCCTGGCCCTTCACGTCCGTCTGGCAGGGGTCGGCGTGCCCGCGCAGGAGCAGCGCGACTGCCTGTCCCTCGTGGGCTTGGCCGACCGCGCAGGCGATCGCGTGGGCGGCTTCTCGAAGGGCATGCAGCAGCGGCTCGGTCTGGCGGTGGCCCTGGTGGCCCGGCCGGAGTTCGTGGTCCTGGACGAACCGACCAGCGCGCTGGATCCGCTGGGCCGCGTCGACGTGCGCGACATAGTCCTGGCACTGCGGTCGCGGGGCGTCGCGGTGCTGCTCAACTCGCACCTGATCGGCGAGGTCGAGCGAGTCTGCGACCGGGTGGTCATCCTCGACAGGGGACGGGTCGCCGCATCGGGGACCCTTGCCGAGCTGCTCGGCCGGCGCGAGCTCCGGCTGCGGCTGACCGACCTGTCCCCTGCGGCGCAGGCGCGGCTGGCGGCGACAGGGGACGTCGAGAAGGCCGACGACTGGTTCACCGTGGCGCTGCCGGCCGACGACGACGGAACGGCCGTTCCCGACCTGGTGCGCGACCTGGTCACCCTGGGTGCTCGGGTGCACGCGGTCGAACCCGGACGCATCAGCCTGGAGGAGCGCCTGCTCGGCATCCTGCGGGCAGGCCACGGAGGCGAACGATGACCATACGGACGGTCGTGTCGATGGCCGTGCTCACCCTGCGCGAGGCGTCGCGCCGGCGCGTGCTGCTGGCCCTCGCCGTACTCACCGTCGCGCTGCTCCTGCTGAGCGGCTGGGGGTTCTCCCGCCTGGCGGCCGAGTCCAGCTACGGCACGCTCACCAGCGGCGAGGCCCGGATGGCGGCCTCCCAGCTGCTCAACCTCGTGATGTTCGGCTTCAGCCTGATCGCGGCGTTGGGTACCGCCTTCCTTGCCGGCCCCACGCTGTCCGGCGAGACGGAGTCGGGCATCGCGCTGGCAGTGCTGGCCCGGCCGGTCCGTCGATCGGCGGTCCTGCTGGGCAAGTGGCTGGGGCTGGTGGTGTTCGGCAGCGGCTTCGTCGTTCTCGCCGGGCTGGCTCAGTGCCTCATCGTCTGGTGGACGGTGGGCTACTGGCCACCGCAGCCGGCGGTCGCCCTCGCGCTGCTCGCGGCGCAGACGACCGTGCTGCTCACCCTCGGCCTGCTGCTGTCGACCGTCATCTCGCCGATGGCGTCGGGCGTGGTCGCGGTGGGCCTCTTCGGCGCCACCTGGGTCGCCGGTGTGGTGGGCGGCATCGGCGAGGCTCTCGGCAACGACGGTGTCGCGCGCGTCGGCGCCGTCTCGCGGATGCTCCTGCCCACCGACGGCCTGTGGCGTGGGGCCATGCACGCATTCCAGGATCCGGTCGCGCTGGCGCGGCTCGGCGCGGCGTTCGACGGCTCTCCTTTCCTGAGCAGGGCGCCGCTGACGGCCGCCTACCTCGTGTGGGCCGCTGCGTGGGTGGTGATGGTCTGGGGGCTGGCGGCGCTGTCCTTCCAGCGTAAGGACCTGTGACCGCTTCGACCCTTGCCGCGTTCGGCAGGCTGACGTCGCGGGCGGGATGACCGTGCCGGTGCCCCTCCCGCCTGCCCCAGGAAGTGGCGCGGACAGGCCGCTCGACAACGGGGGCAGGCGTCAGATCCGGCGGATGATACGGCGCGCGGGAAGGTCGAGGGCGAGCCAGACGACCATGGTGACGGCGAGCACGACGGCGGGGGCGAGCCAGAGCGGACCCGCGGGCCACGGCCGGGAGAGGAAGCCGATGCTGAGCATCGTCAGGGGGACGGCGGCCAGGAGGAGACCGGATCCGGCGGCCGCGGCGGCCACGACCAGGGCTTCCCAGCGGATCATGGACCGGAGCTGCCGTGGGGTGGCGCCCAGGTGGCGCAGGGCGGTCAGCTCGGCGGTTCGCCCGGTGGTGGTGGCCACCAGGCGGTTGGTGACCGCGACCATGACGTAGCCGAGGAGTACGGCGATGACCGCCGCGTTCACCCAGAGCTCCCCTGAGGGTCTGCCCAGCTGGAGGCCGGGGTCGGGGGACAGGACGGTACCCGGCCACCGCTTCAGGAGCGCGGGCAGGGGGGACGCGCCGGGAGCGAGCCGTACCAGGATGGTGGAGTCCAGGCCGGTCGTGGTGTGCCCGGCGGCCAGGTCGCGGGAGAGCACCATCGGACCGAAGCCGAGGGCGCGGGTGTAGGTGGCCACCACGCGGGCCCGTACCCGCGTGCCGTCGCCCATGATGAGCTCCCGGTGTTCGCCGAGCCTTCCCGCGCGTTCGTCGAGGGCGATCGTGTCGCCCTTGAGGGCGGCCAGGCCGCCTCGCGTGATGCCCAGGTCAACCAGGCCCTCGGCGTCGGGGCCGAGCACCATGGCGGGGCGGGGGACGAGCCGGCGGGCGTCGTCGCCGACGGCCAGGGAGCGGGCCAGCACGGTGGTCGTGGTGAACGCGGTGGCCGCGGTGACACCCCTGGCGGCGCGTACGTCGGAGAGCAGGTCGTGCGGGATGCCGCCGAGGGCGGGGGCGGTGATCGTGGCGTCGGCACGGATGCCCTGGGCGGCCTCGTCCTCCGTGGCCTTCGCGATCGTGGTCTGGGTCAGTACGACGCTGAGCGCGAGCGTGACGGCCATGCCGAGCGCGGCGACGGCTCCCGCGGTCCTGAGCGCGTAGCCGTGGGTGTTGCTCACCGCGAGCCAGGCGGGCGCGGACAGGCCGGGGGGAAGCCGCCTGGCCAGCATGCCCGTCGCCCGCTGGATCAGCGAGGGGCCGGCCAGCGCGAGGCCGATCACGGCCAGGAGCGCGGCCGTTCCTGGGCCGATCGCGGCGAATTCGGTGCGGATCACCAGCGGGATCGCGGAGAGCCCGACCGCGGCGAGCATGAGGAGCAGCCCGCTGGTCGTGCGGATGCGGGAGGGGGCGCGCGGCTCGCTGCGCGACTCGGCGACGGCGGACACCGCCGACATCTGGGAGGCGCGGTAGGACGCGCCCCAGGCCGACGTCCTGACCACGGCGAGCAGCAGCAGCGCGGCCGCCAGGGCGGGCAGCGGGCTGTAGGACAGCGGGAGGTCGCCGGGCAGCATGCCGATCGACACCAGCAGGTCGCCGAACCTGGCGGCCAGGAAGTATCCGAGCGCCGCCCCCGGGATGAGCGCGGCCAGCGCGGCCGCGGTGCCCTGGACGGAGACCAGCCTGCGCACCTGGCGCGGGGTGGCGCCGGCCGCGCGCAGGAGTGCGAGGTCGCGGCGCTGCTTGTCGATCGACAGGGACAGGCCTCCCGCGACCACGAACCCCACGACCATCAGGCTGATCCCGCCGATGGAGGCGGGCAGCGCGATGAGCATGGCGCGGGCGGCGGCCGTGCCGGGGGACTCGGCGTCGCCTCTGGTCCGGCCGGTGGAGATCTCGTACCGCTCGCCGAACAGCCTGCCGAGGTCGGCGGCGAGCGCGGCGGCGGACACGCCGGGTGCCGCGCGGAGCGCGACGAGGTCCACGGTCTTCGCGCGCGGCCCGGTGTCCCTGGCGGCGAGCCTGGTGGCGGTCTCGTCGCTGAAGTAGAGGCCGGGGGAGTCCACGAGCGCGGTGACCCGGTAGTCGCCCGTCGTGCCGGCGGCGACGACGCGCACCTTCTGGCCGAGGCGCGCGCCCGGGGTGGCGGACGGCAGCGCGATCTCGCTCGCGGCTCTCGGGGCGGTGCCGGTGATCGTGGGGGTGGGCGTCCTGGTGAGCGTGGCCGAGGACCATCCGTGACCGGTGGCCATGATGGGAGTGCCTGCCGTACCGGAAACGCCGGGGATGACGGTGGCGGGGAAGCTCAGGTCGCCGACGGCGGAGGCCACGCCCGGTACGGCGGCCAGCCGGGCCACGAGGGACGCGGGCACGACGGCGCGTTCGGGCAGGGCGACCGGCAGGTCCTCAGGCTGGGGGATGGACTGCCTGGCCGAGACGATCACGTCGGCCCCGGCCAGGCGCTGGGTGGAGACGCTGGAGCGCACGCCCGACTCGATGATCACACCGGATCCGGTGAGCAGGGCCATTCCGCCGAACACGGCCAGGAAGGCCACGACGAGGCCGCTGAACCCCGCCATGGCGAGGGCTGTCCTGATCACCTGGCATCCTCCAGTACGGCGGTGAGCTGGGTCAGTCGCCTGGCCAGGTCCGCGGCCGTGGGGCCGGACAGCAGGTCGACCACCTTCCCGTCGGCCATGACGAGCGTGTCATGGGCCCTTGCCGCGGCCGCGGGATCGTGGGTGACCATGACCACGGTCTGGCCGAGGTCGTCGACCAGTTCCCGCAGCAGGTCGAGCACGTCGGAGGCGCTGCGCAGATCGAGTGCCCCTGTGGGCTCGTCGGCGAAGACCACATCGGGGCGGGCCGCGAGCGCGCGGACGATCGCGGCGCGCTGCTGCTGGCCGCCCGACAGCTCGGCGGGCCTGTGGTGCAGCCGCCCGCCGAGCCCGACCCGGTCGACCAGTTCGCGCAGCCAGGCGGGGTCGGGCCGGATTCCGGCCAGGCGGAGCGGCAGGGTGATGTTGTGCTCGACGCTGAGGGCGGGCAGCAGGTTGTAGGACTGGAACACGAACCCGATGTGCTTCCTTCGCAGTTCGGTACGCCTGGTCTCGTTGAGCCTGGTGGCGTCCACGCCGCCGATGGTGACCGAGCCCGACGTGGGCGTGTCGAGCCCGGCCGCGCAGTTCAGCAGCGTGCTCTTGCCGGAGCCCGAAGGTCCCATGACGGCGACGAACCGGCCGCGCGGGAAGGCGAGCGAGACCCGGTCGAGCGCGACGACGTCACCGTGCTCCTTGACGACATCGGTGAGGGTGACGACGCTCATGCGCGGCGGCGTGCGACGACGTGATGGCTGATGAGCCCCGCGATGCAGCCCACGGCGATGATCCCGGCGCCCAGGCCCACCGGCGTGCTTGTGCGGTCGAAGAGGTTGCCGGCGATGTTCACGGCGGCGCTCACGATGAGGACGAGCCAGAGGAGAGCGCGCACCGCGATGCCACGGCCATCCCGCCTGGAGGCGGGCGCGGGCGGTCGTCCGGAGGGGGCGAAGCGGTGGGAATCGTTCATGACGATCACCCTAGAATCCCGCTTCACCTGCGGAAATCCCGCCAGCAACCCAAGGGAGGGTGGAGCGGGCTGTAGTGATCCGGCCGACGTGCACCCGGGCTTCGGTCCATCTTGGGCCGATGAGCTCCGGTTCCAGTCCTTGACGTTGCGCCGCTCCATGGGCTGACCCGGGGGAGAGGGGCCGGCCGCGGAACGGCTTCCGGGCCAGGCCGGGTCGACGATCAGAGGCGGAGCCGGCGCTCGGCGGGGCCGCACCACTCGGCGAGCAGGACCGTGGCGTCGTCGTCGAGCCGGCCGTCCCGGTAGGTCAGGATGCTCTTGATCAGGCGCCGGAGGGTCTCGGGCACGGGGAGCTCGGCGGTGTTGTGCCGGATGATGAAGTCGACGAACCTGGGCAGGCCGAACTCCTTCCCCTCCCGGCTGCCCGCCTCGATGATCCCGTCGGTGTAGAGCAGCAGCCTGTCGCCGGGCTCCAGCTGTTCGCGGCACAGGACGACGGGAAGGCCGAGGTCCAGGCCCATGGGGTGGGCGGGCGGGCACTCCAGCGTGACGGTCCAGCGGCCGCCGCGGATGATGATCGGTGGGTGGTGTCCGCGGTTGACCCAGGTGAGGACGCCGGTGGTGACATCCAGGTCGGCGACGACCGCTGTCACGTAGCGCGTGCTGCGCCCGAACTCCTCGATCAGGACCCGCTCGATCGCCTCCGTGTTGGGCGCCGGCGGCATGTCATGGCGGCGGTGGTTACGGCAGGCCGCCATGGCCAGGGTGGCGGTCAACCCGGCCGAGACGTCGTGGCCCATGGCGTCGAAGACCGCGAGGTGCAGAGTGTCGCCGTCGAGGGCGTAGTCGAAGGCGTCGCCGCCCACCTCGTAGGCGGGCTCCATCACGGCGCTCACGGTCACCCGGCTGGTGGCGAAGGTCAGTGGCGGCATGAGCCGCCACTGCAGCTCGGCGGCCACGTTCATCGGCTGCGAGCGCACCAGGCGCGGGAAGGTGTCGCTGTGGGCGCGCTGGCTGCTCACGATGAGTGCCACCAGTGACGCCAGGGGCCGCATGGCGTGCTCGGCCCCTTCGCGTCCCCGGGGAACGGTGGCCCGCAGGATGCCCAGCCGTTCGGTGCCGTCCAGGATCGGCACCCACCAGTCGGTCGTGGCGTCGCCGGGAGCGGCTCTGGCCAGGACGCGGACCTCCTGGAAGGCCCTTCCTGCCAGGGTGGTGTCCATGCCGAGCTCCGCCGGACGCAGACAGGCGTCCTGTCCGGCGCCGTCGCCGTGCCCCGCAAGCAGGCGCAGCACGTTCTGCTGCAGATCGGCCAGGTAGATCAGCACCGGGTCCATGCCCACGCGGGCCGCGTGCAGGCTCACCAGTGCCGGCAGCTGCTCCAGCGTCGCCTGGTGGCTGGCCTCGAGCAGCCCGGTGATCATGTCCTCGATTCCGGTGGAATCGTTCATGGCGGCACCTTCGTTCGCACTCACCTGCCACATACCCATTGTCGCGTCGCCACCATGGGGGGCGACGGCCGCCGAGTTCCTCGAATTCCACTGACACGAGATGGCAGTGGACCCGCCCTACGGTCCGTCACATGAACGACTTCGACTTCTACACCGGCACATGGGACGTCACCAACAGGCGAAGGACCGACTTCCTCGAGGAGTCGTGCTTCCTGCGAGAGGCGACCGAGTGGGAGGAGTTCCCCGCCGTCAGCCACGCCTCCCGGCACTTCGGCGGCGGAGCGAACTTCGACGAGATCGAGTTCCCGACGAAGGGGTTCCGCGGGCTCACCCTGCGGCTGTACGACCCCGCGAGCGAGGAGTGGTCCCTGAACTGGGTCAACAGCCGCACGGGCACGCTGACCCCGCCGGTCGTCGGCAGGTTCACCGGCGGCAGGGGCGAGTTCTACGGGGACGACACCGTCCGGGGCAGGGACGTCAGGGTGCGCTTCATCTGGTCGGACATCACCGAGCGGTCCGCCCACTGGGAGCAGGCGTTCTCCGTCGACGGCGAGCGGACCTGGATCACCAACTGGCACATGGATTCCACGCGGCGCTGATGCTCAACCTTTGACAAAGCAATCCCTACTGGAAGATTGGCCCCAAATCGTCAGTGGAATGATGCGGGTTGCCGTGTCCTCTCCCCCGCAAGGCCGTCATGGCACAACGGGAATCGGGGGATTCCATGAGTGATCATCAGGATGTCTCGGCCCCTGACCGCCATGGCTCGCAGGCGGACGGGACCCCACGATGAGCACTGAGACCAGGATCGAGGCCGCACGCAAGCTGCCGCTGCCGACGCTGACCGCGATGGTGGTCGGCTCGATGGTCGGCGCGGGCGTGTTCTCGCTGCCCCGCAACTTCGCCCAGGCCACGGGCGTCCTGGGAGCGATCGTGGCCTGGACGATCGCAGGCGTCGGCATGCTCATGCTCGCCTTCGTCTTCCAGACGCTCGCCGTACGCAAGCCCGATCTCAATGCGGGCGTCTACGCCTACGCCAAGGCGGGGTTCGGCGAGTTCCCCGGGTTCTTCTCCGCTTTCGGCTACTGGGCCAGCGCCTGCGTCGGCAACGTCTCCTACTGGGTGCTGATCAAGTCGACGCTCGGCACGGTCGTCCCCGGCTTCGGCGAGGGCAACACGATCCTGGCCGTGGCCGTCTCGGCAGTGGGCGTCTGGGCGTTTCACGCCATGATCATGCGGGGGGTGAAGGAGGCCGCCTCGATCAACAGGATCGTGACGGTCGCGAAGCTGGTCCCGATCGTGGTGTTCATCGTGATCGTCGCGGTGGCGCTGCGCGGCGAGGTGTTCTCCGCCAACCTGTGGGGCGGCGGCGAGCGGTCACTCGGCGCGCTGTTCACCCAGGTCAAGGCGACGATGCTGGTCACCGTCTTCGTCTTTCTCGGAGTCGAGGGCGCCAGCGTGTACTCCCGCTACGCGCGCAGGCGGGAGGATGTCGGAAAGGCGACCGTGCTGGGCTTCCTCAGCGTGCTCGCCCTGTTCGCCTCCGTCTCGATCCTGTCGTACGGCGTGCTCCCCAAGGCGGAGCTGGCCACGATCCGCCAGCCGTCCATGATGGGCGTGCTGGAATCGGTGGTCGGCCCGTGGGGTTCGGTCTTCATCGGCCTCGGGCTCATCGTCTCGGTCCTCGGCGCCTACCTCGCGTGGACTCTCATGGCGGCCGAGGTGCTGTTCGTCGCGGCGAAGGACGACGACATGCCGGCCTTCCTCAAGCGCGAGAACCGCAAGGGGGTGCCGGTGGCCGCGCTGCTGATGACCAGCGGCCTCATCACCGCGGTGCTGGCGATCACGCTGTTCTCCGACGACGCCTTCGCCTTCACGCTCAAGCTGTGCAGCTCGCTGTCGCTGGTGCCGTACCTGCTGGCCGCGGGCTACGCGCTCAAGCTCGCCGGCGGGTGGGGCGAGGGGGAGGACGACAGGCGTGGGCCGGCCAAGGATCTGCTGGTGGCCGGGCTCGCCGTCGTCTACACGGCGTTTCTGATCTTCGCGGCGGGGCTGAAGTTCCTGCTGCTGTCGTGCATCATCTACGCGCCTGGAATGATCTTGTTCATCATCACCCGGCGCGAGCACGGCAGGCGGATCTTCTCTCCCGCCGAACTGGTGCTGTTCGTCGTGGTCCTCGTGGGCGCGGTCGTCGGGGTCGTCGGCCTGGCCACCGGCCTGATCACGATCTGACCGGCCGACGTGGCCAAGGGCCGCGTGACCTGCCCCGTCCCGCGCGATCCACCCGAGTTCTCCACACCCTGTGGACGAAGCCGAATCTGGGGCCCTAGGCGGGTATCTACAAAAGAGGTACGTTCCGAGGGCGTCGGGGGGATCTTGCACACCCGTGGTCCCTTGGAGGAGCCTCATGCACTTACCCTTCCGCAAGGCCATCGCCGTAGCCGCGGCACTCGCCCTACCGTTCTCGCTGTCCCCTCCCGCCAGCGCGGGACCCGTCGACGACGTGTTCGCCAAGCTGCTGGTCAAGCAGGTCAAGGGCGCCAACGTCAAGAAGCACCTGGACGCGTTCCAGTCCATCGCCACCGCCAACGGCGGCACCCGCGCCGCGGGCACCTCCGGCTACGACGCCTCCCGCGACTACGTGGCGGGCAAGCTGCGCAAGGCCGGCTACAAGGTCACGCTCCAGCCGATCAACTACGTCGAGACCTGGACCGAGAACACCCCGCCGGTGCTGGGCTCCTACGTGCCGAACGAGGACTTCTTCACCTTCCAGCCCTCACCGGCGGGTGACGTCACCGCGCAGGTCCAGGGCGTGGACCTGACGCTGCCGCCCACCCCGACGCCGACCTCGACGAGTGGCTGCGAGATGTCCGACTTCTCGGGCTTCGTCGCCGGACGGATCGCGCTCATCCAGCGCGGCACCTGCCCGTTCGCCACCAAGGTGCGCAACGCGGGCACTGCCGGCGCCTCCGGGATCATCGTCTTCAACGAAGGCCAGCCGGGCAGGACCGAAGCCTTCCCCCTGGACCTCGGCGAATGGCGGGCGGGAGTCCCGATGGTCTTCGCCGACTTCGCCGTCGGCCAAGCGCTGGCGGGCACGCCGGGCGCCACCGTCCGCCTCAAGGTCGACTCCACCCTCGTGCTCGGCACCGACGAGAACGTGATCGCCGAGACCAGGGTCGGCGACCCGAGCAACGTCGTCATGGTCGGCGCGCACCTCGACAGCGTTCCCGAGGGCCCCGGCATCAACGACAACGGCTCAGGGTCCGCCGCCATCCTGGAAGCCGCCCTGCAGATGAAGCACTTCCCTGTACGCAACAAGGTGCGCTTCGCCTTCTGGGCGGCGGAGGAGATCGGCCTGCTCGGCTCCGACCAGTACGTCGAGAAGCTGCCGCAGGCGCAGCGCGACCAGGTCAAGCTGTACCTGAACTTCGACATGGTCGCCTCGCCCAACTACGCCTACAAGCTGTACGACGGCGACGACTCCGACGGCACCGGCTCCCCTGCGGGCCCGCCGGGATCGGCCGAGATCGAGCGGCAGCTGAAGGCCTTCTTCACCAGCCGCAGCCTGCCCACCGTCGGCACCGACTTCGACGGCCGCTCCGACTACGGGCCGTTCATCGCGATCGGCATCCCGTCAGGCGGCATCTTCACCGGCGCGGAGCAGCTCAAGACCGCCGAGGAGGCGGCCATGTTCGGCGGTACGGCGGGCGTCGCCTACGACGTCTGCTACCACCAGGCCTGCGACGGCATCGCCAACGCGAACGCGACCGCGCTCGACGTCAACGCCGACGCGATCGCCGACTCCGTCGCGCGCTACGCCTTCAACATCCGCGACATCCCCGGCAGGCAGACCGCCTCGGCGGCCCGCTCCGCCGTACGGGCAGCCGACGGCGGCGCCGCGAGCTGACCCCACCCGTGACCGTACGGGCAGCCGACGGCGGCGCCGCGAGCTGACCCCACCCGTGACCGTACGGGCAGCCGACGGCAGCGCCGCGAGCTGACCCCACCCGTGAGGGAGGGCGGTGTCCCATCGGAACCGCTCTCCCTCCATCGCACCCTCTGTCCATCCCCACGGAGGAACCGATGAAGTCCCGCATCCTCGTCGTGGCCGCCGCGCTCGCGCTGGCCGCCGCCCCCCTCACCCCGGCCGCCTCGGCGGCCGCCCGCCTGGCGCCGCCCAACATCTCGCTGGCCAACGTGAAGGCCCACCTCGGCCAGCTGCAGTCCATCGCCTCCGCCAACGGCGGCAACCGCGCCCACGGCAGGCCCGGCTACCTGGCGTCGGCCAACTACGTCAAAGCCCAGCTTGACGCGGCCGGGTTCCAGACCGTCCTGCAGTCGTTCACCTACAACGGAGCGACGGGCTACAACGTCATCGCCGACTGGCCGGGCGGCAACCCCGACGACATCCTCATGGTCGGCGCGCACCTTGACAGCGTGACGGCCGGGCCCGGCATCAACGACAACGGCTCGGGCAGTGCCTCGATCCTGGAGACCGCGCTGGAGGTGTCGCGTCAGGCGTTACAGCCGACCAAGCACCTGCGGTTCGCCTGGTGGGGCGCGGAGGAGCTCGGGCTGCGCGGCTCCCAGTTCTACGTCAACAACCTGTCGACCGCCGACCGCGCGAAGATCAAGGCGTACCTGAACTTCGACATGGTCGGCTCGCCGAACGCGGGCTACTTCATCTACGACGGCGACAACTCCGACGGCGTCGGATCCGGTCCCGGCCCGACGGGCTCGGCCGAGCTGGAGCGGACGCTGCAGGACTACTTCACCTCGATCGGCGTGCCGACCAGGGGCACCGACTTCGACGGCCGCTCGGACTACGGGCCGTTCATCTCCCGCGGCATCCCCGCGGGCGGTACCTTCACCGGCGCCGAGGGCGTCAAGTCCAGCGCCCAGGCCCAGCTCTGGGGCGGTACGGCTGGACAGGCCTTCGACCCCTGCTACCACCGGTCGTGCGACACCACGGCCAACATCAACGACACGGCGCTGGACCGCAACGCCGACGCGGTCGCCCACGCCGTGTGGACGATCGCCACGGCCGTGCCTCCGGTGACCGTCTGGTCCGACGACTTCGAGACCGCCACGGGCTGGACCGCCAACCCGGGCGGCACCGACACCGCCACCACGGGGCTCTGGGAGCGCGGCGACCCGGAGGCCACCAGTTCCAGCGGCACCAAGCAGGTGGGCACCACGGTGAGCGGCGTCAACGACCTGGTGACGGGACGGCTGGCGGGCGCGAGCGCGGGCGACCACGACGTCGACGGCGGGCTCACCTCGATCCAGTCGCCTCCGATCACGCTTCCGGCGAGCGGCGTGCTGCGCGTGTCGTTCTCGTGGTACCTGGCGCACGGCAGCAACGCCTCCAACGCCGACTTCTTCAGGGTCAAGGTCGTGGGCGCCACGACCGGCACGGTGTTCCAGCAGCTGGGCGCCGCGTCGGACCGCGACGGCGGATGGGTGGCCTCCACCGCGGACATCTCGGCGTTCGCGGGGCAGACCGTCCGCATCGTGTTCGAGGCCGCCGACGCTCTGGGGGCGAGCCTCGTGGAGGCGGGTGTCGACGACGTCAAGGTAACCCGCCAGTAGCCCGTTCTTCCGGCGCCGCCCCTTTGACGTGGGGCGGCGCCCTTCCACACCCGCGACGGGTTCGCGCTCGACCCGGCGTATCACCTTTCTGACCGGGTAGTTCCTGCTCCAGTGCTGCGGCTTTCCGCTCTCTTTGTCGCTTGTTACAACGGCCGCGGTGTGATGGAAAGTCCGGTCGGCGGTTGAGTGGAGGTTGACCAGGAGGTCAGGAGGCGCGCGATGGTGGGACCAGGGGAAGGTGCCGCGGGAAACCGCACGGCACACCTGATCATGACCGCGCTGCCGTACGTCATGATGGGGATCGTGACGGTGGTCGACCTGCTGTCAGGGCCCGAGTTCGACTTCCTGTCCCTGCTGGCGCTCGGCCCGGCCTTCGCCAGCCTCGTGGGAAGCGTCAGGCGCACGGTCCTCATCGGGGTGATCGGGCTGGTGCTGTCCCTGCTGCTGGCCGTCTTCGACGGCCTGCTCGGGTCGCGGCAGAGCTACCAGAGCCTGCTGGTCATCGCGGGCGTCACCGCGGCGAGCCTGGTCGCCACGGTGGGCAGGCAGCGGCGCGAACGCGAGCTGGCCAACGTGCGCTCGGTGGCCGAGGTGGCCCAGCGCGTGCTCCTGCGTCCCGTGCCGCGGCGGGTGGGAAACCTGCGGGTCGCGGTCTCCTACACCTCGGCCGCCGCCGACGCGCACATCGGCGGGGACCTGTACGAGGTCGTGACGGGGCCGACGGGCGTCCGAGTGATCGTCGGCGACGTGCAGGGCAAGGGCCTGGAGGCGGTGGAGACCGCGGCGATCGTCCTGGCCGCCTTCCGCGAGGCCGCGCATGACGAGCCCGACCTGCTGGGGGTCAGCACCCGACTGGAGAAGGCGCTCAACCGGCGGCTCGAAGGCGAGGACTTCGTCACCGCCGTCCTGCTGGAGGCGAGTTCCGAGGGCATGATGACGCTGCTGAACTACGGGCACCCCGCTCCCTTGCTCCTGCACGCCGACGGCCGTGTCAGCTTCGCCGAGCCCGAGGAGACGGCGCCGCCCCTCGGCATGGGCGTGCTCGACGTCGAGGGGCCCCTGCCGTACCGCGTCAGGTTCCGCCCTGGCGACCAGTTGCTGCTCTACACCGACGGGGTCATCGAGGCGCGCGACCCGGAGGGCAGGTTCTATCCGCTGGCCGAACGGGCCTTCCTGCTGAAGAACGACACCCCCGAGGCGGCGCTGGAAGCCCTCCGCGTCGATCTGGTCGCCCATGTCGACGCTCCGCTGCACGACGACGCGGCCATGCTGCTGCTCCGTCAGTATGGAAGAGACCTCAAGAGCTGGGGACGAGCGGCGGCTCCGCTCATGGGATGACCTCAGGGAGACGACCCTCAGGGAGACGACATGGTCAAGCATGCCGGCGGAGCGGGCACGATCGACCACCCGCGCGCCTACGAGCTGTTCTCGTCCCTCGCCTTCCTGGGACGGCGCAGGGAGGTCTTCGCGCGGATCGGGGCGCTGTCGGGCGCCCGTCCGGGCGACAGGGTCCTGGACGTCGGGTGCGGGACCGGTTACCTGACCCGGGTCCTGTCCCCGCTCATCGGCCCGGGCGAGCGGGTGACGGGCGTCGACCCGTCGCCGCAGATGATCGGGTACGCCAGGGAGCGGGCCCCGGCCAACTGCGTCTACCTGGTGGGCGAGGGCCAGGCGCTGGACCTGCCCGACGCCTCCTTCGACGTCGTCGTCTCCACACTCGCCATGCACCACATGCCGGCCGCCGCGCGGGGCGCCGCCGTACGGGAGATGGCCCGCGTGCTGCGGCCTGGCGGCAGGCTGCTGATCGTCGAACTCCGCCCGCCGACCGGCGGGCCGGCCAGGCTGATCGCCGGGCTGGTCGCGGCCCACGCCATGCGGCACGGTCCCGAGGAGCTGATCGACGAGCTGATCCCGCAGGCCGGGTTCGACATCGAGAGCAGGGGCACGCTGCCGCCCATGCTGTACTACGTCAGGGCCGTGGTAAAATGAAATGACCAGTGAGGCCGCTTCCCGCGTGACGGGGGCGGCCATTCTGCTTTCTACGTGACGACGAAGGAAGTGGAATGACCATCACATCACTGCCCCGCCAGCTCGCCCGCACCAGGCGCTTCACGCTCGGCGTCCCGGCGGCTCTCACCGTCTCGCCCGACGGCGCCACCGTCTTCTTCCTGCGCAGCAGGGCGGGCGACGATCCCGTCTCCTGCCTGTGGGCGCTGGACGTGGCCACGGGGGAGGAGCGGCTGCTCGCCGACCCGCTGGTCCTCCTGGAAGGTGAGGAGGAGCGGCTGTCGCAGGAGGAGCGGGCCCGCCGCGAGCGCGCTCGCGTACTGTCGTCGGGCATCGTCGCCTACACGGCCGACGCCGCCTGCGACCTTCTCGTCTTCGCGCTTTCGGGACGGTTGTGGACGGTCAGGACCCGTGACGGCGAGGTCAGGCGCCTCGCCGCCGCCGAGCCGGTCGCCGACCCGCGCCCCGACCCTGCGGGCCGCCGGATCGCCTACGTCAGCGGCGGCGCGCTGCGGGTGGTCGAGGCCGACGGAACGGGCGATCGCGCGGTCGCGGTGCCCGAGGGGGCCGAGGTCGTCTACGGGCTCGCCGAGCACGTCGCGGCCGAGTCCATGGGCAGGCGCCGCGGCCACTGGTGGGCGCCCGACGGCCGTTCGATCCTGGTGGCCAGGGTGGACACCGCTCCCGTCCAGCGCTGGTACGTGTCCGATCCCGCCGATCCCGCCAAGCCGCCGGTGGCGATCCGGTACCCGTCCGTGGGCACCGCCAACGCCGAGGTGAGCCTGTGGATCGTGGGAACGGACGGCGGGCGCGTCGCCGTACGGTGGGACAGGGAGGGGTTCGAGTACCTGACGGCCGCGGGCTGGGACGCCGCAGGGCCGTTCGCCGCCGTGCAGAGCCGTGACCAGCGGCACGTCCAGGTGCTCGGCGTCGACGCCGAGACGGGCGCCGTCGAGGTGCTCTCGGAGCGGCGCGACGCGGCATGGGTGACGCTCGTCGAAGGGCTGCCCACGCGTACGCCGTCGGGCGCGCTGCTGACCTGCGCCGACCTCGATGACACGCGCAGGCTGCTGCGGGAGGGGCGGCCCGTCACGCCCGTCGGGCTCCAGCTCCACGCGGTCCTCGCGGTGGACGGTGAGACCGTCCTGTTCACCGCGTCGGACGAGCCGACCGAGACGCACCTGTGGGCGCACGACCCCGAGCGCGGCCTCCGGCGGCTCAGCGGTGGGCCAGGCGTCCACGGCGGCACCCTCCGGGGTGGCTCCACAGTCCTCGTCTCCCGCACGACGCAGGGCGAGCGCGTCACGGTCCTGCGCGAAGGGAGCGAGGTCGAGGTCCTTTCGCGTGCCGAGCGCCCGGTGCTCGACCCCCGGATGGAGCTGCTCAGCCTCGGTCCCCGCGCCCTGCGCGCCGCCCTGTTCCTGCCGTCGTGGCACCGCGCGGCCGACGGCCCGCTGCCGGTGCTGATGGACCCGTACGGCGGGCCCGCCATGCGCAAGGTGACCGCGTCGCTGTCGTGGCCTGTCTACGTCTCACAGTGGTTCGCCGAGCAGGGCTTCGCCGTCCTGGCGGTGGACGGCAGGGGCACGCCGGGCCGCGGGCCCGCGTGGGAGAGGGAGATCCACCTCGACCTCGCGGGGCCCGTGCTCGACGACCAGGTGGAGGGGCTGCACGAGGCGGCGAGGCGGCGCACCTGCCTCGACCTCACCAAGGTGGGCGTCCGCGGCTGGTCGTTCGGCGGGTTCCTGGCGGCCATGGCCGTCCTGCGCCGCCCCGACGTCTTCCACGCGGCGGTGGCCGGTGCCCCTGTTACCGACCAGCGCCTGTACGACACCCACTTCCGCGAGCGCCACCTCGGCCACCCCGACGAGCACCCCGAGGCCTACGACCGCAGCTCGCCGATCAAGGAGGCGGCGTCGCTGAGCCGCCCGCTGTTGCTGGTGCACGGCCTGGCCGACGACAACGTGGTCGCGGCGCACACGCTCCGGATGTCGGCCGCGCTGCTGGAGGCGGGCAGGCCGCACGAGGTGCTGCCGCTGCCCAGTGCCACGCACCTGGCGACGGCGGAGAACCTCCTGGTCCACCAGCTGGAGTTCCTGCGGCGCGCGCTGGGGCTGGAGCGGCCCGCGCGCGGCGCCGATCAGGACCTGGTCAGCTCGGCGACCGCGGCGGCCACCCTGTCGACCTCCTCTTCGGTGTTGTAGTAGTGGGGCGACAGGCGTAGCGCCCACTCGACGTCCTTGTCCGCGAAGTCGTACTGGGCGAACTCGCGGAAGCTGAGCGCCGAGTTGATGCCGCGCTCGTCCATCGCCTGCTTGAACGGCTGCGGCCGCCATCGCTCGACCTCGAAGGTGACCAGCGCGGCCGGGCTCGGCCCCCTGTCGAGGGTGCGGACGCCGGGGATGGCGGCCAGCCGGTCGCGCAGCCGCGCGGCGAGGGCGGGCGTGCGCAGGGAGATGGGTTCGAGGCCCACCGCCAGCGCGTACCGCGCGGCGGCCGCGCAGCCGAGCAGGGTGGAGTAGGGGAACTCCCACTCCTCGAAGCGGGCGGCGGTGTCGACCGGCTGGTAGCGGTCGGCCTCGACCCAGCGCGCGCCGTACATGTCGATGAACAGCGGCTCGTATCCCTCGCGCAGGACCCGGTCGGACACGTAGAGGAAGCCCGAGCCCCTGGGGCCGCGCAGGAATTTGCGGCAGGTGGCGGTGAGCAGGTCGCAGCCGATCTCCTCGACGTCGATCGGGTACTGGCCGACCGACTGGCAGGCGTCGACCAGGTAGAGCAGATCGAGCTCGCGGCAGTGCCGGCCGACCTCGGCGATCGGCTGGACGAGCCCCGAGTTGGTGGGCACGTGGGTGACGGCCACCAGCCTGGGACGCAGCTCGCGCATGAGCGCGGCCATGGCGTCGACGTCGACGCCGCTGCCGTCGGGGTGGTCGGGGGCGTGCACGACCCTGACGCCGAAGCGCTTGCGCAGCGCCATGAAGGCGATCTGGTTGGAGATGAAGTCGTTGCGCGTGGTGAGGATGACGTCGTCCGCGTCGAAGGTGATCGCCGACAGCGCCTTGGTGTAGGCGTGGGTGGCGCTGCCCGCGAAGGCGATGTTCTCCGGGCGGCAGCCGATGAGGTCGGCGATGGCGGCGTAGAAGTCGCGGACCTGCTCGGCCATCGCGGCCGAGGCCTCGTAGCCGCCGATCGCCGCCTCCAGGTCGAGGTGGTCGACCATGGCCCGCAGGACCGGGCGGGCGAGCAGGCCGCAGCCTGCGTTGTTGAAGTGGACGACCTTCTCGCAGCCCGGCGTGTCGGCCCTGAGTGCCGCGATGTCGAGAAGCGATTCCTTCGTGCGCACAGAAGCGCTTTCCTGATCTCTCATGTCCTAGAGTAGCATTACTGGCCTCATCGCATGATCGAGAAGCGTGTCCGGACGTATCGGGAATGGGGTAAGTTCTCGGATCACTGATCGCCCACAAGCCGACAAGGCCGGAGGTCGAGGACGTGAACGCGGACAGTCCCGCGTGGGAAATACGCAGTGCCGTACGGGTGATCTCGCCCGTGCAACCCCGCAAACTCGCCAAGGTGCCCTTCGTCGAACTGGCGGACGGGCGGCTGCAGGGCGTCGTGTCGAGCGGGTCCGACATCGCGAGGGTGTACGTCTCGTCGATCGCCGCGACGACCCATGACTTCAACTGCAGCACGAACAACAACCGCCCGTGCGGCGGCCTGTACGGAGGGCCGTGCAAGCACCTGGTGGCGCTCGTCGACGAGGCGATCGTGCAGTACGGCCTCGACCGGGTCGCCAGGTACCTGCGCGTCGAGGTCGGCGAGGGCGAGCGCCTGATCCGCAAGCTGGAGGGCGGCCACGAGCCGGCTCCCGCGGCCATGGTGTTCAGCCGCTTTCTGCGCCACCTGGCCTACCTGGAAGTGCCGGAGTCCACCATGCCCGTCCCCGAGATGCATTGGTTCCGTTGATGCGACTGGACGCTCCCCCGCAGGGAGTCGAAGAGGCCCTCGAGGTCGTGACCGGGATCGACGAGGCCCTGACGCACGGGCTCGCGCGATCCGGAGGAGAGCGGCTGAAAGCGCTGGCGGGTGCGCTCGCCACGACGCCGATCGGGCCGCGCGTGGCCGAGGCGACCGAGAAGATCGCCACGGGCTCCGTCGCCGAGGAGCACCTGATGGCGCTGGCAGGCGGCAGGTCCGCGCTGCTCGGCGCCGTCCACGACGCGCTGCTCGACCAGCTCGACACCTCTCTGGGCCGCAAACGCGCGTCCTTCGTCCCCGGCGAGGGCGCGTCGAAGGCGAACGAGAGCTGCAGGTCCTGGCTGAGCGAGCTGGCCATCACCGGCTGGCGCGGCGTCGACCACGACCTGGTGTCGGCCTCCTCGCAGGTGGTCGAGGGGCTGCTGGCCGAGCCCGCCACGCGCCGCCTGGCCGTCCTGCTCGACGGGCTCGCCGCCGAGCTGAGCGCCTCCTCTCCCGTCGCGGCGATGGAGCGGCTGCCCGCGCGGAGGTGGGCCGACCTGTGGTCGAGGGCCCTGCTGCTGTCGCAGGGCGGCTGGCCCGACGCCGCGGGCGAGGAGGTGTCGGGCCGGCTGCTGATCCTCGGCGTCGAGGTGCAGGAGCACGGCACCGCCGTACAGGTGCAGGTCCACGGGGTGCTGGAGGCGGACGGGCAGAACCTGCTGGTCCGCACCAGCGTCGCCGTCGCCAAGGTCGACACGATCGTCGGGCTCGCGTTGTGGCCGCTGCTCAGCGGCTACCCGCTGCTGCTGAGGGCGCTGGCCGAGCAGCGCGCGGTGGAGGTCAAGGGGCTGACGCTGCTCAGCGGCGGCGACCTGCTGTGGCAGGAGGACAAGGTCACGCTGAAGGACCCCGCCGACCCGTTCGTGACGGCCAGGGTGCTGCTGCCCGAGGCGGTCGCGCCCGGCGTGGCGCCGCTGGAGCGGCACCCCGTGCGCATCGCGGAGCCCGTGCTGGTCGAAGGCAAGCTCAGTGACCACACCATCGAGGGGTTGACCACCGCGGGGCCCGTCACCGCGGACCTGGCCGCGGGCGCGACGGCCTGCGTCGGGCTCATGCGATGGGACGGCGGGCGCTGGATCCTGCAGCCGCTGGCGGTGCAGAAGGGCAAGAAGTCGCCGCACAACGCCGAGCTGGCACTGAGCCCGAAGGCCACCAAGGCGGGCGAGGCCGTGACCGTGCTCAGGGAACGAGCGGGACGGTTGCTGCGCAAATGAGCGACGAGAACAGAAGGCAGGTGCTCTACTGGCGCCTCCTCGCGCGGGTGTTCGAGCCCGACGAGCAGCCCTCGCTCGAGTCGGCCAGCGTCGCCATCGTGGACGACCTCGGGCTTCCGCCCGCGCTGCTCGATCCGTCGATCTCGATCGACAACCTCGTGCAGCGCTTCCCCGACCTGCGCGACCAGCTCGACAACCTCCACGACCTGGACAGCGTCCGCAAGGCGGCCCTGGTCAGCAAGCTGATGCTCAACGTCTTCAACACCGGCTCCGGTACGGTCACCGCCACCCAGCTGGCCACGTGGAAGAAGGACGCGGCCTGCTACCAGGAGCTGATCGGCGACGAGGCGGGCCAGCTCGCCCAGATCGAGGGTGACCTGGTCAAGCGCATGCACCTCAGGGAGGTGCTGAACGACCCCAACCTGGCCAAGCAGCTGACGCCGAGCATGTCGCTCATCGAGCAGCTGCTGCGCGACAAGGCCAACCTGTCGGGCGTCGCGCTGGCCAACGCCAAGGCGCTGATCCGCAGGTTCGTCGACGAGGTGGCCCAGGTGCTGCGCACCCAGGTCGAGAAGACCAGCACGGGCACGATCGACAGGTCGGTGCCGCCCAAGCGCGTCTTCCGCAACCTCGACATCGAGCGGACGATCTGGAAGAACCTCACCAACTGGAGCCCGGAGGACGAGCGGCTGTACGTCGACCGCCTGTTCTACCGGCACACGGCCAAGAGGACGACGCCCGCGAAGATGATCGTGGTCGTCGACCAGTCGGGCTCGATGGTCGACGCGATGGTCAACTGCACCATCCTCGCGTCGATCTTCGCCGGGCTGCCGAAGGTGGACGTGCACCTGGTCGCCTACGACACCCGCGCGCTCGACCTGACGCCGTGGGTGAACGACCCCTTCGAGGTGCTGCTGCGCACGACGCTGGGCGGCGGCACGGACGGGACGGTCGCGATGGCCCTGGCCAGGCCGAAGATCACTGATCCTCGTAACACCGTCATGGTGTGGATCTCCGACTTCTACGACAACCGGTCGCTGATCACCGACTTCGAGTCGATCCATCGCTCGGGGGTGAAGTTCATCCCCGTCGGCTCGGTGAACAGCTCGGGTCAAGCGAGCGTGGACCCATGGTTCCGCCAGAAGCTCAAGGACCTGGGCACTCCGGTAATTTCCGGACATATTCGCAAACTTGTGTTCGAGCTCAAGAGCTTTCTCTCCTAGGAGACCCTGTTGCTGCGCGCCCCCGCTGAAACCAAGTACGCCGAAGAGCTCGACTACCTGGAGTCGATCGACAAAGGCCCCAAGCCGTTCTCGTGGCGGCTCAGCCCCCGCATGGTGCGGATCTTCGTGCTGGGCTCCGAGCGCTCCGACGGCATCGACCGCGAGATCCCGCAGAAGTGGTTCGGCGACCGCAGCTTCGTCGAACGCGCCATCGTCACGCTGGCCTCCGACCGCGGCCTGCTGCTGATCGGCGACCCCGGCACGGGCAAGAGCTGGCTGGCCGAGCTGCTCGCCGCCGCCATCTGCCGGAACTCCACCCTGGTCGTGCAGGGTACGGCCGGCACCACCGAGGACCACATCAAGTACTCGTGGAACGTCTCCATGGTCATCGCCAAGGGCCAGTCCCGTGAGTCGATGATCCCCTCGCCGATCATGACGGCGATGGAGCAGGGCGTGATCGGCCGCTTCGAGGAGCTGACCAGGTCCACCAGCGACGTGCAGGACGCGCTCATCTCGATCCTGTCGGAGAAGTACGTCTCCATCCCCGAACTCGACGACGACAACATCGTCTTCGCCCAGCCCGGCTTCTCCATCATCGCCACGGCCAACAGCCGCGACAGGGGCGTCAACGACCTGTCCTCCGCGCTGAAGCGCCGCTTCAACTTCGTCCGCATCCCCGTCGTGACCAACAAGAAGAGCGAGGCGGAGATCGTCCGCTTCCGCACGACGGAGCTGCTGCGCAGGCACCAGATCGAGCTGGACGTGCCGCCCACGCTGCTGGACATCCTGCTCCAGAGCTTCTCCGACCTGCGCGCCGCGGCCGCCTCGGCCACCGGCGACGACCAGAAGCTTGAGTCGGCGCTGTCCACGGCCGAGCAGATCGGCGTGCTCGAGGACGCCATCCTGCACAGCAACTTCTTCGGCGACAGCACGCTGCGGGCCGGCACGCTCGCGAGCTCGCTGGTCACCTCGCTGGCCAGGCGCAGCCCCGAGGACCTCGCCATCCTCAACAAGTACCTGCACGGGGTCGTCGAGCCGCGCAGCAAGAAGGACGGCGGCGAGTGGCCCGAGTTCCTCGACGGCGGTCGTCAGGCGATCGCCACCCTCTCATGAGCGGACCCTTCGACCCGCTGCGCGAGCAGCTCGCCACGGCGGCCGAGGCCTTCGCGGGCGACGGCATCCTCCCCGGGATGGTCGACGACGTCGAGCGGGCACTGGCCGAGGAGCTGGAGATCTTCCCCGTCTGCCACCACTCGCCCGCCTCGGCGCTGGCGATGGTGCGCAGGCTGAGGGAGAAGCAGCCCAAGGTCATCTACCTGGAGCTGTGCGAGGACCTGCGGCCCGTCCTCGACGAGCTGGTCAACTGCCGCCTGCCGGTGGCGCTGCAGGCCTTCGCCACCGAGATCGAGGGGTTTCCTCCCGAGTGGGCGCCGCTGAGCGTGATCGCGCCCATCACCGAGGCGTCGGCCGAGTACCAGGCCATCGCCTACGCGCTCGAAACCCCCGGCGTCGAGATCGTGCTGGTGGACCGCTCGGTCGACCACGTCTTCCAGTGGGAGCCGCGCGAGCGGGGTGACGACAAGGTCGTCGACACCGTCGGCGTCGAGATCGGCGACCTGCGCCCCCGCTTCGCCGAGCTGGAGGAGCACCTGCTGCATCACGGCAAGGTGCGGCACTGGTCGGAATGGTGGGACCAGTACGTCGAGCAGCCGCTCTCCGGCGCGGACTACGACACCTACCGGCAGGTCATGGTGCTGATCGGCAG
Organism: Nonomuraea sp. bgisy101; assembly: GCF_057708945.1. Taxonomy (NCBI): domain Bacteria; kingdom Bacillati; phylum Actinomycetota; class Actinomycetes; order Streptosporangiales; family Streptosporangiaceae; genus Nonomuraea; species Nonomuraea sp. bgisy101. The sequence goes on from NZ_JBYITD010000048.1 coordinate 48,370, forward strand.
CCTGTTCCGCCGCCTGCGCCCCCACGGCAACGAGGTCGACGAGGACCGCGAGCGCTACATGTGGACCCGCATGCGCGAGCACCTCGCCGCCACCGGCGCCGACCCCTCGACCTGCCTGTACGTGTGCGGCGCCTTCCACGCCGCCAGCCCGGTGATGGGCGAGCACCTCGACATCACCCCGCGCTCGGAGACCCGCTGGCTCTACGGCCTCATCCCCTCCAGCCACTCGCAGATCGAGTCGCAGTTCGGTCTCGCGCCCGGCTCGGTGTCGATCGCCTCGGCGACGTGGGACAAGTCGGTCCAGCGCACCGGCGTCACGCCGTTCCAGCTCGGGAGCAAGCGCAAGGGCCGCGCCAAGCCGCCCGCCGCGCCCCAGCCGGTGACCGACCGGCTGTCCGGCTTCCTGCGGCAGCCGCCCTCGCTCGACTCCTTCGACGAGGCCGAGCTGCTCGGCTGGTGCGTCGACATCGTACGGCTGGCCCGCCGCAACGGTTACCAGTCCAGCACCGCCGACGCCATCGCCGTGTACGAGACGTCGATCCTGCTGGCGGGCATGCGCAACAGGAAGCGGCCCACGCCGTACGACTTCCAGGACGCCGCCGTCACCTGCATCGAGAAGGACGTCGTGCCGGGCAGGCGCGACGTGCGCCGCCTGTGCGAGATCATGCTCGGCGGCGACAGGATCGGCCAGGTCGGCTACGATTCGCTGCCGCCCCTGGCCCGCGACATCCTCGACCGCCTCGCGCCGCTCGGGCTGGACCTGCAGAAGCGCACGCTGTCGAGGGCGCTGATGAACCTCGACGCCAACCCCGAGCTGGTGCCGTGCTCGGACCTGCTGTGGATGCTGCGCTACCTGCTGCCCGAGGGCGCGGTGAAGCCCATCATGGGCTCACGCGTGCTGGGCGAGCGGTCCATCCAGGAGAGCTGGGACCTGTGGCTGGGCAAGCACCAGCGGGACCTGATCGAGCTCGGCTACGAGGGCGTGACCGTCGAGCAGGTGCTGGAGCAGCGGCTCCGCACGGCCGCGTGGGACCAGAAGGCGACCGCCGCCAAGGTGCTCGCCGCGGTGGAGGACTCCATCCTGTTCCTGGGCAGCCGCAGGTTCACCGACGAGCTCGGAGCTCGCGCGGTGGAGCTGTTGTCGGCCGAGCGGACCGTCGACGACGCGCCGGAGGTGCTGCGCAGGATCAGGAGGCTGCTGGCCTACTACAGGTCGGCGGGCAACGGGCTGCCCGGCTGGTGCCAGGCGTTCGTCACCACGGGCTACGCCCACTACTGCACGCTGCTGCCCACCGCCTTCATCGACGAGGAGTCAGGCGTCAGGCAGGTCGGCGCGATGCTCGGGTTCCTGTTCTCCATGGAGAGCCTCGCGCTGTCCCTGGGCTGTGACAGGGCGCAGCTGGAGCTCGCCGTGCAGCAGTCGCATCCCGAGGTGCCGGCGAAGGTGGCGCTGCTGTGGACGGCGAAGTTCCAGCTCGGCCTGCTGTCCATGGCGGGGCTGCGGGCGCTCGCCGACGACCTGCTGGACAACCCGCTCGTCGTGCCGTCGGTGCCGCTCTACGTCTCCGGCTTCGTGCAGGCGCTGGAGTCCGCTCCCGTGCTGACGTCCTTCGTCGTCGAGGTGCTGTCGAACGCGTTCGGGCGGCTGCCAGACGACGTGCTGATCCCGTGGCTGCCACAGCTGATCACCGCCCTGCGCAACGAGGCTCCCGAGCTGGTGCCCTCGCTGGTGCGCGAGGCCGGCCGTACCTTCCCTGGCACGCTGGCCGCCGTCGACGCGTGGGTGCCGCCGTGGTCGGCGCAGGCCGCGCCGCCGTCGGCCACGCCTGTCGTGGCGGGCCCGGTCAGTGATCTGCTGGCCGCCCACCCCGCGGCCACGGACGCCGTCGCCGCGGTGCTCGGGTGCACGGGCGAGTGGCGGCAGGGCGGGGACGACGACGGAGCAGCCGCCGGGCACCCCGAGGTCGCGAGCCTGCTGGCCGCCCACCCCGAGACCGCCGGCGCCGTCGCGGCACTCCTCTAGTCATCGAGCGGTGAGGCCGCGCACGCCGGGGGACAGCAGCGCGGCCAGACCGCACAGGACGACGATGGCCGCGCAGCCCAGCAGCGCGGGGGCGGGCCCGATCACGATGGCGACCGGGCCCGCCACCAGCAGCCCGATCGGGCCGAACATCAGCGAGCCGAGCGCGTCGTAGGAGCTGACCCTCGACAGCGACTCCGTGGGGATCTCCCGCTGCATCGTGGTCTGCCACAGCACCCCGAAGCAGTCCATGCAGACGCCCATCACCGCCGCACCCGCCACCACCGTCCAGAGCGGCGCCCCCACCCCCAGCAGCAGGTACGGCAGCGCCGTGGGGAGCGTCAGCAGGGTCCCGAGCAGGATCGGCCGCCTGGGACGCAGCCGCATCGCGAGCACCACCCCGCCGATCATCCCGACGGCCTCGCCCGCGAGCACGACCGACCACGCGGGCGCGCCGCCGAGGCTCTGCTTGGCCATCAGCGGGCCGAGCACGCCATGCGCCGCCTGCATGGCCATGACCAGCACGGAGAACTGGGCGACGACCACCCACAGCCACTGGCGGGACCTGAACTCGAGCCACCCGTCCCGCAGGTCGGCCGGCACCGAGTGGCCGGGCCCCGCCGACCTTCCGTGCGGCCTGAGCCTGAGCCCTGCGACGCAGGCGGCGCCCACCGCGAACATCGCGCCGCTGATCACCAGCGCCCACCCGCTGCCGACCAGCGCGACCACGGCTCCGCTCAGCACCAGCCCGACCACCCGCCCCGCGTTCGCGCCGAGGCCGAGCAGCGCGTTGGCCGTCTGCAGCCGCTCGGAGGGAACGACGTCGGGGATGATCCCCGTCAGCGCGGGAAACATGATCGCCACCGCGATGCCGCTGAGCGCGGCGGCGATCACCAGGGCGGGCAGCGGTGTCCAGTGGACCAGCAGCATGACGGCCAGGCTCGTGAACGCCGCCGCGCTCAGCAGGTCGGCGGCCAGCATCACCCTGTTCCTCGGCAGCCGGTCCGCGATCACGCCGCCGATCAGCATGAACACGACCATCGGCACCGCCTCCGCGGCCAGCACGACCGACAGCGTGGTGGCGTCGGCGCCCGGCAGGCTGAGCACGCCGAAGGCCAGGGCGACGGGTGCGAAGGAACTCCCGATGACGGATACGGTCCTGGCCGCCAGCAACAAGGCGAAGCCGCGCTCGCGAAGCAGGCCGAGATCGTTCACCGGCGCCCCCTGTTCCCCTTCGCGAAGAGCCTGCGCAGTCCTTCGTCGATGTGTTCGAGTGAGATGCCACCGTAGCCCAGAACCACACCGGGCTCGGGGACGCCCGCGTAATAGGTCGCCAGGTCCTCGACCGCGACCTCGGGCGCCCCTGCGAGGTCGACCTCGCCCCTCGCGCACAGGTGGAGCCCGGCCGCCGAGGGCACCAGTTCGAGCCGGTCGGCCAGGAAGGCGGCGATGCGCGCGTGCCTGGCCGCGTACACCCTCGTCGCCTTGCGCACGTGCCTGGCCAGCAGCCCCTCGTCGATGAACCTGGCCAGCGCGGCCTGCGAGGTCGCCTCGCCGTGCCAGTCGGTCAGCTGCTTGGCGGTGCGCAACGCGGGCTGGAGGGAGGCGGGGGCGACGAGGAAGCCGATCCGCAGCATCGGGGCCAGCGTCTTGGAGAACGAGCCCACGTAGACGACCCTCCCGCTGCGGTCCAGGCTCTGCAGCGGTTCGAGCGGGCGGTCCTCGAAGCGGAACTCGCTGTCGTAGTCGTCCTCGATCACCACCGCGTCGCGCCGCTCCGCCCACGCCAGCAGCGCCGTACGGCGGGCCAGCGACATCGGCGTCCCGAGCGGGAACTGGTGCGAGGGGGTGACGTAGACCAGCCGGGCGGCGCGGGGGATGGCCGTCACGTCCAGCCCCTCCGCGTCCACGGGCACGCCCGCGACGCGCGCCCCGAGCGAGTGGAACAGACGCCTGACCGGCGCGTAGCCCGGCTCCTCCACCGCCACGCAGTCGCCCGGCTCGATCAGCACGCGGCCGATGAGATCGAGCGCCTGCTGGGCGCCCTGCGTGACGATCACGTCGTCGGGCGCCGCTCTGACCGACCGCGCGATCCCGAAATAGCGGGCTATGGCGCCGCGCAGGCCCGCGTGACCCTCCGGCGCCAGGTAGCCGGCCGCCGAGACCCGCAGCTCCCTGGCGACCAGGCGCCGCCACGTCTCCATCGGGAACAGCCGCAGGTCGGGAGTGCCGACCCTGAAGTCGAAAGCGGGAGGCGTGCGCGTGGTGGTCTTGGACGGGATCGAGCGCCACACCGCCCGCGGCTGCACGCCGCTCCCCTGAGGCGCCCTGCGCCCCAGGGCCGCGCGTGCCGGCGCGCACACGAACGTGCCCGCGCCCGCCCTGCCGACCAGGAATCCGTCGGCCATCAGCCGGTCGTAGGCGACGGCCACGGTGTTGCGGGCGACGTCGAGGCTGCTCGCGAGCTCCCGTGTGGGCGGCAACCTCTCGCCTTCTCTGAGCCGGCCGTCGAGAATGGCGTCACGCAGTTGACGGTAGATCTGAGCGGCCAGCTCACCCCTGCCACTGAGGCTGACGTGGAATTCCATCTTGGCCCAATCGATCGATTAGAAATTGGAGCTTACAGGCGGCCAAGGCGCCACCCTAGTCTGGCCGTATGACGCAGAGAATGGACCTCGGGAAGCTCGCCCCCGAGGCGTACAGGGCAATGGCGGGACTGGAGAAGTACATCGCGGCCAGCGGCCTGCCCAAGCCCCTCCTCGAGCTGGTACGACTGCGCGCCAGCCAGATCAACGGATGCGCCTACTGTGTCGACATGCACAGCAGGGACGCCAAGGAGGGCGGCGAGAGCGACGCGCGGATCAACGCCGTGGCCGTGTGGCAGGAGGCGCCCTGCTTCACCGAGGCGGAGCGGGCCGCGCTCGCGCTCACCGAGGCGGGCACCAGGCTGAGTACGGGCTCGGTCTCCGACGAGGTGTGGGCGCGGGCGGCCAAGGTGTTCTTCGAGGCCGACCTGGCCGCGCTGGTGGTGCAGATCACCACCATCAACGCATGGAACCGCATCGGCGTGATCACCCACATGACGCCGGAATCGTTCAAGTAGATGAACCCGCGCCGCGTCCTCACCCTGGCCCAGCTGTCGAACGCGATAGGCGACGGCGCCTACGTCGTCACCTCCACGCTGTACTTCAGCAGGATCGTGGGCCTGTCACCGGTCGAGATCGGCCTCGGCCTGACCATCGGCTGGGCCGTCGGCACGGTGGCCGGCGTCCCGCTCGGCAACCTGGCCGACCGGCGGGGGCCGCGCGGCGTGGCGGTGCTCCTGGCGGTGGCGACGGCCGCGGGAGTCGGCTCGTTCCTCGTGGTGCGCTCGTTCCCGCTGTTCGTGCTGGCCGTGTGCCTCTACGCGAGCGCGCAGACGGGCCTGTCGGCCGCCCAGCAGGCGCTGCTCGCGGGCCTGGTGCCGCCCGCCGAGCGCACCCACGTGCGGGCGGTGCTGCAGTCGACGCTGAACGGCGGGCTCGCCGCTGGGGCCGGCCTCGGCGGCCTGGCGCTGCACTTCGACACCTCGACGGCCTACCTGGCCGTCTTCGCCGTGGACGCGGCGAGCTATCTGGTGGCGGCGGCGGTGCTCACCAGGGTGCCCGCCGTACCGGCGGTGGCCAGGGTGAAGGGGGAGCCACGCCTCGCGGTGCTGCGCGACCGGCCGTACGCGGTGATCACGCTGCTCAACACGGTCATGCTGCTCTACCGGCCGCTGATCAGCCTGGTGCTGCCCCTCTGGATCGTCCAGCGGACCGACGCGCCCGCGTGGACCGTCTCCGCCGTGCTCGTGCTCAACACCGTGTGCGTCGTGCTGTTCCAGGTGCGCGTCGCGCGCAGGGTGGTCGACCTGGCCTCGGCCTCCCGAGCGGTACGGCTGGCCGGGCTGGTGCTGTTCGTCTCCTGTGTGGTGTTCTCGCAGGGCGACACGGTCATGCTCCTGCTGGCCGCGGCGCTGCTGCAGGTGCTCGGCGAGATGATGCTCGCGTCGGGCGCCTGGGAGATCAGCTTCGGTCTCGCGCCCGCCGACAAGCAGGGCCAGTACCAGGGCTTCTTCGGCATCAGCACCGCCATCGCCAGGATGGCGGGCCCCGTCCTGCTCACCGGTCTCGTCATCGGCTGGGGCACGCCCGGCTGGCTGGTGCTGGGCGGCATGTTCGCGGCGGCCGGCGCCGCGATGGCGCCGGCCGTCCGCTGGGGACTACTTGAAGCCGCGAAGACGCAGGCTGTTGGTGACGACGAAGACGCTGGAGAAGGCCATCGCGGCACCGGCGATCATCGGGTTGAGCAGGCCGAGCGCGGCTAGCGGGAGCGCGGCCACGTTGTAGGCGAAGGCCCAGAACAGGTTGCCCTTGATCGTGGCCAGCGTCCTGCGCGAGAGCCTGATCGCGTCGGCGGCCACCCGCAGGTCGCCGCGGACCAGCGTGAGGTCGGAGGCCTCGATCGCCGCGTCCGTGCCCGTGCCCATCGCCAGGCCCAGGTCGGCCTGGGCGAGCGCGGCGGCGTCGTTGACGCCGTCGCCCACCATGGCGACCGTCCTGCCGTCGTCCTGCAGCCGCTTGACCACATCGACCTTGTCGGCGGGCAGGACGTCGGCGATGACCTCGTCGATCCCCACCTCCGCCGCGACCGTCCTCGCGACCTTCTCGTTGTCGCCGGTGAGCAGCACGGGAGTCAGGCCCAGCGCCCGCAGCCGCTGGATCGCCTCCTTGGAGGTCGGCTTGACGACGTCGGCCACCACGAGAACCGCGCGCGCCCTGCCGTCCCAACCGACCGCCACGGCGGTACGGCCCGCCTCCTGCTCCCGCTCCAGAGCCTGCGCCAGATCCTCGGGCAGGTGCTGCGACCATTCGGCCAGCAGCCTCGGGCGGCCCACGAGCACGGCGTGCCCGTCGACGATGCCCTGCACGCCCAGCCCCTCGACGTTGGCGAAGTCCTCCACCGTCGCGTCCGACTCGGCGGCCCTGGCGACCGCCTGCGCGATCGGGTGCTCGGAGGCGTGCTCCAGCGCTCCCGCCAGACGCAGCACCTCCTCGCGGTTCTCGCCCTCGGTCAGGTGGACGGCCGTCAGCGTCATCCTGCCCTCGGTGACCGTGCCGGTCTTGTCCAGGACGACCGTGTCGATTTTCCTGGTCGACTCGAGCACCTCGGGGCCCTTGATCAGGATGCCCAGCTGCGCGCCCCTGCCCGTGCCCACCAGCAGCGCCGTGGGCGTGGCCAGGCCCAGCGCGCAGGGGCAGGCGATGATCAGCACGGCGACCGCCGCGGTGAACGCCGCGCCCGCGCCGCCGCCGGTGCCCAGCCAGAAGCCGAGCGTGCCGACCGCCAGGGCGATCACGATGGGGACGAAGATGCCGGAGATCCTGTCGGCCAGCCGCTGGACCTCGGCCTTGCCGGTCTGCGCGTCCTCCACCAGCTTGGCCATCTGGGCCAGCTGGGTGTCCGCACCCACCTTCTCCGCCCTGACGACCAGGCGGCCGCCCGCGTTGACCGTCGCGCCGACCACGCGGTCGCCGGGCCGCACCTCGACGGGCACGGACTCGCCGGTCAGCATCGAGGCGTCGACCGCGCTCGAGCCCTCCTCGATCACACCGTCCGTGGCGATCTTCTCGCCTGGCCGCACGACGAAGCGGTCGCCGACCTTGAGCCGCTCGGCAGGGACGCGCCGCCCGTCCACCAGCTCGACGTCCTTGGCGCCCAGCTCGAGCAGCGCGCGCAGCGCGGCGCCCGCCTTGCGCCTCGACCTGGCCTCGAAGTAGCGCCCGGCCAGGATGAACGCCGTCACGCCCGCCGCGGCCTCGAGGTAGATGTTGCCCGAGCCGTCGGTCCTGGCGATCGTGAACTCGAACGGGTGCGTCATGCCGGGCGTGCCCGCCGTACCGAGGAACAGCGCCCACACCGACCACGCGAAGGCGGCCAGGGTGCCGATGGACACCAGCGTGTCCATGGTCGCGGCGCCGTGGCGCAGGTTCGTCCACGCGGCCTTGTGGAACGGCCAGCCCGCGTAGACCACGACCGGCGCGGCCAGCGTCAGCGACAACCACTGCCAGTTGGTGAACTGCAGCGGCGGGATCATCGCCATCGCGATCACCGGCACGGCCAGCACCACGGAGGTGATCAGCCGGTTGCGCAGCGGCCTGAGCTCGTCCTCCTCCTCGGCCTCGCGCTGCCCCTCGGCCTGCTGCCTGGGGAACTCGGCGGTGTACCCGGCCTTCTCCACCTCGGCGACCAGCAGCTGCGGGTCGAGCCCGTCGGGGAAGGTGACCTTCGCCTTCTCCGTGGCGTAGTTGACGGTGGCGGTCACGCCCTCCATCTTGTTGAGCTTGCGCTCGATCCTGTTGGCGCAGGAAGCGCAGGTCATGCCGCCGATCGAGAGTTCGACGGCTGTCTCGGTGGCCATCAGCTTCTCCTTCCGGCGGCGTCTAGTGGCTGTGGCCGTGGCCGTCAGGCTCGGCGGGCTCAGCGGTGGGCGGTGTTGTGGGCGCGGTGGTCGATGTCGCGGTCGCGTCGCCGACCTTCACCGTGAAGGCGGCCGTGCGGACCTTGTCCTGGTGCTTGAAGTCGAGGAACAGCCGGTAGTCGCCCCTGCTGGGCACCTCGGCGTAGAAGGTGAGGCTGTCCTTCTCGGGGTGGACGTGCAGGTAGGCGAGGTCGCCGGCGCGCAGCGCGACCAGGTGGCCGAGCGCGCCGAGGTAGGGCTGCACGTCGGTGACGGGCTTGCCGTCCTTGGCGACCGTCAGCGTCAGCTTGCCGGCCTGCCCTGGCACCAGGTCGCCGTCGAGCGTCACGGTGTATCCGTCGACCTCGGCGGTACGGCTGACCGCGGGCAGCGGCTTCGGCGCGTAGTCGCCGGCGGCGAACAGGTCGGCGCCGAGCGTCATGGCGCTCGCGCCCGTGGGCAGGATGTCGGCGTAGGCGCGGTAGACGCCCGCCTCGGGGAGAGTCAGCTTGACCGTCCAGACGCCGTTGGCGCCTTCCTCGGGGTGGAGGTGCTGGAAGGTGTTCAGGTCGCGGGAGACGACGATGAAGTGGACCTTCTTCTCGTGCTGGACCTCGTAGCCGGTGACGGGACGCCCGTCAGGGCCCGTGACGGTGAAGCTGAAGTCGGTCGGCTGCCCTGCCTTCAGCGTGTTGGTGGCCGGTGTGAACGTGTAGCCGTTCTCGGACACCTGGAGCCCCCCGGGGGTATCCTGGGACGTCGTGGCCGTCTTGGTCGCCTCGGCGCTGTCGGTGTGGCCTGCGGATTCCCCGTGGCCGGTGCTTTCCCCGTGGCCGGCGGTCTCGGGCCGGGCGGTGGGGTCGGCTGTGCCGACGGCGTGAGTGGTGGCCTCGGTGTCAGTGGTGGACCCGGTGTCAGTGGTGGACCCGGTGTCAGTGGTGGACCCGGTGTGTGCGCCGGTCCCGGTGTGGGTGCTCGCCTTGGGCGGCGTGCCGACCTCACCGACCGCGCTGCCCACACCCAGCGCCGCGCCGAAGACGACGGCGAGGCTGGAGACGTAGACGACGAGCTTGGCTGGTGTGTTCACGACTGATGCGCCACTTCGTATCCGGCCGCCTCGACGGCGGCGACGATCCGGTCCTTGTCGACGGGGGAGGCGCTTTCGACGGTCAGCAGACCGGAGGCCAGGTCCACCTCGACGCCCGTCACGCCCGCGACCTCGCCGACCTCTTCCTTCACCGAGCTCACGCAGTGGCCGCAGGTCATGCCGTTGACGGTGTAGGTGGCGGTGCTCATGTCCATATCTCCCTGTCGCTGTGCTGTCGCTGGGTATGCGGGTTACGAACGGACCAGTCGCGCGATCGCGTCGGTGGCTTCCTTGACCTTCGCCTCGGCCTCGGGGCCGCCCTTCATGGTGGCCTCCGCGACGCAGTGGGCGAGATGCTCTTCCAGAAGAGAGATGGCGAAGGACTGGAGCGCGCTCGTGGCGGCCGACACCTGGGTGAGGATGTCGATGCAGTACTTGTCGTCCTCGACCATCCGCTGCAGGCCCCTGGCCTGGCCCTCGATCCGGCGCAGGCGCCGGAGGTGGTCTTGCTTGTTGCCGGTGTATCCAGCCATGGTTCTCGCCTCCCTCTTCCTCAAGCATAACACCGTACCCCCCTAGGGTATTCCATCGGCCTGGATTTCTTGACCTTCCGTTGGGAATCCGGGCCCCGCGCGGGTCCGGATGTCGGCCTTCCGCCGGGACCGGGGCCACGTGCGGGGCGTCGGCCTTCTGCCGGGACCCGGGCCCTGTGCGGGGTGTCGGCCTTCCGTTGGGGCCCGGGCCCCGTGCGCTCGGTGAGGCGTATCCCTGGACGGAGGCCGGCCCCGTGCCGGGGGTGGCGTGTGGGCCGGCCTGCCGTACGGACGGCTACACATGCGCGGCGGGCTCCTGCGGGACCCGCGCGGGGCGCCGCATGAGCGCCAGCGTGAGCAGCGCGCCCACCGCGGCCACCACCCCGGCGCCGACGAAGGCGGCGTCGAAGCCGTCCTCCCGCGACGTGGCGATCGCGGTCATGACCGCCAGCCCCAGCGCCGACCCCACGTTGTAGGTGGTGTTGACGATGCCCGACGCCAGCCCGCTCTCCTCCGGGGCCACCCCCGACAGCGCCGACATCATCGCCGGGATGTACGCCAAGGACATGCCGACCGCCGACACCAGGCTCGCGGGCAGGAACGCCGACCCGCTGAAGGCCAGAGCGCCCACGCCGACCGCCAGCACGGCGAGCCCGAGCACGATGAGCGGCTTGGCGCCGAACCGGCCGAGCAGCCGCGCGGTGATCCCGATCATGAAGATCATCACCGCGACCGTCATCGGCAGCAGCGCGGCCCCGCTGGCGAAGGCGCCATAGCCGAGGCCCTGCTGCAGGAACAGGTTCAGGAAGTACCACATCGGGATCCACGCGGCGCCCAGCAGCGCCATGGCCAGGTTCGCGGGGGCCAGGCCCGGCGTGCGCCAGATCTTCAGCGGCATGAGCGGCTCACGGGCGCTGCGCTGCCTGATCAGGAACACCACCAGCAGGGCGATGGCGGCGGCCGCCTCGATCAGCGGCGCGCGCTCCGCTGCCTGGACGATCGCGTAGACGGCCAGCGCGATGCCGCCGGTGACGGTGACGGCGCCGAGCACGTCCACCGAGCCCCGCCTGGCCTGCGTGGCCGGCAGCAGCGCGGGAATGGCCGCCAGCGTGATCAGGCCGATCGGGACGTACACGATGAACACCCACGGCCAGCTGAGCCACTCGGTGATCACGCCGCCGAGGAACACGCCCGCCGTGCCGCCCGCGGGGGCCGCCGCGCCGTACAGGGCCATGGCCTTGCCCAGCTCGCGCTGGTCGCTCCCGAACAGCATCATCAGCAACGTCATCGCGGCGGGCGCGATCAACGCCCCTCCGACGCCCTGGACGGCGCGGCCGAGGATCTCCACCCATGCGGTGCCCGCGGCGGCGGCGACGACCGAGCCCGCCGTCAGGATCACCCAGCCCGTGGAGAAGATCCTGCGGGCCCCGAACAGGTCGGCCAGACGGCCGCCGAGCAGGAGCAGCCCGCCGAACGCGACGACGTAGGCGTTGAACACCCACTGCAGACCGCCCTGGCTGAACCCGAGGTCGCGCTGCATCTCGGGAAGGGCGACGCCGATGATCGACGTATCCATGATCACCATGAACTGCGCGGCGGCGAGCACGACGAGCGCCCACCACCTCCGTGACTGCGACATGGCCACTCCCTTCCTTGTACCCCATGGGGGTATCAGTGAACGCCGAGGAACGTAACATACCCCCCTGGGGTTTGCAAAGGACCTGTCCAAGATGGGACGCGGAGCCGATACGCCTCGCCGATGGCGCCGTCGTATCGGAAGATTGGGTAGAACTGGATAGGTCCGCACCCGGGGGAGCATCGCCAAGCCTTGCTAGGCTGCTGTGCAACCGTTGCAACCGGGCGTTGTCTCACCCCGGCAGGTGAGACCGTCGAAGAAGTGGGGTCACACCGTGAAGAAGCTGCTCGTTCTGGCGCTGCTCGCCCTCGGGGGGCTGCTGATCTGGCGTAAGGTGCAGGCCGACCGCGCCGAGCTCGATCTTTGGACCGAGGCGACCGGCAGCGAGAACTAACGATCGTGGCGACGAGGGTATGACCGAGTCCGGCCCCATCAAGCTGGTCTGTCTCGACCTCGCCGGCACCACGATCGGCGACATCGCCACGGTCGAACGAGCGTTCTCCGAGGCGATCGCCACCCAGGGCATCGTCCCGGGGACCGGTGCGTACGCGCGGGCCATGGTCCACGTGCACCGGTCCCGTGGGTGCCCCAAGATCGATGTCTTCCGTGGGATCTTCCCGGGAAACGAGGCCCAGGCGCAGGCCGCCAACCTGACGTTCGAGCGCTCCTACGAAGGCGCCATCGAGCGGGCGGGTCTCGTCACCGTGCCCGGAGTCACTGAAGCTCTCGACAAGCTCAGGGGCTCAGGGATCCACATCGCACTGATCACCGGCTTCAGCCGTACGACGCTGAGCAGGGTGCTGGGCGTGCTCGGCTGGCACGACAAGATCGACCTCGCCATCGCCCCCGAGGACGCGGGCCGCGGCAGGCCATGGCCTGACATGGTGCTCCACGCGGTGCTCCGGCTGGGCGTCGAGGACGTACGGCAGGTCGCCGTCGTCGGCGACTCCGAGAACGACATGCTGGCCGGACGGCGGGCCGGCGCCTCGCTGATCGCCGGACTCATGACGGGTGTCCACAGCCGAGACCGCCTCCTGAAGGGCGGGGCCACACACATCCTCGACTCGCTGGCGGAGTTCCCCGAACTGGTCCTCGGCGGCAAATACGACCCGCCCGCCGTGGCCGTCGCTCAGGGCTGACGGTTAGTCACTCTCTGTAATCGGGTATGTCGCGTTGCGTGATCACTCATGATCGCAACGGACTCATCCCGTGAGAGGTACTTCATGCGTCTTCCGCACGCCCTTTCCCTATTGGCCGCCGCCGCCGTCGGCACCAGCGGCCTGCTCGCCACCCCCGTCCACGCCGCCCCCATCCCGGTCCCCGTCCCCGTCTACGGGTGCTACGACATCCAGCGGGACGAAGCGGCCGCCGTCGTCACAGGCGTGTGGTGCGAGTCCTACGGCGGAGCGCCCGTCACCGGAGAGATCGTGACGGAGTTCAGGATCGTCCCCAACGACCCCGAAGGCAGCGCCAGCTACACCTGCAGGCTTCCCGCGGGCAAGACGGCCGCCGGATACGCGGGCGGCTACCCCGCCGCGGTCCTCGGCTTCTCCTGCTGGGAGGAAACCGCTGAGCCCGCGGTCCAGGCGCCCGCACCCGCCACCCAGACCCGCGACAGCCTCAGGCCCCACCTCCTCCTCGACCCGATCAGGCTGTCCATCAGATAGCCGCCCGGCCGCCGCTCGCACAGGAACCCCCTGACCAGCGACACCCCGCCCCGGCCCGTCCGCACGCCGGCGCACACCCGGGGCGGGGAGGGCACATCGGGTGGCGAGAGCCCGTATGCTGTTGCTACGGTGTACAGCCGAAGCTGTCCGAGTGCGCTGGCGTTTCGCAGGTCAGACGGCGTTTCAGGGGCCTTAGCTCAGTTGGCAGAGCGCCTGCTTTGCAAGCAGGATGTCAGGAGTTCGAATCTCCTAGGCTCCACCAGTACAAACGCCCCGACACCGATCATGGTGCGGGGCGTTCGTGCCATTAACGTGCCATTAGCCTCCGGCCCGCTTCTTCCTCGCCTTCTTCCGCTCGGCCTTCACACGGGTGCTGAGAGCGTCGGCGATCTTCTGGTCGGCGTCGCGGGTCGCGTGCTGGTAGATCAGGGCGGCCCGGTCGCTGTCGTGGCCCATCCGCGCCTTGAGATCCGCGATGCTCGCACCGGACTGCGCGGCCAGGGTGTTGCCCGTGTGCCGTAGATCATGGAAGTGCAGCCCTTGGAGGCCCATCTCCTTCAGCGCTTCCGCCCACTTGGCCTCGCGCCGGAAGTTGCCGCCTCGCAGGAAAGCGCCGCGCTTGCCGAGGAACACGAACGCGTCGTCGGGCTCGTCGACGTAGGTCGCCAGGTGTTCGATCAGCGCCGGAATGATGACCGAGGGGATCGCGACGGTGCGCCGGCCGGCTCGCGATTTGGGCGGCCCGAGCTGCATCGTGCCACCGTCGAGTTCGAGGAGCTGTTCGCGGACAGTGACCGTTCGCGCGGTCAGGTCGAGACTCCCACGGCGGAGGGCGATCACCTCACCCCATCGCAGGCTCGCGAAGGTCGTCAGGAGGATCAGCGCCTTGAAGCGCCTGTCGGCCATGCGGTCGGCCAGCTCGAAGACCTGGGCCAGCGTGAGGATGGGCCGTTCGGGGGTGTGCTCGTTATCCGCGCCCTTGATCCGGCACGGGTTCCGAGCGATGAGCTTGTCTTCGTCCGCGGCCGTCATGAGCACGGCCCGCAGCAGGCGGTATGCCTTGGCCGCTGTCGAGACGGACGTGCCCTTGGCGAGCAGGTCGGCCCGCCAGCTGCGGATCATCGGTGTCGTCAGCTTGCCCACCGCCACTCCGCCGAGGCTGGGCGCGATATGGCGGTCGAGGAGCCAGGTATAGCCCTCGATCGTCTTGGGACGCAGACCGGGACGCTCGCTGATCCACCTGCGGGCGTAGTCACCGAGCTGCACCTTGCCGCGCTCCGGGTCGGTCCACTCACCCGAGATGATCTGAGCCTCGATCAGGGTGAGCGCCCGATCGGCGTCGCCCTTGGTCGCGTAGGTCGTCTGGCCGGTTCTGAGCTGTCCATCGGGACCGGGTAGCGGATCTGGAAGCGGCCGGAGGGCAGCTTGCGGATGCTGCCGAAACGGCGGTGGCCGTCCTTGTTCGCCATCAGGCTGCCCTCCCTTGCTTCGGAGCGACATCGGCGGGACGCATGGGCTCGACAGTCCCAGCGACGACGAAGGCGGTCAGCGCCGACTCGCGGATGCGGACGGGCCGGCCGTACTTGACGAACTCGATCCGTCGTTCGGCGATCAGCCGACGGACGAAGCGGGGCGAGGTGTTGAGAAGGTCGGCGGCCTCGTCGACGCTCAGAAGCTTGTCCATCACGCTGCCTCCCTTGCGGTTGCCGAGGAGTCTGGGGGTGGCTCGCCTGTCGCCCTGGCTTCAAGGGTGAGGAGGCTGGCGCGGAAACTGCTGGCGTCGGGCGATGCCTCGTTGGAGCTGCTCGGCGCGAGTCGTCCGGGTCGGGTCGCTGCTGGAGACCGGGTGCCAGATGTAGCGGTGGCGGTCGTTGGCGGCCGGGTCGTCGAGGCCGAGGAGTTCCAGGGCCCAGGCACGGCGGTCCTGCTTGTGCTCGCGGAGGGTCTTGTTGGACCACTTGCGGGAGACCAGGACGCGCCGGCCCGCGTAGCCGAGGTATTCGGGTCGGTGTGCTTTGCCGCGGCAGTGGCCGGGAGTCATCCCCCGCTTGGCGTCCTTGGGCTGGACGCCGTAGCGGAGCCAGTTGGGGCAGGTGGGCGAGCATGGTTCGTAGCGCAGGGCGTCGAGCATGCGGGTGACGTGGTCGCGGCGCGCCTGGTCCTCGTCGTCGGGGTCGAGCGGGTCGCCGAGCGACTTGGTGAGGTACTTGGTCAGGTAGCCGGCCCCCTCCGTGAGGACGAACGAGAACTCCCGCCCTGGCTGGAAGAGGATGCTCTGCATCTCGACGCGGACAGCCGCGGCCCGGGACACGGCCTCTTCATCGACGTCCCTCCCGATCGAGAGAGCAACCGCGCATACTCGGCCGTCTGGAGCAGGGCCGGAATCATTGCCGATTGGAACGAGGCCACCCGATGCGCCGCACGGACTCGGGCCGCGTTCGCCGACTCCCGACCCGCCAAGCCACCCTTCAGCCGCGAGACCTCGTCCCGCAGGCGTGTGAGCAGAGCATCCAACTCAGCTCGCGCCTCCCTGGAAAGCTCCAGAGCTTCCACGAGACGCTCAACCGTCTCAGGCAGCGGCAGCAACTGGCCCGTTTCGATCTGCGAGATCGTCGGCTGAGTCACGCCGGCCCGCGACGCCAGATCCTTCCCAGTGAGGCCGGCATCCTTGCGCAGTCGTCGGAGCAACTCACCCAGTGCCCGCAGGCGGTCCCGACGATCGTCCACACCCAGCGTTCTACCACCCGCAAGACGATCGGTTCAGACGCTGATCCAGATCACTGCCGAATTGTTCTCATGGGGTATCAAGGGCGGCGCTCCGCGCCGCCTCGCGGCCCTCCGCCGCTCGGCTGCCGGGCGTGCGGCCTTGGGGCCGGTCCCGGCCGCCGGACGGCACGGGCCGCACCTTGCCGTAGCCCAGCCGCATCAATCGCCAACGAGGTGGAGTTCGAGTGCGGCGTCTTCCCTGCAGACGGCGGCCAAGCGCGCCATGTTCGCCAGGACGTCACGTTCGCCGGCGGTCTCTGCGAGCCCAGTGAGGTAGTCCAGCTCTGCGAGAAGCTGCGGGATCTCCTCACTGGTAAGGATCAGGTCGCCATATGGATCTACGCGCTCCAGCATGGGCACCATGCTGCGCCCGCGTGCCCGATCCACCAAGCGCACGAAGACGTCGTCCCTGTCACCCACAACAGGGCCAACCGGAACGAACCTTCTTCGCCGAGGGCTCGTTCCAGCACGATCCACTCTCATCAAGACCGCATCGACTCCCACTTTGCCCCTCACCGTGTCTTCTCGAAAGAGCAGCCTCCGGCGGGAGCACTCCGGCTCCGGGATGATCGCTTGGGCTGCGTTCGTTTGAGATGTCCGTAAATGGCTGAGGTGAGCTGATCATCCCGCCCGCCACCGACCCGGGACAAGCCGAGCAGACCAGGGCCACGGGTACCAGATCGTTCGTCCGCGGGGCGCTCCATCTGGTACCCGTGGCCCTGGCCCGCTTCCCCTGCGGGCGGGTCGACGGCGAACGGGATGATCAGCGGGGTAGCACCGTGCGCAGGTACGCATCCCATGCCATTCTGCGGACATGCTGACCGTGCGCGCACTTCGCGACTACCTCGAAGGGCTTCCAGACGAGACCCCCGTGGTGATCGATGTCCACGACGGCGACAACTGGTCGCTTCGCGTCGAGAACATCGAGGTCACGACCTCACAAGACGTGACCGAAGGCGGAGACCCGTACGAGGGCATCGAAGTCGAGATCTTCTGGCAACCCGGCGGGCACGGCTGGACCATGAACGGCCCCTCCAAGACACTCTTCACCCTGGACGAGATGGCCGAGCTGATCGCCGAACGCAACGCTCTCAGGCAACAACTCGACGAGCTTCGTTCCAGCTTGGGGTGCTGATCGTCGTGCCATTAGCGTGCCATTAAGGGCGGTCACCAGCGGTGAACCACGGTCACTCGCGGGCCGTCCTCCGCGCAGGCCGAGGTCGTTGTCCCTGAAGATCAGGCCGTTTTGCAAGCAGGATGTCAGGAGTTCGAATCTCCTAGGCTCCACCCATACAAAAGCCCAGGTCATCCGCCTGGGCTTTTGATCTTTAGCGGGGCCGTTCCGGGGGTCGTGCCCGAGGGCGCGGCCGTGCGCCGGTGTCGACTGGGCGGACGCTGATCGTGCGGTTGGTCAGGCTGAGAGGGCGTCT